>NZ_JBHYJD010000127.1:0-1062 GCF_042740555.1 Nonomuraea sp. NPDC059007 | reverse complement strand
GGTCGACAACCTCGCCCGGTCCTCGCGCGCCTCCCTGGCCACGACGGCGGGCCGGCCGTCGCGCCGCAGGAGCTGGAATTCCCCCAGGCCGGGCAGGGTGCGGACCGCGGTCAACGTCGACAGGTCCACGATCATGAGGTCGCGGTGCGCGACGACGGCGACCGGCCCGCCGCCCAATTCGGTCACGGCCAGGCCGCGGACGTCCACCCCGTCCTCGCCGGCGGGCGCGAACCTGAAGGACCTGCGCACCAGGGTACGGCCGCGCAGGTCCCACAACCGCAGAAGACCGTCCCCGTCCGCGGTCAGCGCGAGCGGCCTGCCGCCGACGGTGGCGGGCACGATGCGGTGCACCGGCCGGACGGGACCGGCCGACTCCGTCCGGCCCAGCTCCCGCCCCGTGCCCGGGTCCCACAGCCTGATCGTGTTGTCCGCGCTCCCGCTCAGCAGGGCCGGTGCCCCGTTCAGCGTGCCCGCGGCCAGCGTGGTGACGCTCAGCACGTGGCCGGTGAGCGTCCGCGCGCGCCGCTGGGAGGCCGCGTCCCAGATCACCACCCGGCGGCCCGAGCCGGTTTCCTCCGCTGCGGCGACGAATCCCGCCCCGGCGGCGAAAGCGATGTAGGTCGCCTCCCCCTGACGTCCGGCGAGATAGTTGCGCAGAAAACTCCGCTCGCGCAGATCCCAGGAGCGCAGCTCGCCCTCGGTGACGCCGTACACGGTCGTGGCCACGACCTCGATCGTGCCGACCTTGCTCGCGTACGGCCCCACGTCGTCGCTCTCCCGCGGCTCCACCCAGGGGGCGATCGGACGGCCGGCCCGGCGGCCGGTGCCGGGATCCCACACACTCAGCGAACCGTGCTGGGCGATCAACCTGGATCCGGCCGCGGCCAGCGCCACCGGCGGGAGGTCGCCCTCGCTTCCGTCCGCGACGCTGAAACTCCTGACCAGCGATCGGGTACGCAGGCTCCACACGCTGACCCGGCCCTCGCCCGTGCCGGTGAACAGGGTGCCGCGGCCGAAGGCGAACGCGGCCACCCGACCCGGCACGCTCAGTAAGCGCTCGCG
>NZ_JBHYJD010000126.1:0-1103 GCF_042740555.1 Nonomuraea sp. NPDC059007 | reverse complement strand
TGTACTGACCACGGAGGTTAGGTACAGGGGTTGATCGGTTTGGCATAAGGAAGGGCTTCCGGGTTCGGTGTGGATTGCGAGATCTGCACCGTGAACCAGAAAGCCCTTCATGTCTCACCGTAACGCTCCGCTGACCGAGCTCGGACGCCTGCGCCTGGCCCGCTGCATCGTCGAGGACGGCTGGCCGCTGCGCCGGGCCGCCGAACGCTTCCAGGTCGCCGTCACCACAGCCCGGCGCTGGGCCGGCCGCTACCGAACCCACGGCGTCGCGGGCATGAGCGACCGCTCCAGCCGCCCGCACCACAGCCCGGCCCGCCTGCCCACCCGCACCGAACGACGCATCATCAAAGTCCGGGTGCTGCGCCGATGGGGACCGGCCCGCATCGGCTACCTGCTCGGCCTGCACCCCTCCACCGTGCACCGCGTCCTGACCCGCTACCGGATGACCCGCCTGCGCCACCTGGACCGGGCCACCGGCCGGACCATCCGCCGCTACGAACACGCCCAGCCGGGCGACCTCATCCACGTCGACATCAAGAAACTCGGCAACATCCCCGACGGCGGCGGCCACAAGATACACGGCCGGGCCACCGGCAGCCGCAACAGCGCCGCCCACCGCGACCCCGCCCGCCCCCGCACCACACCCGGCCGCGCCAACCTCGGCTACGGCTACCTGCACAACGCCGTCGACGACCACTCCCGCCTGGCCTACACCGAGATCCTGCCCGACGAGACCAAGGAAAGCGCCGTCGCCTTCTGGCAACGCGCCCACGCCTACTTCACCCACTGCGGCATCACCATCCACCGGGTACTGACCGACAACGGCTCCTGCTACCGCTCCCACCTCTGGCGCGACACCCTGCACACGGCCGGCATCACCCACAAACGCACCCGCCCCTACCGCCCCCAGACCAACGGCAAAGTCGAACGCTACAACCGCACCCTGCTCGAAGAATGGGCCTACGCCCAGCCCTACACCAGCGAGGCCGACCGCCGCCAAGCACTCGGCCCCTGGCTACACGCCTACAATCACCACCGCGGCCACACCGCACTCGGCGGCCAACCACCCGCCAACCGCGTACCTAACCTCTCAGGACAGAACA
>NZ_JBHYJD010000125.1:0-1257 GCF_042740555.1 Nonomuraea sp. NPDC059007 | reverse complement strand
TTCGCCGCCGACCATCTGGTGCTCGGCTCCGGCAGACTGGCCGAACGGCTCGGCATCCAGCCGGTCGTGGTGGGCGTGGTCGTCATCGGCTTCGGCACCAGCGCTCCCGAACTGGTCGTCGCCGGTACGGCAAGCATCCGCGGCGAGGTCGACCTGGCCGCGGCCAGCCTGGTGGGTTCCAACATTCTCAACCTGACCCTGATCCTCGGCGTGGCCGGGCTCGTCGCACCGCTGGCCGTACGCTCCTCGATCCTGCGGCGGGAGGCACCACTGTCGGTCGCGGCGGTGACGATCTTCGGCGCGGTCCTGATGTACGGCCTGTGGCGTACCGGCGCCATCATGCTGACCCTGGCCCTGATCGGTTCGATCATGCTGCTGCTGCGCTTCGCCCGCGCCGCGCCGCACGATGCGGTCGCCGCCGAGACCACCGACTACCTGAACGCGGCAGGAAAACCTCGCTTGCCTGTCGAAAGCCTCCGAACCCTGCTCGGACTCGCCGGAACCGTGCTGGGCGCCCAGCTCCTGGTGGACAACGCGGCCGAGCTGGCCATCCAATTCGGCGTCTCGGCACAGGTCGTGGGCTTCACCCTGGTCGCCCTCGGCACCTCGCTACCCGAGCTGGTCACCTCCATCCAGGCACAACGCCGCGGCGACGGCGACCTCTTGGTGGGCAACCTGCTCGGCAGCAACCTCGTCAACAGCCTCGCCGGGGGCGCGATCATCGCCTTCACCGCCCAGACCGCGGCCCCGCTGAACGTGCTCGTCATCCTGGCCATGGCCGGAATCAGCGGCTTCACCTGGGCACTACTCGCCCGTGGCAAACGTCTCAGCCGGCCCGAGTCCATCCTGCTGCTGGTCCTGTATCTCGCGCTCTTGCCGGTAATAGCAAGCTGACCAATTTACGCATAACGAACGCATTCGCTACGGCGACATGGACCGACCGACCAGCACGACCGATCATCCTGCCAAGCCAAACCCTGACGGTGATCTTCATACTCTTCTGTGGCAGGCGGGGCGCCTGTTCAAGATCGTTCATTGCGGGCTCCTGACTGGCGTGATTGGGACGTCGGTGGTGCGGCTTGAGGTCTCGCGGAAAGCGGGGATGCCGAGGTTGACGGCGGCCGGGCGCTTTCTGCCGATCTGTGCGAGCTTGTCGTTGGCGCCGGTGAGGCTGATGGTGAGTCCTTACCCCGTGCTGTCCACGCTGGTCACCGCGGTCAAGAAGGCGGGCCTGGTCGACACGCTCAACTCGGCCAA
>NZ_JBHYJD010000124.1:0-1310 GCF_042740555.1 Nonomuraea sp. NPDC059007 | reverse complement strand
CGCCGGGCTGGTGGCCCGTGGTACGGCGCAGGATCGCGCGGATCCGGGCGATCAGCTCCTGCAGGTCGAACGGCTTGGTCACGTAGTCGTCGGCGCCGAGGGAGAGCCCGGTGACCTTGTCGGCCTGGCGGTCGCGGGCGGTCAGGAACAGGACCGGCACCGGTCCGCCGCCTCCCTCGGGACGCAGCTCACGCAGCCGGCCCACCACCTCGAACCCGTCCATGTCCGGCAGCATGACGTCGAGCAGCACCAGGTCGGGCGGCTCCGCCCTGGCGGCGGCGACCGCCTCGGCGCCGGTCGCCGCCGAGCTCACCCGGAACCCGGCGAACCGCAGCGTGGCCGCCAGCAGTTCGCGGACGGTGGCCTCGTCGTCCACCACCAGCAGCCGCTCGCCGCCCTCCGCCGGTGTCATGGCCTGTCCTGATGCTCGCACGAGGGCCAGGATACGGAGGCCCGGTTCACACGTCGCGGCGCTGGAAGACCGCGAACGCGGCGGCCAGTACGACGGCGACCCCGAGGCACATCCCGCCCAGGTTCAGCCAGGGCTCCGGGTAGGCCGGGTCCGGGACCGTGGCGAAGATCGCGGCCGCCCCCTTCGTGGGCCAGAACGCGAACAGCCCCTGCGTCCACGGAGGGAACAGGCCCTGAAGAGCAGGAACCAGGAAGACGATCCCCACCAGGGTCGCCAGCGCTCCCGCCGTGGCCCGCATGATCGTGCCGAGTCCGACCGCGAGCAGCGCGATCGCCGACAGGTAGATCCCGCCGCCCGTCACGGCCGACAGCACACCGGCGTCGCCGAGCCGCGCGTTCGGCACCTCCTGCGTGATGAGCACGGCCTGCCCGAGGAAGAACGCGGCGAACATCAGCACCTGACCGGCCACCAGGGCGACCGCCGTGGCCACCACGACCTTGGCCGCCAGCAGCCGATGCCGGCGCGGCGTGGCGCTGAGCGTGGTCGACATGAGCCCGGTCGCGTACTCCGAGGTGACGACCAGGATGCCCAGCACCCCGATGATCAGCTGGGCCACGATGTACGTCGTCAGGCTGCGGCCGGTCGGATCCCAGTCCTGCGGGGACTCGGCCTGGTCCGCCCCGGCGGCGCCCATCGACAGGGCCGTGATGCCGAGGCCGACGACGAGCAGGGTGGCCAGCGTGTACCAGGTGGAGCGCAGGCTGCGGAACTTGATCCACTCCGCGTGGAGCGTCTGTGCGAAAGTCATGCCGCCCTACCTTTCTGAGTAGGCACTCCCGTTACGCCAGGGGCTGAGCGCGCTGCTGAGCCTGGAGAGGCAAGATCGGGATGTGCGGGT
>NZ_JBHYJD010000123.1:0-1313 GCF_042740555.1 Nonomuraea sp. NPDC059007 | reverse complement strand
TGTCAAGTTCCGGTACCCGCGCGACGGTGGAGTTCCGGTAGCTGTGCGACAGGCAGAGATGAGGAGTGCCAAGACGTTTCCCTGGCTCCCCGCTAGCCGCCTGCCGGGCGGGGGAACGGGCCCGCTGTCCAGGGTGGGCGTAGCCCATCGCGCAGCGACGCCGTAGGCGCCCTTGACCGTGGGCCCGAGAGCCTGCATTCTGACCCGGCGGGGCAGCCCGGGGCGGGCCTGGGGCCAGGTTAAGGTCCGGTCGAGGGGATCCGGGCGGAGGCCAGGTCCTTGGGCTTGGGCTTGGGCTTGCGCGGGCGGCCGCCCGGGGTGGCGAACGCGCCGTGTTCCTTGGCCCGGTCGTGCCGGATCGGATGCACCCGGATCACCACCTCATCGACGGACAGCTGCACCGACCCGGCCACGATCGACACCTGGATGCTGCGCCGGGCCCAGGCCCGGCCCGCCTGGTACATGGTGCCGGCGAACGACACGCCGCCGTCGCGGTCGGCGACCCGGGTCACCACCGGGCCGGTGCTGGGCGCCCGCGCCCGGTGCACCGGTTGGGCCCGGGTGCCCTTGCCGCCGGACCTGGCCCGCTGCACGTGGGTGGCCACCAGCACACCGCGGTGCAGCACCTCCACCAGCCCATCGCCGGCCACCACCTCCACCAATTCCCCGGCGAAGACCGGGCCGACCCGGTATGTGGCGCCGGCCAGCGAGATCCGCCCGTGCTGGTCGACCCAGCGGGTGATGCCCGGCGGCCGGGCGGTGCGCCGCCCCTGCCCTCGCGAAGATGCGCCGTCGGGCTCTGGCAGCGACCCCGCCGCCTGGATCGGCTCGGCCGCCTGCTCGCCGGCCTGCACCGGTGCCGCCTGCTGGGCGGCCAGCCGGAACCGCTCGATCGGCGAGCCGCCGCCCAGCGCCTGGTGCGGCCGGGTGGTGTTGTAGATCTGCACCCAGGCATCCAGCGCCGCCTGAGCCTGGGCCACGGTGGCATACCGGCGATCACACTCGGTGAAGTGCTCGCGCCGCATGGTCTTGTGCAGTCGCTCCACCTTCCCGGTGGTGGTCGGCGAGTACGGCGCGGTGAGCAGGTGCTTGATCCCGTTGTCGGTGCAGATCCGATCGAAGGCCACCGGACCGGGACCGGGACCGAACCGGGCGGTGAACACCTTGCCGTTGTCGGTGAGGATCTGCTCGGGCACCCCGTGCGCGGCCAGTGCCGCCCGCAGCGCCGCACACACCGGCCCGGAGGTGGCCCGCGCCACGATGGCGGCACACACCACGAACCGCGAATGATCATCGATCCCGGTCACCACCTT
>NZ_JBHYJD010000122.1:0-1370 GCF_042740555.1 Nonomuraea sp. NPDC059007 | reverse complement strand
CAGGGCGATGAGTGCCTGGTGGTGCCGCTTGCCCTCGGCGCGTTTGCGCTCGTAGAAAGCGCGGCTGGCCGGGTCGCAGGAGATGGCGACGAAGGCCGACTGGTAGAAGACGCGTTTGAGGGCCTTGTCGCCCGCGGTGGCGCGTTGCAGGTAGCGGACCTTGCCGGACTGTTGGAGGACCGGGGCCAGGCCCGCGGCCGAGGCGAGCTGGTCAGCGCTGGGAAAGCGTGCGATGCCGCCGGTGGTGCCCAGCAACTCCGCGGTCAAGGTGGCCCCCATCCCCGGCATGCTGCGGATGAGGGCCGCGTCAGGGTGGCTATCGAGCACCTCGGCCAGGCGGTTGTCGGTGGCTTTGATCCGCTCGCGGGTGCTCAGCGCTTCGTCGGCCAGCTCGCGCACGATGTCAGCGGCGACCTGCTCGCCGGGCAACTGGACCTGCTGGGCGTGCGCGGCAGCCAGGGCCGCCTCGGCCAGCGCCTGGATCGTGGTGGTCTTCACCCGGCCCGCACCACGCAGATAGGCGATCAGCCCGGCTCGTCCGGCGGTGCGGATCTCGGTGGCGGTGACATAGCGGGCCAGCAGCCACAATCCCAGCTTGCCGGTGGCATCCACACGGCGTTCCAGGCCGGGATGGATCGAGGTCAGCAGGTCACGCAGGCGGCCGATGCGGCGGGTCTGATCGCGTACCAGGTCACTACGGCGCCCTGCCAGCAGCCGCAACGCGGTGTCCTCAGCGCGCATCGCGGTCACCGGCCGCAGGTCATCACGCATCCGCACCTGGTCCGCGATCACCTTCGCGTCCTTGGGATCGCTCTTGCGCTCCCCGCCGGTCGTCGCGCGCCGGGCTCGGGCCACCGCCAGCCCCGGCACATGCACGACGGTCAGCTCGGCGGCGACCAGCATCGCCTCCAGCAGCCCGGCGATCCCGCCCAGCAAGTCGATGCCCACCCGGGCGCCGCCGTGCTCGGCCTGGGCCGCCTCGATCTGCTCGATCAGGGCGGCGATGCCGGCCGGGGTGTTGTCCACCCGGCGACTGACCAGCACCTGACCGGTCCCAGCGACCTTGATCTCCGCCCAGTGGAACTCCTTGGCGACATCGATTCCCACGGCAACAGCCATCGTTCCCCCTTCAGCTACCTTCGCGTGCTGCAACTCCCCGCCGGCCTTGCCCTACATAGCGATCGATCGCAGTGCCCAATCAGCGGTCAAGGAGAAGCGGTGAGGCAGGGGGCACAGCCACCTGAGCCATCGACGGCAGCCGGCATGAAAGCCATCCCTGCCTCACCCGCACATCCCGATCTTGCCTCTCCAGGCTCAGCAGCGCGCTCAGCCCCTGGCGTAACGGGAGTGCCTACTCAGAAAGGTAGGGC
>NZ_JBHYJD010000121.1:0-1538 GCF_042740555.1 Nonomuraea sp. NPDC059007 | reverse complement strand
ACGCGTCCGTTTCTTGAGAACTCAACAGTGTGTTAAAAGCCAGTGCATGAAGTATTTCATGCAACACCTCGTCTGGAATATGATGAGTTTTTGCTAGTGTCAAACATCTTATGGAGAGTTTGATCCTGGCTCAGGACGAACGCTGGCGGCGTGCTTAACACATGCAAGTCGAGCGGAAAGGCCCTTCGGGGTACTCGAGCGGCGAACGGGTGAGTAACACGTGAGCAACCTGCCCCTGACTCTGGGATAAGCCCGGGAAACTGGGTCTAATACCGGATACGACCACTCCCGGCATCGGGTGGTGGTGGAAAGTTTTTTCGGTTGGGGATGGGCTCGCGGCCTATCAGCTTGTTGGTGGGGTAGTGGCCTACCAAGGCGACGACGGGTAGCCGGCCTGAGAGGGCGACCGGCCACACTGGGACTGAGACACGGCCCAGACTCCTACGGGAGGCAGCAGTGGGGAATATTGCGCAATGGGCGGAAGCCTGACGCAGCGACGCCGCGTGGGGGATGACGGCCTTCGGGTTGTAAACCTCTTTCAGCAGGGACGAAGTTGACGTGTACCTGCAGAAGAAGCGCCGGCTAACTACGTGCCAGCAGCCGCGGTAATACGTAGGGCGCAAGCGTTGTCCGGAATTATTGGGCGTAAAGAGCTCGTAGGTGGCTGGTCGCGTCTGCCGTGAAAGCCCGCAGCTTAACTGCGGGTCTGCGGTGGATACGGGCCGGCTAGAGGTAGGTAGGGGCAAGTGGAATTCCTGGTGTAGCGGTGAAATGCGCAGATATCAGGAGGAACACCGGTGGCGAAGGCGGCTTGCTGGGCCTTACCTGACGCTGAGGAGCGAAAGCGTGGGGAGCGAACAGGATTAGATACCCTGGTAGTCCACGCTGTAAACGTTGGGCGCTAGGTGTGGGGATCTTCCACGATCTCCGTGCCGGAGCTAACGCATTAAGCGCCCCGCCTGGGGAGTACGGCCGCAAGGCTAAAACTCAAAGGAATTGACGGGGGCCCGCACAAGCGGCGGAGCATGTTGCTTAATTCGACGCAACGCGAAGAACCTTACCAAGGCTTGACATCGCCCGGAAAGCTGCAGAGATGTGGCCCTCTTCGGATCGGGTGACAGGTGGTGCATGGCTGTCGTCAGCTCGTGTCGTGAGATGTTGGGTTAAGTCCCGCAACGAGCGCAACCCTTGCTCCATGTTGCCAGCACGCCTCTTCGGAGGTGGTGGGGACTCATGGGGGACTGCCGGGGTCAACTCGGAGGAAGGTGGGGATGACGTCAAGTCATCATGCCCCTTATGTCTTGGGCTGCAAACATGCTACAATGGCCGGTACAGAGGGCTGCTAAACCGCAAGGTGGAGCGAATCCCTAAAAGCCGGTCTCAGTTCGGATTGGGGTCTGCAACTCGACCCCATGAAGTCGGAGTCGCTAGTAATCGCAGATCAGCAACGCTGCGGTGAATACGTTCCCGGGCCTTGTACACACCGCCCGTCACGTCACGAAAGTCGGCAACACCCGAAGCCCGTGGCCCAACCACCT
>NZ_JBHYJD010000120.1:0-2098 GCF_042740555.1 Nonomuraea sp. NPDC059007 | reverse complement strand
GATGTTAAGCAACTCGAGCCACGCCAGCGAACGCAGCCGTCGCCGGATCCAGGAGCGGGAGCGGTGATTCACCTACCGACTATGGCATGGCAGACGCGCTCCGCTACACCTCACCCGGAGTGGACGCTACTCATCCGCAACACACCAGCTCAGCCAATCCCTGAGAAGGATCCACACCCAACCCCGATGGTTCGCCTGTCCGTGGTCACGTGTCATCGCCGTCGAGCCGACAAGCCTCAGCGATGGCTTGGGGATCCCAATAGAACGGGCGGCATTCCAGCATGCGTCCATCCCGCACGGTGACCAGTTGCATGATCAAGGTGTCGACCTGCTTGCCGGTGGCGCGGGCCCGGAAGCGGACCCGATTCCGTACGATGACGGTGTTGGTGTCCCCCCAATGTTGTTGTTCCAGGAACTCCATCGCCTCCCAGACCTCACTGAAAACGGCCAGAAATCGCTCCATCTCCTCATGTCCACGCCAGACCCCGGTTCCGGTGAACGGCAGTCCTGGAGCCTGGTACAGCACCACCTCCGGGTCCAGCAAAGCAGCAACGGGTTCGTAGCTGGCCTTACCGAAACCGCCCGTGGCCACGTACGCGGCCTCGGCCGCGTAGAACCTCTCCATGACCGTCCACGCATCATCAGCTCGCTGTCGGCCTGACTGCTCCCCGCCGACCTGGGTCTCTGACGTCTTTACCGTGCTCATGACCCGAGCATCTCTAGTGTCCCGGATTCCCGCTGGCGTGAATCGGACCTCTCGCTCAACTCACCTGGGCCCCACAAGACTCCTCGCACCAGGGACTGTACAAAGAAGAAGAACGGCTCTGGCCCGTAATCGGTGGTGGCGCCGAGTGATCTTCACTTCGGCAGGATGCGGTGGCGAAGAAGGTCGAACCCGGCCCGGCCGTGCATCTGGCGCATGATCCTTTTCGTGCGGGTGTTGACGCTTTCGGTTCGGCCGTTGCGATGCGGGAGGGTGAGGGCGGCGTTCACGGCGTCGCGGTCGAGTTCGAGGCCGTTGGCGAAGCCGTGCAGGTGGGGCAGGTCAGCGGCTCGCAGGGTGGTGATCCAGGTGGTGAGCTTGGCGTCGTTGCCCTCGGCCGGGGTGAGGAGTTCGGCGAAGCTGCGGATATGGTGGGAGAGTGCGGTCAGTTCGGGGCAGACGGCCGTGAGTTCCTGCCGTAGTTGGGTGTCGCTATCGCGGAGCCGGTCGGGGTGGGTGAGCAGGAGGCGTGCCAGGCGGCGCGGGGTGGTGACAGGCCGTTGTCCTTCGGCTCGGCCTTGGGTGATGTAGCGGTAGAGCAGGTTGAGGCTGCCGGTGTAGCCCAGCTCTTTGATCTCGCGGAACAGTTGCCGAACCGGGACGGCGGGGTCGGCGGCGCGCCGTTCTCGCAGGTGATCGGGGTAGGGGTCGATGAGGGTGGGCTGGTAGCGGGGGGCACGGCGCAGGGCCTCGGGCTCGCGGGTGCGGGCGTAGCGTTTGACGGTGTTCAGGGACGGGTTCAGGCGGCGGGTGCGCTCCAGGAGGCCGGCGCCCTTGTCCCGTAGGTCGTGGATCTGCTGCCGGCGCTCGCGCGTGGTCTGTTCACGCATGCCGGCGGGCCGGGGCGGGTTGACCGTGGCCCAGCAGGCGCTGTGGGAGCGAACTTCAGCGAGGGTCTTGTCGCAGGGGTTCGCCCACAGGTGCCATCGGTCGCCGACCTGCACCGCGTCCGGCAGGGCGCGTCGAATCGCCTCGCCGTAGGCGCCTGAGCCGTCGCGGCAGACGATCTCTACCCCCGGGTGGGAGCACAGCCATGTCTCCAGGACGTCGGTACCGCGGCCGGGCAGGACATCGATCCGCTCGCCGGTCTCGGCGTCGGTGAGGATGGTGGCGTAACGGTGGCGGCGTTTGAGCGCGAGGTCATCGACCCCCAGCACGCGCGGGATCCGCAGCGGTGGCAGCGGCACTCGCATGAGCAGGCGCAGTGCCGTGGACCTCGAGATCGTGATGGCCAGGACCGCTGACAGTCGTGCACCCGCCCGGCCGGCCAGTTCCTTGACCACTGCGCCCAGTTGCCCGGTGAGTCTGCTCGTTCGACGCTGGTAGCGCTCCAGC
>NZ_JBHYJD010000119.1:0-2765 GCF_042740555.1 Nonomuraea sp. NPDC059007 | reverse complement strand
TTCTCCTCTTGCATGTTTTTGTGCGGCGGTGACCTACTCTCCCACACCCTCCCGAGTGCAGTACCATCGGCGCTGGGAAGCTTAACTTCCGGGTTCGGAATGTAACCGGGTGTTTCCTTCCCGCCATAACCGCCGCAACCCTTCGAGACACTGCTTGCTGTCTCAGAATTGCGTAGTGGACGCGAGCAACAGAACCCCATCATGGTCTGCCGGTACGTTGGTGTGCGCTGCTCTGGACCCGGCGAAGAGTAACAGAGCGCTGCAACCACCAGACCCGCAGCACAACGGATGGTCTGTGTGCTTTGTGGTCAAGTCCTCGGCCTATTAGTACCGGTCAGCTCCACACGTTACCGTGCTTCCACCTCCGGCCTATCAACCCCATCGTCTCTAGGGGGCCTTACCCACTCTCGTGGTGGGAGACCTCATCTCAAGGCGAGCTTCCCGCTTAGATGCTTTCAGCGGTTATCCCTTCCGAACGTAGCCAACCAGCCGTGCACCTGGCGGTACAACTGGCACACCAGAGGTTCGTCCGTCCCGGTCCTCTCGTACTAGGGACAGCTCCTTTCAAGTCTCCTGCGCGCGCAGCGGATAGGGACCGAACTGTCTCGCGACGTTCTAAACCCAGCTCGCGTACCGCTTTAATGGGCGAACAGCCCAACCCTTGGGACCTACTCCAGCCCCAGGATGCGACGAGCCGACATCGAGGTGCCAAACCATCCCGTCGATATGGACTCTTGGGGAAGATCAGCCTGTTATCCCCGGGGTACCTTTTAGCCGTTGAGCGACACCGCTTCCACATGCCGATGCCGGATCACTAGTCCCAGCTTTCGCTCCTGCTCGACCCGTCAGTCTCACAGTCAAGCTCCCTTGTGCACTTACACTCGACACCTGATTGCCAACCAGGCTGAGGGAACCTTTGGGCGCCTCCGTTACTCTTTAGGAGGCAACCGCCCCAGTTAAACTACCCACCAGACACTGTCCCCGATCCGGATCACGGACCAGAGTTAGACGTTCAAAACGACCAGAGTGGTATTTCACCAATGACTCCACCATCACTAGCGTGACAGCTTCCCAGTCTCCCACCTATCCTACACAAGACGCTCCAAACGCCAATGTCAAGCTGTAGTGAAGGTCCCGGGGTCTTTCCGTCCTGCTGCGCGTAACGAGCATCTTTACTCGTAGTGCAATTTCGCCGGGTCTGCGGTTGAGACAGCGGGGAAGTCGTTACGCCATTCGTGCAGGTCGGAACTTACCCGACAAGGAATTTCGCTACCTTAGGATGGTTATAGTTACCACCGCCGTTTACCGGCGCTTAAGTTCTCACCTTCGCCAACTTGCGTCGGCTAAGCGGTCCCCTTAACGTTCCGGCACCGGGCAGGCGTCAGTCCGTATACATCGTCTTACGACTTCGCACGGACCTGTGTTTTTAGTAAACAGTCGCTTCCCCCTGGCCACTGCGACCCCCACCAGCTCACAAAGCTAGCCTGATCACCAGCAGAGGTCCCCCTTCTCCCGAAGTTACGGGGGCAATTTGCCGAGTTCCTTAACCACAGTTCACCCGATCGCCTTAGTATTCTCTACCTGACCACCTGAGTCGGTTTAGGGTACGGGCCGCCACAACACTCACTAGAGGCTTTTCTCGGCAGCATAGGATCATCCACTTCGCCACAATCGGCTCGGCATCACATCTCACCCTCCATGTGTCGCGGATTTGCCTACGACACGGGCTACATGCTTACCCCAGGACAACCATCGCCTGGGCTGGACTACCTTCCTGCGTCACCCCATCGCTTACCTACTACTCAATCGGTTCGAGCGTTCGGCCACAGCCAGACCCGAAGGCCTTAACCATGGCTTAAGGACTCTTAGCATCAAAAGGTTCAGTATGGGCGCATTGAAGCGGGTACGGGAATATCAACCCGTTGTCCATCGACTACGCCTGTCGGCCTCGCCTTAGGTCCCGACTTACCCTGGGCGGATTAGCCTGGCCCAGGAACCCTTGGTCATCCGGCGGCAGGGTTTCTCACCCTGCATTCGCTACTCATGCCTGCATTCTCACTCGCACAGCCTCCACAACTAGATCACTCTGCTGCTTCACCGGCTGCACGACGCTCCCCTACCCATCCAGCACACAAGGTACTGAATGCCACGACTTCGGCGGTGTACTTGAGCCCCGCTACATTGTCGGCGCGGAATCACTTGACCAGTGAGCTATTACGCACTCTTTCAAGGGTGGCTGCTTCTAAGCCAACCTCCTGGTTGTCTCTGCGACTCCACATCCTTTCCCACTTAGCACACGCTTAGGGGCCTTAGTCGGTGATCTGGGCTGTTTCCCTCTCGACTACGAAGCTTATCCCCCGCAGTCTCACTGCCACGCTCTCACTTACCGGCATTCGGAGTTTGGCTGACGTCAGTAACCTTGTCGGGCCCATCGGCCATCCAGTGCTCTACCTCCGGCAAGAAACACGCGACGCTGCACCTAAATGCATTTCGGGGAGAACCAGCTATCACGGAGTTTGATTGGCCTTTCACCCCTACACACAGGTCATCCCCCAGGTTTTCAACCCTGGTGGGTTCGGTCCTCCACCCAGTCTTACCTGAGCTTCAACCTGCCCATGCGTAGATCACTCCGCTTCGGGTCTACAGCATGCGACTCAAACGCCCTCTTCAGACTCGCTTTCGCTACGGCTCCCCCACACGGGTTAACCTCGCCACACACCATAACTCGCAGGCTCATTCTTCAAAAGGCACGCAGTCACATCACA
>NZ_JBHYJD010000118.1:0-2892 GCF_042740555.1 Nonomuraea sp. NPDC059007 | reverse complement strand
GTGCGGCCACGTGAAGGGGGCGCCAGTCCGCGTACTCCCGCGCAGCTCCAGCACCTGGTGAGCGAGTCGCGGCGGCTGGGTCTCATCGAGGATGACGACCACGGCGTTCTCACCCGTGCCCTAGATGCGCCCACCGCGTCCATCGAAGCGCTCGTCGTCGAGACCGACGACATCGTGGGCGTCCCGACTGACGCCAGCCCACAGAACGTGATTGACGTGTCGGCTCGTACCGGCCACACCCGCCTACTCGTCTGGGATGAGGAGAATCCGCGCGGCGTCCTGCACGTTCGCGACGCCTACCTCGCCAGGTCGCGGGGCACCGCCACCACCGCACGTCGCCTGGCTCATCCCGCGCCCACCGTCTCGCCAGACACGGTGATCTCCGAGGCGGTTACGGCGATGCGTACCGCACACAGCCAGATCGCCCTGGTCAGGAACAGCGACGGCGCCTTGCGCGGGCTGGTCACCTTGGATGACCTGCTCGCGAAACTTCTGGTGCAGGCGTAGCCGGTGCGGGGTCTCTGCCCTCCCTCTATGCGCGGAGACCCCGCTTCAGACCCTTACCTCATCACGCCGGTTCTCACCAATCCTCGTCGCCTCCGCCCTCGTCGTCATCGAAGACCTCATCGACGATCTCGGCGGCGACGAAGCCACCGACCACGCCCGCGGCACCCGCCGCGACCACGGCGCCCATGCCCGGCCCTTCCCGGTGATGTTGGTGCTGATCGCCATGGCCGTGGCTGTAGCCACCATGCTCATACCCGCCGTGACCGTGTTCGCCGTGATGGTAGCCCTGGTGCCCGTATTGAGACAGGCTGTTCATCCAGCGGTCGATCTCGCTGGCCCAGTCGGTGTGCAGGGCCTGCTCGTGCGTGACGGTGAACCGCCCGACGGCATCCCCACCGCCGAACCGGCCGCTGCGCTTGTCTGCCTCGACAATCACCTCCAGGCCGCCCGGGTTGGCCACGAAGGTCAGCTCGATCTCGTTGACCACGCCCGCGTGCTGTCCCGGCGGATAGAACTCGATCTCCTGATAGAACGGCAGCTCCTGCTGCACGCCGTGCAGGTGGCCGACCTCCAGATCCGCCGACCGGAAGTGGAAACCGAGCTGCACGAGAGCCTGCAGAATCCGCGCCTGCGACGGCAGCGGCTCGACTGACACCGGGTCGAGGTCGCCCTTGTCCACTGCCTTGGCAATGGCCAGCTCAGTCCGCACACCGACCGCCATACCGGTCAGACGTTGTCCGGCGATCTCGCTGATCGGTAGCTCCCACGGCAGGCTCACCTGAAAGCCGAGCGCCCGCTCCTCTCCCTGCCGCAACGTGAAGGGCCCGGACACCGAAGTGCGGAAGAACTCACCCAGCCCCTCGCCCTCTCCCTCACTGTGCTCAAGCTCGACCCTGGCGACCAAGCCCAGGGTGATGTGCTCGATCTCGGCGTCAAAGTCACCGCCCTTGAGCCGTACCTCACCGGTCAGCAGCCCACCCGGCTGCACCCTCGGCGTAGCCAGGACCGTATCCACGGTAGGGCCGCCAATGCCGAAGGCGCCGAGCATGCGTTTGAAGACCACGGTTTCCTCTCTCGGATCGTGTGACGGGGATGTCGTACCGCCCGTCAAACGATCGCCGACAGACCCCGGTTCCGCTCAGGTGACACGGCGCGGGAACTCCGGCGGCGTTTCATCCGTTATCGCCCTGAACCTGAGCGATTCATGCGTTGGAGAACTGGAGCCGCGAGCCTCATGGACGAGCCGAGACCTGGGCCCTGCTCGTAGCCCGCCCCCTCAGCATCCTCGCCACCGTCTCCCGGCCCGCGGTCTGGGACACTCGGCAAGTCAACTGACCTGGACGTCCGCCTGGCGGGCGCCGACCCCAACCTTCACCGCGAGGAGATGGGCCCCGAAGAGATCCGCGACCTTGTCACCAACCACCAGGGCTTCACACCAGAACAGCGGATGATCATCTCTGGCGCGGTCGAGATCACCGAACGCGTGCTCCGGGAGGTGCTACTCCCCCGCCGCGAAGTCTTCACCCTCAAAGCCGACACCCCGGCCCACGAGGCCAGCCGCCTGCCGGCAGTCTCCGGCCACTCCCGAGCCCCGGTGATCAGAAACAACACGCTGGACGACACCGTGGGCATCGTCAACCACCGCGACCTCCTCACCGACAACGCCGTCGCCGCCGACGTGGCCCGCCCCGCCCTGCTGCTGCCCGACAGCCTTCGCGTCTCCGACGCGCTGCGCCGCTTCAAGACCGAACGCGAGCAGTTCGCCCTCGTCATCGACGAGCATGGTGTCGCCGACGGCAGCGTCACCCTGGAAGACCTCCTTGAAGAGATCGTGGGCGAGATCTACGACGAGACCGACCGCGACGTTCAAGGGGTCCGCCACGAGCCCGACGGCACCATGCTGCTTCCGGGTAGCTTCCCCTGCACGACCTCCCCGATCTCAACGTCCATGTGGAGCGACGTGCGGACGGTGACTTCACGACCGTTGCCGGACTCCTCCTGGCCGTACTCTGTCGCGTCCCCGGGATGCCGGGCGCATCAGTGATGCTGGATGGCTGGCATCTGGAGATCACCGCCATGGACCGCCACGCAATCACAGAAGTCCGCATCAGCGCAGACCCCCACCTCTCGATACCCGGCCTGACCCCGTAACCCCTTCTTGTCGCTCCCTCAAGTCCAGGTCCACCTGGAACAAGACATCGGCTGGCTCGGCTTTTAGCTCGACCAGTTGCTGCCACGTTGTCGCCGGGGTTGTCCACCACGATCAGATGCAGGTGCTCGCGGCGGACGCGAGCTTGTAACTCGTAGTGTGTAAAGTTGATCTTGTGGTTGGTTTTGGTTGCTTTACCGGATACGGCCTGGGTAGGCGTGCTCGAGTTCGTTGAG
>NZ_JBHYJD010000117.1:0-3495 GCF_042740555.1 Nonomuraea sp. NPDC059007 | reverse complement strand
CCGGCCCGCTCCGTCACGCGGGCGGCGGAGCGACCCGGCGGCCCGGTCGGCATCTTCCGTCCGGCTGACCCGGCGCGGGCGTGTGACGGGTGCGATGCCGGGGCGGGTGAGCCGTGCCGGGTGGGGTGTTTGGGGTTGGCGGCGTTGGATGACGCCACCGGGTGGGGATTCGCCGACGCGGGCTGACCGGCCGGGCGCATGTCTACGGCCCCGGGTACCGCCGTGGGGGCGGTGCCCGGGGCCGTAGACATACCCGGGGGCGGGGCTATGCGGTGGCGGGCGTGGCGGCGCTGTCAGACGCGCCCGTGCCGTCCGCACCGTCCGCACCGTCCGCACCGTCCGCGCCGTCCGTGGTGTCGGGGGTGGTGGGGGTGGGCGGGTGGATGGCGATGTGAGCGGCGATCAGCTCGGCCACTTCGGCGGGCGGGGTGTCGGCGAGAAGGTCGGTCGTCGGATAGGTGTCGCCGGGGGTGGTGTGGCCGAGGTAGGTCCACCGGATAGTGAGAGGCGGCGCGGCGGGGTCGGCGGGGGTGGGGTTGATCGGGATGATCACCTCGACCAGGTGGCCTTCAGGCGAACGGTAGTCCTGACCGTAGGCGTCATGGTGGCCCGTCCGGGTGTGGTCGGCGTTGTAGCGGTGGCCCTGTGTGTGGCGTTCGTAGCCGTGAGCGCGCAGGGCGCGGGTGTAGGGCAGGACGCCGGGCATGCAGTACGCGATGTCGTCGATGCTGAGGTGGTAGTCGCCGAGGAGGTCGCTCATGTTGCGGGCGACCGTCTCGAAGTCGGGCTGTCCGAACATGCACGCGTCACAGGTGCGGGCGTCATCGCAGGTGTCGCACCGGCTGAGGGTATACATCTCCTCGTAGCGGCAGATTTCCAGCAGGGTGCCGTCGTCGCCGCGTTCGGGGCGGGCGATGACGGGGTGGCCGTGGTCGTCGTTCCACATGATCGCCCAACCGGGGCCGTGGGCGGCGAGAGCGCGGGCGTAGGTGGGTGCGATCGTGAGCTGCTCGATGGTGTCGGGGAAGCCGCTGTCGTTGAGATGGCGGTAGAGGTCGGTGGTGTGGGGGGTGAGTCCGGCGGCGGTGGCCATCAGCGCGGCGACGGCGGCGGGCGGGGTGCGGCGCGGCACGGTCGCGATGTAAGCAGGTGCCGGATCGGCCCCGGTGTCACCCCCGGCCCCGGCAACGGTGATGGTGATGGTGATGGTGATCGAGGCCCGGGTATCGCGCATGTAGGGCGTGGCGAGGGTGGCGGTGGCCCCGTCGGGCGTCCGATAACGGGTGATGATGTCGCCGGTGGCGGGGTCGAGGTGGCTGGGCTGGTCGCGGTGGATGCCGTAGGGGCGTAGCGCGGCGGTGTAAGGGCCGCTGACAGCCATGAGCGACGCGGTGAGCCGCTGACCTTCGAGGCGGAGGCGGGCGGTCACGGTGACGCTGTCGGCGATGCTGCCCGGGGTGGGCGGCGCGCCGGGGGCGTCGTTGGCCAGGGTGGCGGTGATCTCTTCCTGAGTGGTGATCTCCAGCAGGGTGCCGTGGTCGGCCATCGCGGCGGGCCCGATCAGCAGGTCATGTCCGTCCCACATCAGGGTGTGGCCGGGGCCGGTGTCGACCAGCCCGCGTAGGTGGGCGGGTTCCACGGTGATGCTGGCGGCGGCGGTGTCGGGGGTGGCGTTGGTGTTCGGCGTCATGCGGGTGTGCCCTTTCGTGGTGGCCCCGGAATGGCGCGGCGTGTTATTCCGGTGCGGTTTTCCGGCGGTGTTTCCCGCCTAATTCCATGGACGCTCGACCCCGGCACAATTGTCAACCCGGATACGCGTTTACCTCGAAGGTTCTTCACGATGCTATTCGGGCAATTGGGTATCGTCCGCCGTCGTCTTCTCATGGGGTGACGAGCCGGGCCGGCCCGGGATGTCAAGTCGAAACCGTCGCCTTCTCGCGAGGTGTTTTCGCAGGTCGGAGGTTGTTTTGTTAGGTTAGCCTCTCCAGCCGTTGGGGTGACATTATTTGTGGCCGGGTCGGCTTGCCAGCCGGGTTAGTGGCGAGGGATGGTCGTGACGCAAACGAAAAACACCGGCCCACACCGGGGCCGGGAATTCGATCGGAAAGGGCGTCACGAAATGGCTATTCATACCCCGGAAATGACCGCTACCGAAACCGTTCCTACCGACACCGGAACCGCCGCTGCGATTCCCGCCACGGACGCGCCCGTAATGGCCCCTGACGGCCCCGACGCCGCCCCGGTCACTG
This sequence comes from Nonomuraea sp. NPDC059007, assembly GCF_042740555.1. Lineage (NCBI taxonomy): Bacteria > Bacillati > Actinomycetota > Actinomycetes > Streptosporangiales > Streptosporangiaceae > Nonomuraea > Nonomuraea sp. NPDC059007. Next base: position 1,246 of record NZ_JBHYJD010000117.1, on the reverse strand, counting down.
ACCCCGCGACGGACGCGGACGGGCGTGTGGGGGCGGTGTGGGCCGCACTGAACGCCGAGCCCGGCGGGTCGGCCACGATGATCGGGGCGGCGGCCGACCTGAACCGCACGGTCGCGGGGAAGATCCTCGGCCAACTCGAAGCCGACGGGCACGCCCGCCGTGAGCCGGGCGTGAACGACGGCGGGCGCGGGCGCGCGGCTGACCGGTGGTACCCGATCACCACGGACCCCACCGACTCCCCGGCCGACACTGCCGCGCCGACCGAGCCAACCGACACCGCCGACGCGCCCACACCGGCCCCCGAAACACCGGACGCCGCACCCGACCCCACCCCCATGCCCGACACGGACACGCCGGACGCGGACGCGGTGCCCGTTTCGGAGGAGGAGGTCGTCCCGTCCGGCATTGGTTCGGCCGAGCCCGCCCCGGCGGACGAGCCGACCGATGACGAGGCAGACCTGACCGAGGAGGCGGCCGGTCAGGTGCCGGGTGGGGTGGACGGTGACCTCGACGCGGCCCCTGACGCCGACGCGGTCGAGCCGGTGTCTGATCCGGTGGCCGATGACCCGGCGTGGGCGCGGGCCCGTGCCGACCTGTCGGAGCTGGCGGACCTGTTCTACGGGGTGCTCACGGCGAAGGACGAGGGGAACGCGGTGATGGCGTTGGGGTGCCTGGAAATGGCGATGACGAAAGTCGCGTCGGCGCATCGCAGTGCGCGGGCGGCGCTGACCGGCACCGCCACCCCCGCCCACCCGGTATCAGGGGCCCGTCCGGGGACCGGTGGCGGCACGGGTGCGGGTGGCAGCACGCGGCCGGGTGCGTTGCGGGAAGAGATCTACGCGCACCTGACCGAGTTCCCCGGCAAGGAATTCAGCCCGCATGACATGGCCAAGGCGTTGGGCGGCCGTTCGTCCGGCGCGGTGGCCAACGCCCTGGACCGCTTGGTTCAGCTCGGGAACGCGGTGCTGACCACGGAACGGCCCCGCCGGTTCGCCCTCGCCCCCACCGTCAACCACGCCCCGGCCCACCCTGCCCCGGCCACCGCCCCCGCCATGACCCCGGCCAACCCCGCCAACCCCGCCAACCCCGCCAACCCCGCCAACCCCGCCGACGCTATCGCCGGGGACGGCGCGACGGCTGACACCTCCGGCGACTGAACCGGGGGTGGGGGGGGCCGCGCCCACCGGGCCCCCCCCCCCCCCCCCCCGGGGGGGGGGGGCCCCCCCGACCCCCCCCCCCCCCCCCC
>NZ_JBHYJD010000116.1:0-3733 GCF_042740555.1 Nonomuraea sp. NPDC059007 | reverse complement strand
CCTGCGGCGGCACGCTGACCGCCGGCCCGCTCGAACCGTTCGCCTGGTCCGTACGGGCCACCCTTCCCCTCCAGGAGCAGCACCGATGATCCGTGTCCTGCTGGCCGACGATCAGCGCCTCGTGCGAGCCGGCTTCGCCGCGCTGCTGTCGGGCGCCGACGACGTGGAGGTCGTCGGCGAGGCCGGCGACGGGCTGGCCGCGATCGAGCAGACGCGGACGATCCGGCCGGACGTCGTGCTGATGGACATCAGGATGCCGAGAATGGACGGCCTTGAGGCCACCCGCGCGATCCTGTCCTCGCCCGCCACCGCCGAGGTGAAGGTCGTCATCCTGACGACCTTCGAGATGGACGAGTACGTGTTCGACGCGCTGCGGGCGGGCGCCGCCGGTTTCCTGGTCAAGCACGGCCTGCCCGACGAGCTGATCAACGCCGTGCGTACCGTGGCGGCCGGGGAGGCCATCCTGTCCCCGGGCGTGACCCGCCGGCTGATCGCCGAGTACGCGCGCCGGGCCAGGCCGCTCGACCGGCGCGCGAGCTTCGGCGAGCTCACCGACCGGGAACGCCAGGTGGTGACCCTGGTCGCCCGGGGCCTGGACAACGAGCAGATCTCCGGCGCGCTGTTCCTCAGCAACGCCACGATCCGCACCCACGTGAGCCGGGCGATGATGAAGCTCGATCTCAGGAACCGGGCTCAACTCGTGGTCTTCGCCTACGAGAGCGGTCTGGTCAGCCCCGGCTGGGACCATCAGGCCTGACCGCGGCCGTCAGATGGCGAGTTCCACGATCGTGATGTCCGGCGGCGCGCCGACCCGGACCGGCGGGCCCCAGAATCCCGCCCCCTTGGTCACGTAGAGCTGCGTGTCGCCGAAGCGCCCGTGCCCGGCCAGCGTCGGCTGTGCCCAGGAGGTGATCAGGTTCAGCGGCACCATCTGGCCGCCGTGGGTGTGCCCGGACAGCTGGAGATCCACGCCGTGCCGCATCGCCTCGTTCACCTGGATCGGCTGGTGAGCGAGCAGGATGACCGGGCGGTCCCGGTCGCGGTCGCCGAGCGCCAGGTCGTAGTCGGGTCCGTGGTCCTGCCGGGCGCCGGTCACGTCGTTGACGCCGGCGAGGTCGAGGCCGGGCAGCTCCACGCGTTCGTTCTGCAACGGCCGGACGCCCAGGTCCCGCAGTTCCTCGATCCACGCGGTCGCGCCGGAGAGATACTCGTGATTGCCGGTGACGAAGAACGTGCCGTGCCGGCTGCGCAGATCGCCCAGGGGAGCGGCGGCGGAGGCGAGCTGCTCGACGGTGCCGTCGACGAGATCTCCGACGATCGCGACGAGGTCGGCCTCCGTGCGGTTGATCATGTCGACGATGCGCTGCGTGTGCGCTCTGCCCAGCATCGGCCCCAGGTGGATGTCGCCGACCAGCGCGATCCGGAGCCCCTGGGCCTGGGCTCCGCCGCGGCGTAGCCGTACGGTGACGTGGTCGAGGCGGGGCGGGCTCAGGGCGGTCACCATGCCGTATCCGACGACGGACGTCGCGGCGGCGCCCGCCGTCACCGCGATCGAGCGGGCGAGGAACGCCCGTCGTGCCGGGTCCGGAGCCTCAAGCCGCGCCTTCGCCCGGCGTCTGCGGGTCAACGCCGCGGCCAGCCGTACCGGCTCGGCGAGAATGAGCAGGATCAGCAGGTAGACGGCCAGGCCGTACCAGATGTTGGTGGGCCACGCGATCCAGCGGGACACGGCGATGTCCAGGAAGAACGGCGTGATGAGCGCGGCCGGGACGAACGTCGCGAGCACCACCGCGAGGACGGTGCCCACGCGGCGAGCGCGGGAGCGGGCCGGCGTGGTGGCCCGGACGAGGCGGGCCCACAGGTAGATGTGGGCCAGCAGCCACATCACCGACTGTCCCGCCACCCATGGGGGAATCGTCATCAGGTCACGCTCCGGGTGCGGGACCTCCTGATGAGGATCTCCGCCACGACGAGGTTGACGATCCACCCGAGCGCCTGCCCGATCGGGATCATGGACTGGACGTCGGCCGCACCGCCGAAGGGCAGGTGGGCCAGCAGGATCAGCGGCACCAGGACGCGTGAGGTGACGGCGAGGAAGGTGAGCGCGTAGTTGCGCGTCATCCAGTTCCGATGGCGGGCGAAGTCGCGGTCGCGGGCGGCCCGGACGGCGAGCCCGCCGGTGACGAGCCACAGGACGGCGGGGACGACCAGGCCGACCTGGGTGATGAGACGGCCGGAGAGCAACGCCACCGGTATGGCGGTCAGCGCCGAGGGGAGCACGCCCGCGAGGAGATAACAACGGCCGATCATCCGGTGTACGCGCCCGCGCGCCCGGATCGCCGGGACGAACTGGAGCGGGCCGAGGACGAGCGCGATCAGCGCGGTGAAGATGTGGGCGACGAGCAGGTGGTAGTGCGTCCCGCTCGTCACCTCGAGCCGGCTGGCGTTGACGTCGAGCCCGAGATAGGGGCTGACGAGCACGGCGCCGAACACGGCCGCGACGACGAGCATCAGCCAGATCTTGCGGGCTCGCGCGGGCTCGCTTCGATGGTGGATCATGGATTTCCCCGGGCTAGTGTGTCGAGACCGCCCATCATGCGGCGCGGCGGATCGCCCGGCATCGGCCGGCGGGAGTACACGTACTGCCGTCAGGAGGCTGAAGACGCGCACGTAGGTTCCAACCCCGACGTCCCACGCGAGGCCGGGCGCTCTACCACGACCACCACTGGACCCTGAGCTCTGGAACGCGCCGCGCTCGGCCTGCGCTGAGGAGCCCGGGGATCACCTCACTCGGTCGCCACCGCCTCGATGGGCGGGCGGCGCGTGCTCCGCCAGGCGGGGATGAGCATGGACACCAGGGCGAGCGCCGCCGCGGCCGCGACGATCGACAGGAACGTCAGAGGCGAGCCGGACGGCAGCGGCGTCCCCTTCACCACCAGGCTGAACGGGACCAGCGTGGTGGCGGCTGCGACGCCGCCCAGGATGACGCCGATGATCGCCACCAGCGTGCCCTCGACCAGGACCATGCGCAGCACCTGCCCGCGGGTCGAGCCGGTGAGGCGCTGCAGGCCGAACTCGCGCCGCCGCGCGAGCGTGGCCATGACCTGGGTGTTCACCACCGCGATCACGGTGTACGCGGCGATCATCCCGACCAGCGCGTAGTTCACCCACGCCCCGAGCGCCGCCTGGTCCTGGAAGGAGCGCAGCTGTGCCGTACGGTCGCCCAGGACGACGTCGTGACGGCCGGCCGCGAAGTCCCGCAGCGCCCCCACGTCGGCGGACCGCACCAGGAGCTGCGTCGGCAGCCCCGCGGACGTGTGCGGCGCCAGCGTCCGCACCGGCATGAGCAGTGTCTCGAACCCGGGCCGGGCCGAGACGGTCGCGACCACCTTCGCCGTCAGGGGGAACCCGTCGCCCAGCCGCAGCTTGACCGTGTCACCCACGCCCACGCCCCACCGCCGCGCCAGCGGGGACGGTAGCGCGACGGTGTCGCCGGTGAGAGCGGACAACGATCCGCCGGTCACCGTGTATCCCGCTGTCCGGCTCACCCCGTCCGCGCTGACACCCTGGACCGGCCGGCCCTCGTCGGAACCGTCGGCCGGATCCATGACGAACACCGACGACGACACGACCTCCGACACCGCGCTCACCCCGGGCACCGCACGGACCCGGTCGGGGGCGGGGGGGGTGGGTACGCCCGCCGGAGGCGGGCGGACCGCCGGGGCGCGCCGGG
>NZ_JBHYJD010000115.1:0-3978 GCF_042740555.1 Nonomuraea sp. NPDC059007 | reverse complement strand
CCCGGCAACGGGCGCGCGCTTCCGCGCTCACCCGGCAGGCCTCACGGACATACAGGCGCCACACCCCTCACACCGGCCTCGGAAACCTCCGGAACCCCGGCGCACAAGGGCTTCCCGCACTCCAGGCAAGATCATCAAGGCTCAAGCGGGCAAGCCCCCCAGCACCCCACCGACCTGCGGAAACAGGTCCGGGAACACCCGGCTCGCCCCGCTTGTTGACGCCGACACGCCCGGCCGGAGCGCCCACCACCCCGCTGATCAGCGACTTCGATGGGAAGGGCCGCGCCAACTTGCGTTCATGGTCGCGCGCTTCTAACTTAGGACCACAACATCTAGTAGTTACACCGATGTAGTTCACCACAACTTGTGTTTCCGTGACCGCTCCATGGCTCGCCGTGGGGTGTGCGCGAGCGTACGGGGACAACCGCTTTACGCGGCCGTTCGAGGAGGCGAAGCAGCGTGCACTGTCCGTTCTGCCGCCACCCCGACACGAGGGTCATCGACAGCCGCTCCACGGACGACGGCGCGGCCATCAGGCGACGCCGGACGTGTCCGGAGTGCGGGCGCAGGTTCACCACCCAGGAGACGGTCCTGCTGATGGTGAGCAAGCGTAGCGGGGTGACCGAGCCCTTCTCGCGGGACAAGGTCGTCGCGGGCGTACGGCGGGCCTGTCAGGGCAGGCCGGTGACGGAGGACTCTCTGGCCCAGCTGGGGCAGAGGGTCGAGGAGGTCATCCGGGCCAGGGGCGCGGCGGAAATCCCCTCCAACGAGGTGGGGTTGGCGATCCTGGGCCCGTTGCGGGAGCTGGACGAGGTGGCGTACCTGCGGTTCGCATCGGTATATCGCGGTTTCGAGAGCCTGGCGGACTTCGAGGCCGAGATCGAACAGTTGAAGACGGAGAGGGAGTCGAGCCGCACCGGCGAGACGAGCTCGGCCGTCAAGGGCCTGAAGGGGGAGTCATGACGGAGACGGCAAGCGGTTCAGTGGCGCGCGGGGGCAAGAGGCCCCGCAAGGGTCTGAAGATGAAGCGGATCTTCACCAAGCCGGGCGTGCATCCCTACGACGAGATCACCTGGGAGCGCCGTGACGTCGTCATGACCAACTGGCGCGACGGGTCGATCAACTTTGAGCAGCGGGGTGTCGAGTTCCCCGAGTTCTGGTCGGTCAACGCGGCCAACATCGTGACCACCAAGTACTTCCGGGGCGCCGTGGGCACCCCGCAGCGTGAGTGGAGCCTGAAGCAGCTGGTCGACCGCGTGGTCGGCATGTACACCAAGACCGCGGTCGAGCACGGCTACTTCGCCACCGAAGAGGACGCCGAGATCTTCGACCACGAGCTCAAGTACGCGCTCTCGCACCAGGTCTTCGCCTTCAACTCGCCGGTCTGGTTCAACGTGGGCACGCAGTCCCCGCAGCAGGTCAGCGCGTGTTTCATCCTTGCCGTGGACGACCAGATGGAGTCGATCCTGGAGTGGTACAAGGAAGAGGGCGTGATCTTCAAGGGCGGTTCCGGCTCGGGCATCAACCTGTCCCGCATCCGCTCCTCCAAGGAACTTCTCTCCAGCGGCGGTACGGCCAGCGGCCCCGTCAGCTTCATGCGCGGCGCCGACGCCTCGGCCGGGACCATCAAGTCGGGCGGCGCCACGCGGCGCGCGGCGAAGATGGTCGTGCTCGACGTCGACCACCCCGACATCGAGGAGTTCATCGAGACCAAGGCCCGCGAAGAGGACAAGATCCGCGCCCTCCGCGACGCCGGTTACGACATGGACCTGGGCGGCAAGGACATCGTGTCCGTGCAGTACCAGAACGCCAACAACTCCGTGCGCGTCTCCGACGAGTTCATGCACGCGGTGGAGAAGGGCGAGAAGTTCGGCCTGCGCGCCCGCCTGACCGGCGAGGTCATCGAGGAGGTCGACGCCCAGGACCTGTTCCGCAAGATGGCCAAGGCGGCGTGGGAGTGCGCCGACCCGGGCATCCAGTACGACGGCACGATCAACGACTGGCACACCAGCCCGGAGACCGGCCGCATCACCGCGTCCAACCCGTGCAGCGAGTACGTCCACCTGGACAACTCCTCCTGCAACCTGGCCAGCATCAACCTGCTGAAGTTCCTGAAGGACGACAACTCCTTCGACATCGCGAACTTCGTGAAGCTCACCGAGCTGATCATCACGGCGATGGACGTCTCGATCACCTTCGCGGACTTCCCGACGGAGAAGATCGGCGAGACCACCCGCGCCTACCGCCAGCTCGGCATCGGCTACGCCAACCTGGGCGCGCTGCTCATGGCCACCGGCCACGCCTACGACTCCGACGGCGGCCGCGCGGTGGCCGGAACCATCACGAGCCTGATGACCGGTGTCTCCTACCGCCGCAGCGCGGAGCTGGCCGGGGCCGTCGGCGCGTACGAGGGTTATGCCCGCAACGCCGAGCCGCACAAGCGCGTCATGCGCAAGCACGCCGCCGCCAACGACAACCTGCGCACGGTCGGCATCATGGACTCCAAGATCCACACCGAGGCGTCGAAGCAGTGGTCGGAGTGCCTCAAGCTCGGTGAGAAGAACGGCTACCGCAACGCCCAGGCGTCGCTGCTGGCCCCGACCGGCACCATCGGCCTGATGATGGACTGCGACACCACCGGCATCGAGCCGGACCTGGCGCTGGTCAAGTTCAAGAAGCTCGTCGGCGGCGGCTCGATGCAGATCGTCAACCAGACGATCCCGCGCGCGCTCAAGCAGCTGCGCTACCAGCAGGAGCAGATCGAGGCGATCGTCGAGTACATCGCCGAGCACGGCCACGTCGTCGACGCGCCCGGCCTCAAGCAGGAGCACTACGAGGTGTTCGACTGCGCGATGGGCGAGCGCGCGATCGCGCCGATGGGCCACGTGCGGATGATGGCCGCCACGCAGCCGTTCCTGTCGGGCGCCATCTCCAAGACGGTCAACCTGCCCGAGTCGGCCACGATCGACGACATCGAGCAGGTCTACCTGGAGGGCTGGAAGCTCGGCCTGAAGGCGCTGGCCGTCTACCGCGACAACTGCAAGGTCGGCCAGCCGCTGTCGGCCGGGGGCAAGAAGGAGGAGGCCAAGACCACCGAGGCCGCCGCCGGCGAGCCCGAGGTCAAGGTCATCGAGGTCAACCGGCCGACCCGCCGCCGCATGCCCAACCAGCGCCCCAGCACGACGACCCGCTTCACGGTCGGCGGCGCCAAGGGCTACATGACCGCCTCGTCCTACCCGGACGACGGTCTGGGCGAGGTCTTCCTCAAGATGTCCAAGCAGGGCTCGACGCTGGCGGGCGTCATGGACGCCTTCTCCGTGGCGATCTCGATCGGGCTGCAGTACGGCGTGCCGCTCGAGACGTACATGAGCAAGTTCGTCAACATGCGCTTCGAGCCCGCCGGAATGACGGACGACCCGGACATCCGGATGGCCACGTCGGTGATGGACTACATCTTCCGCCGCCTGGCCCTGGACCACCTGCCGTACGACGAGCGGGCCGCCCTGGGCATCTTCTCGGCCGCCGAGCGGGCCGCGCAGCAGCGCGGTGAGGACCCGGCGCCGCTGCACGAGTCGGTGGACCGGGAGATCCTGGCCCAGTCGGCGCCGATAGAGGCCGCCAAGCCGGAGCCGGCCGCCGAGCCCGCGCCGGGCCGCGAGCTGACGCTGGAGAGCCACCAGCGCTTCACGGCGGACGCGCCGCTCTGCATGACCTGCGGCACCAAGATGCGCCCCGCGGGCAGTTGCTACGTCTGCGAGGGCTGCGGCTCGACCAGCGGCTGCAGCTGACAGCCACCCGACCGGACGCCCAGCACCTCGGCGACCGTCCCGCGCGCCGCGTCGAGCAGCATCCGGGCCTGCCGGCCCGAGCGGTAGAGCCGGGCGGGGTCGGCCCAGCCCTCGTCCAGCGCGGCGGTCAACGCCTGCCTGGCGACCGGGTGAAGCGGGGCGGTGGAGGCGACGTCGAAGTACACGGGAT
>NZ_JBHYJD010000114.1:0-4076 GCF_042740555.1 Nonomuraea sp. NPDC059007 | reverse complement strand
TCAGAAGGGCGTCTAAGTCTGTCTTCACACACCGACCATGGACGCCCTTCGTCATGCCCGCAGCCGATCACGGAATTTCACATCAGCGATCTAGGGGCGCGGACGCTAGGGGCGCGGTGGAGGGAGCAGACGAGGCCAAGCGTGGGCCGCGGCGGATCACGGCTCTGCGCTATCGCTGGGACGGGGCCGGGTTCACGGACGACGGGTACGCGCAGGTCTTCGTGGTCGATCCCTTCGGGGACGAGCCGCCCGTACAGGTGACGGAGGGCGAGTTCGATCACCGTGGGGTCGCCTGGAGTCCCGCCGGGGATCTGCTGGCCTTCAGCGCGGCCCGGCATCCGGGTCGCGGCGAGGACTTCTTCAGTGACGTGTGGGTGTGCGCGCCGGACGGCACCGGGCTGCGGCGGGTGACCCGGACGGCCCTCTCGGCCGCGCAGCCGAGTTTCGGCTCGGACGGCGGGCTCGTGTTCGTGGGCGCCGATCCGGGTGCCGAGGGGCGCAGGCTGATCGCGCAGCAGACCGGGGTGTGGTCGGTGCCGGTGGACGGGTCCGCGCCGCCGCGCAGGCTGACCGATGCCGAGCGGCACAACATGCCGTCGATCGGCAGCGAGCGCCTGGCCGTACCCGCGAAGGACGGGGTGTTGTGCGCGGTCGAGAACAGGGGCGCGGTGGAGCTGCTGCGGGTGCCCTATGACGGCGGGGAGCCGGTGATCGTGGTCGGGGGGCCGCGGGAGGTGCGGGGGGTGGGCCACGCGGGCGCGACGACCGTGGCCGTGGTGTGCGACGCGAGCAGCCCGGCGGAGCTGGTGGCGGTGCGGGACGGGGTGGAGGTGCGGCTGACGGAGTTCGGGGCGGGGCTGGAGGTGCTGCCGATCGAGGAGGTCGGCGCGACGGCGCCGGACGGGTATCCGGTGCACGGGTGGATCGTGCGGCCGGAGGGTGAGGGGCCGCATCCCGTCCTGCTGATGATCCATGGCGGGCCGTTCGCGCAGTACGGCTGGCGGGTCTTCGACGAGGCGCAGGTGTACGCCTCGGCCGGGTACGCGGTGGTGATGGGCAATCCACGCGGTTCCTCCGGCTACGGGCGGGCCCATGGGGCGTACATCGTGGGTGATGTCGGGCGGCGCTCGGCCGTGGATCTGCTGGCGTTGTTCGACGCGGCGCTGGCGACCGGCGGCCTGGACGCCTCCAGGGCGGGCGTGCTCGGCGGTTCGCACGGCGGCTTCATGACCACCTGGCTGGCCGCGCACCACGGGGAGCGTTTCCGCGCGGCGGTCAGCGAGCGGGCGCTCAACGCGATCGACAGCTTCCACGGCAGCAGCGACATCGGCTGGGCCTTCCCCTTCGACCTGTACGGCGAGCCGTCCACCTGGGCCGCCCAGAGCCCGCTGACCCACGCCGGCCGGATCACCATCCCCATGCTGATCATCCACTCCGAACACGACTGGCGGGCGCCGGTGGAGCAGGCGCAGCGCCTGTTCGTGGCGCTGAAGCTGCGCGGCGTTGAAACGGAGATGCTGCTGTTTCCCGATGAAGGCCATGAGATGTCTCGTTCGGGCCGGCCCAGCCGGCGAATTGCCCGATTCGACGCCATCCTTGACTGGTGGCAACGTCACCTCTGACGGAAAAACCAGGGAAAGGGTCGTACATGCGCATCGCCCGATTAATGGCCGCGATCACCCTCGTGGTCCCCGCGCTCTTAGCCCCTTCGGCCCAGGCACGTTCCCCCGCCTGTCCCGGCACCGGCACCGACGCCGCCGTCGACAGCCCGGTCGAGATCGACGCCGCGTCGGCGTGCCCGGCCGTCCACCCCCGCCTCACCATCGCCTACGCCCCGGTCGTCGACGGCATCGTCACCCTTCAGGACAGGGAGCCGCTGGGCGGCGCCCCGAGTGAACACGACGACATCCGCTTCCTCCCCAACGGCTCCGCCTCCCACGTGGTCTTCGGCGGCAGGACCTACACCCTGCTGAACGTGCACTACCACGGCCCGGCCGAGCACAGGTTCGCCGGGCAGGGCTTCGCGCCCCTGGAAGCTCATCTGGTCCACGAGCTCGCCGGGCCCGCCCAGGGCTACCTGGTCCTGTCGGTGCTGGTGAACGCCCGGCGCGACGGCTGGTCGCAGCACGACGTCCTCCTGCGCGAGCCGCCTTCCACGGTCGGCGCCACCAGGCGCGTCCACGGCGTGAACCCCACGGCACTGCTGCCGTCCCCCGGCAGGCGTGCCTTCTACCGCTACACCGGCTCGCTCACCACGCCGGAGTACGACAAGCCGGTCACCTGGATCGTCTTCCGGCAGCCCGGCTCCGCCACCCCGCACCACGTCGCCGGCGTCCGCGAGCTGTGGGACGAGCACGGCAACAGGCGTCCCCTGCAGGACAACCCCATCCCGCCGAACATCTACCGGCACTGACCGCCCCGGCCCCCGTGTCTAGGAAGAGGCGCGGGGGCCGGTCAGCCACTCCAGCAGCGGTCGCACGTCGCGCCAGGCGTCGCGGACCGCGCCGAGCGTCCCGCCGCCGGTCGTCCTCGACTTGGGCAGGCGTTTCTCGGCCCCCAGCGACTTGTAGCGCAGCAGGTCGATACGCGGATGGTCGGCGGAGTAGCCGCGTGGCCGTGTCTTGACCCGCTCCCCCACGAGCGAGAAGCCCTTCTTCTCCAGGCGCTCGACGATCGTGCGGAGTTTCTCGCCGGCTTCGCCGTCCACGGCCTCGCGGTAGCGGCGGGTGTCGTCGGTGTCGAAGGCGTGGAAGCCACCGCCGACGTGGATGCCGTCGGCGCCGAGCATCAGGTAGTAGCCGGTGTGGCCCTCGGCGGCCACGGTGACGCCCTGGCTGGTCTTGTAGGGCGACTTGTCGGTGCTGAAGCGGGTGTCGCGCTGGGGCCTGAACAGCTTGGCGGGGCCGAACTCGTCCTCCAGCCCTTCCAGCATCTCCTCCAGCGGCTCGCGTACGGCCCGCTCGTAGACGTCCTTGTGGGCGTGCCAGAACTCCTTGGTGTTGTCGGCTTCCAGTTGCTTGTAGAAGTCGAAGGCCTTGGCGGTCAGGGGCACGGTGGGTTTCCTCCGTTTCAGAGCAGTCCGGCGAACCGTTCGACGACCTCGGCAGCCTGGGCGGCGTTGAGGCGGGGGTCGCAGGCGGTGCGGTAGCGCGGCAGGCGCGGTGCCCGCGCGCACGGCGCGGGCGTGGCGATGCACTCGGTGACGTCGTCGGGCGTCATCTCCAGGTGCAGGCCGGCCGGGTGGCGGTGGCGGGCGCGCAGGACGCTGACGAATGCCGTGACCTCCTCCAGGATCGCCTCCATGGGCCGGGTCTTGGGCCCGGTGCCCATGCGGACCGTGTTGCCGTGCATCGGGTCGCACAGCCACACGACCGGCATACCCCGCCTGCCGACTTCACCCACGATCTCCGGCAGGAGGGTACGGACCCGGGTACTGCCCAGGCGGACGATGAACAGCAGCCTGCCGGGCAGGGCGTCGGGGTTGAGCAGGCGGCTGAGCCGGGCGGCCTGGGCCGGGGTCGTGGCGGGGCCGAGCTTGACGCCGACGGTGTTGCGGACGGACCGGGCGAAGGCGACGTGCGGGCCGTCGGGCTGGCGGGTGCGCTCGCCGATCCACACCGAGTGGGCGGAGGCGGCGTAGCCGTCGCGTACGAGCGGGCGCTCGTAGTCGAGCAGCAGCGCCTCGTGGGAGACGTAGGCCCGTTCGAGCGGCGGGCGGCCGGGCCAGGATTCGCGCACCACGCGCAGGACCGCGCGGGCGCAGCGGTGGGCGCGCAGCAGGCGTTCCGGGTCGGGGCGGCGGGCGCCGGGGTCGCCGGCGGGGCTGTTGACGGCGTCGCCCCGGTAGGAGGGGACGAGGGTGCCGTCGGCGGTGATCTCGTGGGCGGCGGAGCGGGGTTTGCCGTACTGGCCGGCCAGGCGGCCAAGCGGGAGCGTGGGCGCGCCGGTGCTCGCGGTGATCGTGGCGGCCAGGCCGTACAGCTGGGCGAGTTTCGCGCGCACGTCGGACGGGCCGGACTCGCGGAAGCGCTCGGCGCAGTCGCCGCCTTGGAGGACGAAGCCGCCGCCGTCGCCCG
>NZ_JBHYJD010000113.1:0-4272 GCF_042740555.1 Nonomuraea sp. NPDC059007 | reverse complement strand
AGGCGCCGGTGAAGGACTCGTTGCCCGCGGCGACCACCGTGGCCACGCCCTTCGCCGGCAGGTCGTCGACCTTGGGCTTGAACGCGGCGCCCTCCTCGCTGTCGTCGCAGGAGGTCATCGTCGGCCAGCCGCCCAGGCTGAGGTTGACCGCGGCGATCGGGCGGGTGGCGGCGAGCGTGGCGACGTGGTCCATGGCCAGGCGCAGCGAGGACTCGTACGCGGCCAGGCACGACGGCTCGCCGCAGGCCTCCGCGTCGTTGATGCGGCTGAACACCTGGACGGCGATGATCCCGGCCCCGGGCGCCACGCCGCCGTTGCCCGCGGCGATGCCGGCCACGTGGGTGCCGTGGTCGCAGATGTTCGTGCCGCCGAGCATGCACTTGTCGATCTCGACGTCGGCGGCGCCGGGGCCCACCTGGGTCGTCGACCCGTTCGGGCACAGCGACTCCACGCCCTGGTCGACGGCGGAGAAGCAGGCTTCGTCGACGATGCGGTTCAGGAAGAACGGGTGGTCGCGGTCGATGCCGGTGTCCAGGACGGCGATCGTCTGGCCGGCGCCGGTGAAGCCCTGCGCGTGGGCCTGGTCGGCGCCGATCTGCTTGAGGCTGGAGGAGAGCGTGGGCGGGTAGGCGCGGTCGCGGCGGACGGCGGTGACCCTCGGGTCCTCGGCTAACTTCGCGAGCTCTTCCGCGGTGCCGTTCACGACCACGAACGGCTGCATCGCCGGCTGGAGAACGACTTCCACGTCGCTCTGCGCGGCGGCGCCGGCGATCGGGGCGTTCTGGGCCGGGTCGGTCAGCTCGACGATGGCGCGTACCGGGCCGGTGCCGACGGCGATGCCCTCTTCGAGCTTGTCGGAGACCGGGGGCGGGTCGTCGGCGAAAGCGGGGGTGGCCGGGAGTACGGCGAGCAGGGCCGCTGCCGCGATCAGGCGTCGAAGTCGCACTCGTCCTCCGATGGGGGATGATCTCGGAGTTTAGGGGGAATTGCCCCGCAAGCCCAGAGGCAGCCCTGAGGTGGTGCGCGCAATCTGAGGCCCCCTCGCCTGGCAGGGGGCTGAGGGGGCCTCAGATTGCTGGGGGGAAGCGTAAGGATGACCGGCTTGTCGGGGCAATGGGTGAAGATCCCTTTTAAGCCTCGCTTGAGCTTCCGTTAAGGCTCGGGTTCCACGGCGGGCGGGCCCTCGCTGTGGAGCCACACCGCGCCCAGCGGCGGCACCCGCAGCACCGTCGAGTACGGCAGGCCGTGCCGCGACTCCTCGACCGCCTCCACCCCGCCGAGGTTGCCCACCCCGCTGCCCGCGTACTCGTAGGCATCGGTGTTGACGACCTCCTCCCACCGCCCGCCGTACGGCAGGCCGAGCCGGTAGTCCTCGTGCGGCGACCCGCTGAAGTTGACCACGCACGCCACCGCCGCCCCGCCGGCCGCGTAGCGGACGAAGGAGAAGGTGTTGCCGGAGGCGTCGTCGGCGTCGATCCACCGGAACCCCTCGGGCGAGCAGTCCTGCTCCCACAGCGGCGGCGTTCGCCGGTAGACCTCGTTGAGGTCGCGCACCAGCTTCTGCACGCCCTTGTGCCCGTCGAACTCCAGCACCCACCAGTCGAGGCCGCGTTCCTCCGACCACTCCGAGCCCTGGCCGAACTCACCGCCCATGAACAGCAGCTGCTTGCCCGGATGCGCCCACATGAACGCCAGCAGCGCCCGCAACTGCGCGAAGCGCTGCCACTCGTCGCCGGGCATCTTGCCGAGCAGCGAACCCTTGCCGTGCACGACCTCGTCGTGGGAGAGCGGGAGCACGAAGTTCTCGCTGTAGGCGTACATGAGCGAGAACGTCATCTGATGGTGGTGGTACTGGCGGAAGATCGGCTCGTGCCGGAGGTAGGCGAGCGTGTCGTGCATCCAGCCCATGTTCCACTTGAAGCCGAAGCCGAGGCCGCCCAGGTGAACCGGCTGGGAGACCCCGGGCCAGGCGGTCGACTCCTCGGCCACGGTCGAGATGCCCGGCGCCTCCCGGTAGGCGACGGCGTTCATCTCCTTCAGGAACTCCACCGCGTCGAGGTTCTCCCGGCCGCCGAACACGTTGGGCGTCCACTCGCCCTCGCGGCGCGAGTAGTCGAGGTAGAGCATCGAGGCCACCGCGTCCACGCGCAGCCCGTCGATGTGGAACTCCTTGAGCCAGTAGACCGCGTTGGCCACCAGGAAGTTGCGGACCTCGGCGCGGCCGAAGTCGAAGACGTAGGTGCCCCAGTCGGGGTGCTCGCCGCGGGCCGGGTCGGCGTGCTCGTACAGCGGGGTGCCGTCGAAGCGGGCCAGCGCCCACTCATCCATGGGGAAGTGCGCGGGCACCCAGTCGAGCAGCACGCCGATCCCGGCCTGGTGCAGCCGGTCGACGAGGTGCCGGAACTCGTCAGGCGTCCCGAAGCGCGCGGTCGGCGCGTAGTAGGAGGTGACCTGATATCCCCAGGAGCCGCCGAAGGGATGTTCGGCCACCGGCATGAACTCGACATGCGTGAAACCCATCTCGCTGACATAATCCGTCAGCTGTTCGGCCAGCTCGCGATAACCAAGCCCGGGTTTCCACGAACCGAGATGCACCTCGTACACGCTCATCGGCCGCTGTTGCGCCGGTTCGGCGGCGCGCTCGTCCATCCACCGCGCGTCGTCCCAGGTGTAGCGCGACTGCTCGACCACCGAGGCGGTCTGCGGCGGCGTCTCGGTCCGCCTGGCCATCGGGTCGGCCTTGTCGCGCCACACCCCGTCCGCCCCGAGGATCTGGAACTTGTAGCGCTGCCCCGCCCCCACACCCGGCACGAACAGCTCCCACACCCCCGACCGCCCCAGCGAGCGCATCGGATGCCCGGCGCCGTCCCAATGGTTGAAGTCGCCCACCACCCTGATGCCGCGCGCGTTGGGCGCCCAGACGGAGAAGGCGGTGCCCTCCGCCTCCTCGTGCGTCATCACCCTCGCGCCCAGCGCCTCCCAGAGCCGCTCGTGGCGGCCCTCGCCGATCAGGTGCAGGTCGATCTCGCCCAGCGTGGGCCAGTAGCGGTAGGGGTCCTTCGTCTCGTACGGCTCGCCGCCCCCATAGCGGATCCGCAACGTGTACCCGGGGACCTTGTCCAGGCCGGGCACCATGACCTCGAACACCCCGTGCGCCACGTGCTCCATGACATGCGCACCACCGTCGTCGAGCACCACCTCCACCCGCTCGGCCAGCGGGCGCAGCGTACGGAAGGTGACCCCGCCGCCGCCGGGGTGGGCGCCGAGGATGGAATGCGGATCATGATGTGCCCCGCCCGCGAGGCGGTCGAGCTCTGTCCTCATCGGCATGCTCCCCACAGTGCCCTACGACGGCCGTCTGCCTCAGCCCCTGCCCGCTTTCACGATGGGAATCCCCGAAAGTGCGAAATCACGGCATCGCAATACAGATGACCTGGTGCCCAGGTACTCGACATACTGTCGCAACCCCCATCCAGACGCACGAGGACCCGCCATGCATCCCTTACATCAAGAGCGCCCGATCTCACCCGTGAAGCCCGTCCGTGGAGCGGCCGGGCTCGCCGTCGCCCTGCTCGTCGTCGACTCCGTGGTCGGCCTGGCCGCGGCCGGCGTCGACCTGTGGGTCGCCTCGCTCATGGACCGGGTCGTCGCCGACCCCGACTCGGTCACCGACGCCGAGCTGAACGGCGCGGACGTGATCTTCGCCGGGTCGGGCCTGGTCGAGATGGCCGCCCGCCTGGCCGCCATCGCCGGATTCCTGTTCTGGCTCTTTCGCGTACGCGACAACTCCGAGGAGCTCAGTCCCGAGCCTCACCGGCGCTCGCGCAGGTGGCTGACGTTCGGATGGGTCGTGCCCATCGTCAACTTCTGGTTCCCCAAGCAGATCGTGGACGACATCTGGGTCGCCTCCACGCCCGGCAGGGTCCCGGGCGTCGGCCTCGGCCTCGGCCGCCGTCCCGGCCTGGTCTGGGCCTGGTGGCTGATGTGGCTCTGCGCCGGACTCGTCTCGAACGTGGGCGCGCGGCTGCTGTTCGCCGGGGAAGAACCGGAGGAGCTCGCCCGCGCCGCCCGGTTCGACGTGTTCAGCATCGCGCTGTACTGGATCGCCGCCGCGCTGGCCATCGCGGTCATCCTGAGGATCACGGCGATGCAGGAGGCCGGCCGTACCGCGGCTAGTTGTACTGACCACGGAGGTTAGGTACAGGGGTTGATCGGTTTGGCATAAGGAAGGGCTTCCGGGTTCGGTGTGGATTGCGAGATCTGCACCGTGAA
>NZ_JBHYJD010000112.1:0-4692 GCF_042740555.1 Nonomuraea sp. NPDC059007 | reverse complement strand
CCGGTGAGGCTGATGGTGAGTCCTTACCCCGTGCTGTCCACGCTGGTCACCGCGGTCAAGAAGGCGGGCCTGGTCGACACGCTCAACTCGGCCAAGGACATCACCGTCTTCGCGCCCACCAACGACGCCTTCGCCGCCATCCCCAAGGCCACCCTGGACAAGGTCCTGGCCGACAAGGAGACGCTGACCAAGATCCTCACCTACCACGTCGTCGCCGGCAAGAACGCCCCGGCCGACCTGGCCTCCGCCGACCTCAAGACCCTGCAGGGCGGCATGCTGATGACCGAAGGCTCCGACGAGACCTACACCGCCAACGCCACCGTCTCCATCATCGACAAGGTCCTCATGCCCAAGTGACCCGTGCGGGCACGCGCCCGGATCACCCTGCCGGTGACCACCTCGGCTTCGCGGCGCGGGTAAGCCGCGCCGCACGGCGCGGGTGCAACCATCGCCGCCTGTGCGGGCGACGGAGCGCTCGACAGGCGCCACACACCCTCAGCGGCGTCCGGCCTGCCCGAGAGCGAGCGCCACACGACAGCCCGCGCTCTGGCAGGGAAAGCCGAGGCGCTCCTGCTGATCGATGAGCGCGGTCAGGCCGGTGATGCGGTGCGTGACCGTGTAAGCGCCCAAGCGCGTGAGCCATGCGCACAGCACATCGACCGGATACGGCCCCGGCGACACGCACCCGGGCCGCGCCTGCGACCGGCGGCGAAGGCGCGGTCTGCGCCGGTGGCCGGCCGGCGGAGCCGTCAATCCCCGCCTCTGGCGGCGTCGAGGCCTGCCTGATCAGTGATCGACCTGGCCAGGCCGAACTCGCATGGGGGGTGCGTGTGACTTGGATTTCTTGATGGCGTGATTCTTTGAACGTTTTCTGTCGTGATTTTCGATCTTGCTTCGGGTGGGGCAGAGGTTGAGGGCGCCGCAACATGCGAAGGCCGCCGTCTATGTTCGGACGGCGGCCTTCGCAGGTTACTCGGGGGTTGGTGGGTCGCGGGTTGCTGGGAGTCGGTTCATGGTGGCCCGATGACGAGGTTCTTTCGGGCATGGCGCTGTGGTGCCGCCCAGGGGCGGCCGGTACGGGTCCCGGTAGGCTGGAGTGCCTTTGAGCGGCGATGAGGTTGGCAGAGGATCGGGGTGTCGGGGTGGCTGTCATGGTCGGCGTTCGCGAGGTCGGTCGCTGCTCGCGGCCCGCGGGAGCGGCCCGGTGAGCGCGCCGCGGCGGCAGCGGGTACGGCGGGGCAGCCTCAGCCGGGGCTCGACGGTGGAGGCCGCGGTGAAGGTCTTGGACCGGGACGGGTTCGAGGCGATGACGATGACCGCGGTGGCCGGTGAGCTGGGTGCCCGGCAGATGTCGATCTACAACCATGTGCGGGGCAAGGACGACCTGTTCGCGGCGGTCTATGAGCACATGCTGGCCATGGTGCCGGTGCCCGTGCCGGAGACGGGTGGCGTGGCGGAGCTGATGGCGCTGTATCGGGATCTGTGGCAGGTGTTTCGCGCACATCCGTGGCTGGTTCAGGTAGGCGCGAGCGTCCGGCAGGGCACGCCCAGCCAGTTGGCGATCGTGGAGTGCACGCATCGGATCGTGCTCCGTGCGGGCGTGCCCGCGGCGGAGGCGGTGTTGCTGGTCGGGGCGCTGACCAATCTGGTCGTGGGCACCGCCGCCCTGGACGTGCCGGGTGGAGCGCTGGGCGGTGAGAGTGACCCCGGGGCCGAGGCCGAGGCGGCTCGCGAGCAGATCGCGGCGTTGCCCGAGCACGCCTTCCCCACCCTGCGCCGGCTGGCGGCCGATCTTCCGCCTGTCTCTCCCGACGACATCGTCGAGTACGGCTTGCGCGTGTTGCTGGCCCGTCTGGGCTGACGCGCCAATTCCCCGTCTGGCGACCGCTCGTCCCATCGGGCGGTGTGGTGGTGATCACACCTGCCCAAGAGGTAACTAACGTGTAAAGCACGTTATGTTGGGCGTACCGACGACCTCACCGAGGACGCGTACGCACGACGGAAGGCAAGCACCCATGAACACGGCCGGCAAAATCATCATCACGGCGTTGACCGCGACAGCGCTCACTCTGCCCTCGGGCATCGCCCACGCCGGCACGGGTGAGCGCCGCCTGGACACCCACCGGGCAGCGGTGCAGCAAAAGCTGGACGCCCTGGTGAAACTGGGCAACGCCAGCGCGCAGATCCTGGTCGTCAAGGACGGCCGCACGCTGCGGGCCCGCGCGGGCACCGCCGAACTCGGCAAGCACCGCCCGGTCCCGTACCAGGGCAGGTTCCGCATCGCCAGCGTGACCAAGACCTTCACCGCCTCGGTGATCCTGCAACTCGCCGGCGAGCGCAAGGTCGACCTGGACACCCCAGTGGAGCGGTACCTGCCCGGCGTGTTGTCCGACGGCGAGGCGATCACCGTCCGCATGCTGCTGAACCACACCAGCGGACTGGCCAACCCCTTCGGCCTCGAAGACGTGGAAGGCGAAGGCGCGCTGCGCAACCGCGACAAGCACTTCGAGCTGACCGACTGGGTCGCCAAGGGCGACGCCCTGCCCCGTCTG
The DNA here is from genome assembly GCF_042740555.1 of Nonomuraea sp. NPDC059007. Classification (NCBI taxonomy): domain Bacteria; kingdom Bacillati; phylum Actinomycetota; class Actinomycetes; order Streptosporangiales; family Streptosporangiaceae; genus Nonomuraea; species Nonomuraea sp. NPDC059007. The sequence goes on along the minus strand of NZ_JBHYJD010000112.1, from coordinate 2,140 downwards.
TTCAAGCCGGGCAGCGACTCCCAGTACTCCAACACCAACTACTACGCCCTCGGCCTGCTCATCCAGGCCGTCACCGGCCAGGACTGGGGCCAGGCGGTCACCGAGCGGATCATCCGCCCCCTCCGGTTGCGCCACACGTGGGCGCCCGGCGACCAGACCCACCTGCCCAAGCCGCACGTCCGTGGTTACACCCCGGTCAATGGCAAACCCGTCGACATCACCCGCCTCAACCCCACCGTGGCCGGTCCCGCAGGGGCGCTCGTCTCCACCACCGCCGACCTCGACCGGTTCATCACCGCGCTCCTGTCGGGCAAGATCGTCAAACCAGCCCAGCTCAAGCAGATGCTGCGGCCCAACCACCACGACCGCGCCTACGGACTGGGCATCTACCGCACCACCACCTCGTGCGGCAAGGTCATCTGGGGACACAACGGCGGCATCCCCGGCTACGGCACCGACATGATGGCTACCCTCGACGGCAAGCACCGAGCGGTGCTGTCGGTCGCGATCGGCAACGTGTCGTTCGGCTCGGCCAAGCTCGGCGAGCTCCAGCAGGCGGCGATGGACGCGGCCTTCTGCGGCTGAGGCACGTCCCTTCCCCCTTCCGGACGTCCGGACATCCCCCGGGTTCTGGCGCCTCGCCTCCAGAACCCGGCATCACCCATCCACCACCACGAAGGGACACCCGCGTGCCCACGACCAAGCGCGCAGCAGCAGCCGCAGCAGCGGCGACGGCTGCGCTGTCGGCCACTCTGGCGCCGCCCGCGGCAGCGGCGCACCCGGCCACCCCGCTGGACCGCTTCCACCACCAGACGATCACCTGGCGCGCCTGCGCCACCGGACCCGACGACCAGCTCGGCCAACAGCTGGACGCCGCCGGAGCCCAGTGCGCCACGGTCCAGGTGCCCATCGACTACAGCAGGCCGCAGGGGCCGGCCCTGCGGGTCGCGATCTCCCGGATCAAGGCCACCGACACCGCCCGGCGCCACGGCGTCCTGCTGACGAACCCCGGCGGGCCGGGCGGCAGCGGCCTGTCCATGCCGCTGCTGCTGACCAAGAAGACGCCCGAGATCGCCGCCCGCTACGACCTGGTAGGAATGGACCCCCGCTTCATCGGCCGCAGCAGCCCGATCCGCTGCCAGTGGAAGACCGACACCTTCCAGCTGTCGGCCGGACTCGACCGGCGCAGCTTCGACCAAGGCGCGCGCCTGGCCAAGCGGCTGGCGGCCGGCTGCGCCCAGGGAAACCTGCGCGCGCTGCCGTACGCCTCGACCAGGAACACCGCACGCGACATGGACGTCATCCGGGCCGCGCTCGGCGAGCGGAAGCTGTCCTACCTCGGCTACTCCTACGGCACCTACCTCGGCGCGACCTATCTTCAGATGTACGGCCAGCGGGCCGACCGGGTGGTGCTCGACAGCGCAGTCGACCCCGAGGCCTACGGCCCCAACTTGCTCTCCAGCGCCGCTCCGGCCTTCGACACCTGGCTCCGGCAGTGGGCCTCCTGGTCCGCCGCGCGCCATGCGAAGTACAAGCTGGGCCGTACGCGGGAGGCGGTCCTGGCGACCATCGACGCGATCAACCGACGGTCCGCGAAGGTCGGCGCCTACCGGGTCGACGCCCGCTTCGTGCCCTACTGGCTCTATCTGCGCTCCTACTCCGACAGCGCGCAGGACTACGCCACCCTCGCCGAAGAAGCCAAGGCACTGCACCGCCCCAGCCGGACTCCGCCGCCCGCCTCACTGCTGGAAACCCTCCAAGGCGCCTACACCGGCGGCACCGAAAAGCCCGAGAACCGGGCGGGCATCGCGGTCCTGTGCGCCGACCGGGCCGCATCCCGCAACCCCGGCACCTACTACCGCGACATCCAGCGCCACCGCACCACCGAACCCCTGTTCGGGCCACTCGTCCGCAACATCACCCCCTGCGCGTTCTGGCCCACCCGGCCACGGGAGCAGCCCACCACGATCGGCAACTCCGCCCCCGCGCTGATCGTCGGCGCGACAGGCGACACCGCCACTCCCTACCCCGGCCAGCGGGCCATGCACCGAGCGCTGACCGGCTCCCGCATGATCACCCTCAATGGCGCCTACCGCCACGGCGTCTACGCCGCAGAAGGCAACACCTGCGTCGACACCAA
>NZ_JBHYJD010000111.1:0-5567 GCF_042740555.1 Nonomuraea sp. NPDC059007 | reverse complement strand
CCGATACGACAAACGCGCCTACATCTTCCACGGCACCGTCACCCTGGCAGCGCTGGCCATCTGGCTCCGCACCTGATCTAAGAAACAGCTCCTAGTACTCCAGTGACACTTCGCGATCTTGAGGCGTTGAGGTCACATGGCGACGGCCACCGCGTGATCATTCGGAGTTTGTGAGAACAGCCAAAGATCGTGCGGTGGCCGCGGGCCACAGCGTAGACCCTGACCGCTGGATGGTCATCTTCAACGAGCTGATGGCCCGGATCGCCGGCCGGTTCGGCCGTGTCGAACCACGCCGCGCCGCCACCGCCTACGTCCGCGCTCTGCTGGCCGACATCGACCGCAAGAACTGCTGGAACCTGGCCGAACACGCTGGACTTCTCGGTCCGCAGGCGCTGCAGCGGCTGCTGCGCACCGCCCGCTGGGACGCCGATCAGGTGCGCGATGACCTTCGTGATTTCGTCCTCGACCGGCTCGGCCCCGACGGCGTGCTGATCGCCGATGAGACCGGCTTCGTCAAGAAGGGCACCGCCTCGGCCGGGGTGCAGCGGCAATACAGCGGCACCGCGGGCCGGATCGAGAACTGCCAGATCGGCGTGTTCCTGGCCTACGCCACCCCGGCCGGGCGAGCGCTGCTGGACCGGCGCTCTACCTGCCCGAGCACACCTGGCTGGCCGACCCTGATCGCTGCCAGGCGGCCGGTATCCCAGACGAGACCGCCTTCGCCACCAAGCCCGCCCTGGCCACCGCCATGATGCCGGCGGCACTCGAGGCCGGCGTGCCCGCCCGCTGGATGACCGGCGATGAGGTCTACGGCCAAGACCCACGCCTGCGCGCCGCTCTGGAGGAGCATCAGATGGGTTACGTGCTGGCCATCGCGGGCAACCGGCGGGTCGACCTCGACGGCGCCCCACTCACTGCAGCCGAGGTGGCGGCACGGGTGGCCGACCGGCACTGGCATCGCTACCGCGCCGGCCAGGGCGCCAAAGGCCCACGCTGGTATGCCTGGGCCTGGGCCCGCATCGACGAGCCCGAGACCCACGGATACCGGTGGTTACTGATCCGGCGCAACCTGACCACCGGCGAGCTGGCCTTCTACCGCTGCTACGCCCCCACTCGCCAGCCGCTGACGGCCCTGGTCAAGAAAGCCGGTATCCGCTGGGCAGTGGAGGAGACCTTTCAAGCCGCCAAGGGCCAGGTCGGGCTCGACCACTACCAGGTCCGCGGCTGGACAGCCTGGCACCGGCACATCACCCTGGCCATGCTCGCCCTGGCCCTGCTGACGGCCATCGCCACCGCACAGCCACCCGGCACCGACGACCGCACCCCCCTGACGCTCCCCGAAATCCGCCGACTACTGGCCGCACTCACCCTGACCACCACCCACACGATTGCGGACATCCTGTCCTGGTCCGACTGGCGCCGCCGTCATCAGGCAACAGCCCGGCACTACCACTACCAGCGCAGATCCCAACCATGATCGCGAAGTGTCACTGGAGTACTAGGTGGCGGGCCTGGGCCAGGCGGTATTGCCCCGGGGGCAGGCCGTGAGCGGCGCGGAAGGTGCGGCTGAAGTCGCTGGCGCTGGCAAAGCCCCAGCGGGCGGCGATAACCGCGACCGGACGGCCGGCCAGCGCCGGGTCGGCGAGGTCGCGGCGGCAGCGTTCCAGTCTGCGCTGCCGGATCCAGGCCGCCGCGGTCAGGCCTTGGTCGTGGAAGAGCTGGTGCAGGGAGCGCAGGGAGATGTGGTGGGCGGCCGCGATCGTGGCCGGCGACAGCCAGGACGCGCCCAGGTGCTGCAGGATGAAGGCTTGGATGGTGGTGAGCAGCGCGTGCCTGCGAGCCTCGGGTGTCGGCCATCGATCGGCGCCGAGTTCGCGGGCCAGCCGTACGGCCAGCACCTCCAGCGCGGTCGCCGATAGGCGGGCCGCCTCGGCGGGACTGAAGTGGTCGATGTCGCGGGCCAGTTGCATGAGGAACTGCGAGGTCAGCGCGCCCACCCCGGCGGTGGCGGGAAAGCAGGTCGCGGTCAGGTGCCGAAGCTGACGGCGCGAAAGCGGCAGCAGCGACGGTGGGAAGGCAAAGGTGAGCACCCGCGTGGGCTCGTGCACGCCGACCCCACAGCTCACCTCGTACGGGCGGCGAGTGTCGTAGAAGGCGAAGCCAGCCGGGCCCAGCAACGCCTGCCGGCCGTCCTGCTCCACCACTGAGGAGCCGTTCGCGCGCACCAGCAGCAGCTTCATCAGATCGGGGTCGGCCTGCTCGATCAGCTTGGGAGTGCGGCGCACCGTGATCGGCAGGATGTCCATGGCCACTACCGTCATGGCCCCCAGGCCATTGACCCGCAGCACGCCCAGATAGTCCCGGTGATGCTCGGAGCGGCAGTCCATCGGCACCCACGTCGAAGCCGTGAGATCTTGCGTGAACTGAAGCCGGTCAGCCGGCGGTACCTGCTCGGTGCGGATCAGCGTGCTCATCGCTGTCACATCCAAGGGGAAAGGGTGCCCTCGCCGAGCTTACGCCGGATCCTGCTCTGCGCGCATTGCCAATGCTTCTGCGTCGGGTGCCATGGCTGGTGAAAGCCGCTCGGCGCATCGTGAACAGATCCACGCGCTCCCCTCCGCGGATGAACGGGCCGGGGGTACGCATACTCAAAGCAGGCCCGCCGCGTAATCATGAACAGACCAGGAGCATGGCTGATGGCCATCACATCGACGATCCTGCTTCTCACCAGCGCGGCCTCCGCCGTCACGGCGAAGAAGGCCGGCTCGGGCACTGATCACAGCAAACGGAGCTACAACGGCCAAGACGTCGCGCAAAGCGGTTGCCGACGGGTCACGCTCACCCGCTATCCCGGGACCTCCCTCCCGCGTATACGTCTGGGCTACGTCACGTTCGGCGTGCGCGTCTGTCCAACGAAGAAGCCGGGATCATGGCGGCTCGACTCCGACAGCGGCACCAACGCAACCGGCGACCTCTATCGAGCACGGATCAACGGCGACGTCCTGCGGATCTCTGCGACAGGGAGCAACAAGTACAATCGCTACGCCCGCTACGAAGGGATCGTGAAAGTCCAGCGGTGCCTAGAACCCCCTGTCGTAGGGCGGCTGTGCCCACAAAGATGCGTGATCAAGATATGGTTCACCATCACGGCTGACAAGAAGACCAAAAAGGTCACCTTGTGGTACCACCGCTCCCAGCGCTACGGGGCCATGATCCCCCCGATCACGCTGTATGGCACTCCTGGCTGAGTACGGCGGCCGCGCCAGGTTGAGCAGCAGCTTGTACCCGGCGTCGATCGCGACCCCCAGATCAGCGGCCCGGCGCACACCCGCACCAGTCGCACCTCACGCGCGGGAAGCCCGCCCGCCAGATGCGCCAACAACCCCCGCGCCGGAGCACGGCGCGGGGGTGCCCTTCAGCAGCCGCCCCACGACCAGTACTTCGTGCACTGCCCCTGCCAGCGATAGAACGAGGTCACCCCGGCCAGCCGCGCCTCCAGCGTGCCCGCCGACGGCCCACCCACCCCGGCCGCGGCCGCAGGCAGAGCGGTGACCAGCTCAGCCGATGCGCCTCCAGCAACTCCTCTACCGGCCCCACCGTGCCGAAACCGGCGTCCCGGAGGCGTGGCCTATACCTCCAGCAAGCAGGCGATCAAGGGCATCGTGGAGGCCGCCTCCATGGATTACGGCCCCCAAGGGAACAGGATCAACGCCATCGCCCCGGGCACGACCGACACCGCACTGGTGCGCCCCGCATCCCTGCCCGACGCGATCTGGACGGCCTTCAAACGCGCCTGGGGCCCGCGCAACGCCTCAGGCCTGCACCGGATGGCCTCGCCCGAGGAGATCGCCCGATCCGTGCTCCCGCGGGCGACCGACGAATTCTCCTACATGGCAGGCTCGACCGTCCTGGTCGGCGGGGCGCCGTTCGGCGGCGGCCCCATGAACATGCCGCCCGGCTTTCCCGCAGGCTGATCGCCACAACCTGCCGGCGCGTCATGGCCGGTTCAGGCGTGGGTGAGTGCTCGGGTGGAGGCTTCGAGGAGGTCTCCCAGAGCGGTGCGGGCTTGGGTGAGGTCGGCTATGCGGGAGTCCAGTTCGGCGTACTGGAGTTTGAGGTGGTCGAGAACACAGGCCTGCAGTTCGGTGCCGACGCCGACAAAGCAGGGCATGAGCTCGCGGATGACCTTGGTAGGGAGCCCGGCGGCGAGCAGGGTGCGGATGCGGGCAACGGCGGCGGGGGCCTCGGGATCGTCATGGCGGTGGCCGCCTTCACTGCGGCGGGAGGTGAGCAGTCCCTGGGCCTCGTAATGGCGAAGGAGACGTACGGCCACGCCTGTTTCGCGGGACAACGCCCCGATCTTCATGTGACCCACCTCATAGGGGAGCGGCTTGAATCTGACATCCATGTCACTTCCTAACGTTGAGCACATGACGATGACCTCGACTGCACCAGCACCCGTTTCGCTCTACGGGTTCCTGACCCCGAAGCCCGGACACGCCGACGAGTTCAGGAAGCTCCTGACGGACCTCGTCGAGCCGTCCCGAGGGCACGAGGGCAACCTTCAGTACCACCTTCACGAGCAGGAGGACGGCCGATTCTTCCTCTACGAGGTCTGGCATTCGCAGAAGCACCTCGACCGGCACAACGAGACCCCACTGTTGCGTGTCTTCACGGACAAACTGCCCGAGCACATCGAAGGAGCGCCTGAGGTCTACTTCGGCGCGATGATGAGTCCCCATCCGGACATCGTGGCCTGACCGGGCTGTCGGCCAGGCCGTACCCGCGGCCGCGCGAAGCGGACAGCATGACACCCACCCCTAGCGCAACCGGATCACCAGCGAGCGCGATCCAGGGTTCTCAAGCGAACTGGCTGGCCAGCTTTATGCGGGCAGGTGACTCATGTGGGGCAAGTGACACCGGCCGTTGCTGGTACCACCTGACATTTCCAGCGGCTGTTTCGTCAGACATGCAAACACCGGGCCGCAAGGCCTGAAGTAACGACAAGCACGGAGGGCTCATGTTCGCCGTCTACGCGACGATCACCATCTTCGCCTCGCTGCTGTTCGGTAGCGCGTCCGTCGTCTACCTGATCGGTCACGAATTCCCGAAGGCCCAGCTGGACATGAAGCGCCTGCCGCGATCGTGGGCACCCGTCCTGGGTGCGATGCTGGCGTTGGGCTCTTTGGGGTTGCTGGGCGGATTCGCCATCCCCATGCTGGGGACTCTGGCTGGCTACAGCCTCGTGATGTACTTCGCCGGCGCGCTCCTTGCGCACCTGCGTGTGGGCTCCCGCAATCTTGGAAACTGGGCCTTGTTCTTCGTTACCGCAGTGGCCGCACTGGGCGCGAACCTGCTCTACCACTGGTGGTGATCCCCGGAGACGGCGTCCTCCTCCCACACCCGGCCCCGGCCCCAAGGTGGTCACTTATGTCGGGATACTCGTGCTCGCTCGCGTCGCAGGGGGTTCTCAGAGTGCGTTACGCGAGCTGATGTCCCTTTCGTCGTTGCGATTGGATGAGGTCTGCTGGTCGGCGGGGCATTGTTCGGTCTACGGGCGCGGCTGA
>NZ_JBHYJD010000110.1:0-5675 GCF_042740555.1 Nonomuraea sp. NPDC059007 | reverse complement strand
GGAGAGGTGGGCGCGGGCGGTCAGCGTCTCGGGGTGTTCGGGACCGGAGACGCGTTCGCGGATGGGCAGCAGGTCGGCCAACAGGGCGCGCGCGGCCGCCGCGTCGCCGGCCTCCCCCGTCCAGTAGGCGAGGTGGGCGCGGGCGGTCAGCGTCTCGGGGTGCTCAGGACCGGAGACGCGTTCGCGGATGGGCAGCAGGTCGGCCAACAGGGCGCGCGCGGCCCGCAGGGTCCCCGGCCTCCCCCGTCCAGTAGGCGAGGTGGGCGCGGGCGATCAGCGTCTCGGGGTGCTCAGGACCGGAGACGCGTTCGCGGATGGGCAGCAGGTCGGCGTACAGGGCGCGCGCGGCCGCGGCGTCGCCGGCCTCCCCCGTCCAGTGGGCGAGGTTGGCGCGGGCAGTCAGCGTCTCGGGGTGCTCAGGACCGGAGACGCGTTCGCGGATGGGCAGCAGCTCGGCGTACAGGGCGCGGCCGACTGCGGCCTCGCCCACCTGGCCCGTCCAGCGGGCGAGGTTGGCGCGGTCGGTCAGCGTGTTGGGGTGCTCGGGCCCGAAGACGCGTTCGCTGATGGGCAGGAGTTCGGCCAACAGGGCGCGCGCGGCCGCCACGTTCCCCGCCCGGCCCGTCCAGTGGGCGAGGTTGGCGCGGGCAGTCAGCGTGCCGGGGTGCTCAGGACCGAGAGTTTCGGCTTGGGCGGCGTAGCGGGCCTGTTGCAGGGTCTTGGCGGTGGTGTAGTCGCCGCTGGCGCCCGCGAAGTCGATGACCTTGTTCATCGTGTGCGAGCCGGGTGGGGTAATGGTGCTGGTGTGGGGGAGCAGCCGGAGGTAGCGGGGCCAGTTCGCGCGGGCCTCGGGATCGGCGGGCAGCGCCGCGTCCAGCAAAGCGGCGGCACGGGTGCGGGTCTGGTCGCGCTGGGTGGTGGTGAGCTGGTGCCAGATGACCGCTTGGGTGAGCCGGTGGATGCTCACGCTCTCCCCGTCGTCGACGTCGTGGTCGCCGCCCGAGGTGATCGGATCGGCGGGGTGGGTGGTCAAGGTGATGAGGCTGTAGGAGGCCAGCAGAGCCAGGGCCTCGTTGACCGCCTGCTCATCGTCGTCCGCGCCGGCCAGGACGTCGGCCGGCAGGTGATCGGGGGCGTAGCAGGCCAGCAACTGCAGCAGGCGTTCGGCCAGCGGGTTCTGCTCTGCGACGCGGGCGCGGCTGACCTCCCATGCCTTGGCCACCACCCGCTCGGCGTCCCCGCCGACGGCGGCGGTGGCGAGCATGCGCTCGGGCACCCGGCGCAACAGGCGCAGGTAGCCGGCCGGTGTACAGCGCGGAGTCACGGTGATGTAGGCGCCGGCCTGGGTCAGCGCCAGCGGCAGGTCACCCAGCTCCTCGGCCAGCTCGCCCAGCACGGCCGCGTCGGCGGCGTGCGGCGGGCCGATCAGATCGCCCAGCAGCCGGATCGAGGCCGGGCGAGGCAGCGTGTCCAGGCGCAGCGGCGTGGCGCCCAGCTGCCGCCAGCCGACATCACGCCGGGTGGTGATCAGCACATGCCCGCCGGTCAGCCTGGCCAGGTACGGCTCGACGTGGGTGGGTTCTTCGACGTTGTCGAATATCAGCAGCCAGCCGGTACGGCCGGCCAGCCAGGTGATCGCCCAGGCGGCTGCTTCCTCGGGCGACGCCTGCCCGGCCGCCACCGAATCGCTGCCCGCCACCAGCGCCCGCGCCAGCCCGGCCAGGCCGATCTGGATCTGGGCCGGGCTGTCGGCGTCGATCCACCACACCAGTCCGTAGTCCAGACGGCGGGCGAAGCCGTACTGCAAGGCCAGCTCGCTCTTGCCGATCCCGCCGAGCCCGACCACCGCCTGACTGATCACCCCCGCACCGGCTCCGGCCTCAAGCGTGGCCGCCAGCATGGCCAGAGCCTCATCGCGGCCGACGAACCACGGTGCGGGACGGCGCGGCAATCCCAGCAGCCCGGCGGGCGCCTCGATCTGAGCCGGCGCAGGCAGGGGCGGCCGCCGCGCCGCGTGCAGGTCACCGGTGACGATGGTGCCCGAGTTGCCCCGCACCGCGGCCGATCGCGGCCCGCTCGCCTCCACCCGCGTACCTACGGGCTCACGGGGAGAAGCGGCATCGTCGTGGACACTCACAACCGCCACGATGGCCAAGCCCGCCACCCCAGGGCAACCCATTCCGCCGAATCCGGATCAGGCATACGTTCAGGCGAAACCCATCGGTCGCAGACAACGCAGAGCGTGGATTCCTTACCGCACTCCGGTGGCGTCGCGGGCCAGGAGGTCGATCGGCTCGCCGGTAATCTGCCGGAAGTTCCGATCGTCCTGAACGACCTGTTCCAGCGAGGCGTCTCGGTCAAGGTGCTGGAGGGCATGCCGCGGGGCGCGTGTTCATGCTCTCACTGCTGCGCAAGACGTCCGGCTGGCGCCGCCTCCACGCCCGCACGGCCTCCGTCGTCACACGCATCAATGTGGACGGCACCGCCGACCCGGCCTGTTACACGGTCAAGGCGGCGTGGGACGCTCAGCATGCCCCGCCCGGCCGACGAGCCCAGCTGCGCGTTTCCACCCGCCCACTACGTAGTCGTGAGATGAGGACCTTCCGGACGCGCCGGAAGGTCCTCAGTCCTCAGTCGGCGTAGCCCGGGCAGATCTGCACCCAGGCGTGGGAGGAGATGCGGTTGTCGGCCACCACATTGGTTCCGAGGAATTTCTCGTCAGAGAGCTCGGAGGCCGCCGAGCCGACGTTGACGCAGATGTACTCCCCTCCGCTGGCGCCCGCGTGGCGATAGAGCCTGACGACGCCCCAGCCGTTGGCGAACCCACGGTTCACCACCGAGGAGGCTTTGTCGTTGTCGCTGCCCGCGCAGCCCTTGTCGTTGGAGTAGTCCAGGTCATCGCCCTCCGCCCTGCACAACTGTTCCCCGCAGTTCGCGTAGCGATAGATGTAGACGTACCCGTTGGGCGACCCCACAGAGCACGCGGCCGCGGCTGAGACGGCCGGCTCGGGGTCGTCGACCGCTTCGCTGGTAGGTGAGTCCGTCGGGGTGAGGCTGACGTCGGCCGGCCTGTCCGGCCTGTCTTGCGCGTAGGCCGGCGCGATCAGCCCCAGCAGCGTCGTCAGGGCGAGAACGCCCAGGAGCACTCGGACCATTCTCATTGTTGTACACCTTTCGAGGTCGTCACGATCTTCTGTGCCTGCATCAGTGCGGTGCTTTCCATCTGCTTCCTGGTAGTGATCTCCTTTTCGTATGGGCGGCGCACGATGCCGCCGTAATGCCGTTTGAGATCGCGGATCGTGCCCGCGAGCGGGGTGGCCAGGGCGCACCGGGCTTCGGCGGTGGCCAGGCGGATCTCCTCAGCCGGCTTGAGCGAGGCCAGTCGGGCCCGGATGGCGCTGGGCGAGGTGTAGCCGAAGCCGGCTTCGCGCATGCATGTCGCCCAGGAGGCGACGGCCTGGTGGAAGCGGGCGTCGCCGTAGACCTGGGGGAGGTAGCGCGGGGCGAGGTTGTCCGTGATCGTCTTGACCCGGAACCACGTCTTGAAGTCTCCGTAAAGGGAGCTGTCGGCTTCCGCCAGGCAGCCGTCGCTGCTGGTGGAGATGACGGGGCCGCTGGGGATCCTGACCGACAGGGTCGCGCCCGGCGTGCCGTACAGGACGGTTGCGAAGCGTTCGCGCTGTTTGGCGGTCAGGGTCTTCAGGTAGCGGCTGTTGGGGTTGTCGCGCTTGTACGCCATGGCTTTCGCCCGGATCCGCCCGCCATAGCCGTAGGTCTGCGCCCAGGTGATGTCATCGAGTACACCGTCGATGACCCGGGTCTCGCGCGGATCCGCCCATGGCGTCAGCACGTAGGTGAACCCTTGCCTCGTCAGACAGCGGCGGATGAGTTCCTCACGTGCCCGCTCGACCGTCTGGACCTGATCGGCGGTGAGGCCGGCGGCAGGTGCAGGCGTCGGGAGCTTGTCAGGGGCAGAACAGGCCGTGAGAACGATCAGGGGGACGGCGGTCATGGCGCAGCGCGCGACGTGCCGCATCGTGAGTTTCTCCTTCGATGGGGGAATCCTTCCGTGGGGCGACGGACTCGATGCCTAGCCTTGGGGGCCGCGGAATTGTCCATAAGTGCCGTTCATGGACGTAGACAAACTTCTTCGGGGGGTATGTGGTGGGACGGCGCGAGTCACCGCTGGATCCGGCCGACGGCCCGATCGCGGCCTTCGCCTGGGAGTTACGCAAGCTCCGGCAGGAGCACCCGGGCCTGACCTATCGCGTCATGGCGGCCCGGACGCACTATTCGGCGGCGGCTCTGGCGCAGGCGGCCGCCGGCTACAAGCTGCCGTCGCTGGCTCTGACGCTGGCCTACGTGCAGGCCTGCGGCGGCGACGCGGCGGAGTGGGAGCAGCGCTGGAACGAGGTCAGCCGCCAGCATGTGGAGGAGAAATCCACTGCTCAGGCACCGTATCGGGGGCTGGCCAGGTTCGAGGAGCAGGACGAGGGGCTGTTCTTCGGCCGGGAGGCGCTGCTGGAGCGGTTGACCGCCGTCGTCGGGCAGAGCCGGCTGACGCTGATCTCGGGGCCGTCGGGGAGCGGCAAGTCGTCGCTGGTGCGAGCCGGCCTGGTGCCAAGGTTGCGGCGCTCGGGCGGGGTCGTCGTGATGACGCCGGGAGCTCAGCCCTGCGCGCCGCCCGACGCCGACGTGCTGGTCGTGGACCAGTTCGAGGAGATCTTCACGCTGTGGGAGCAGCACGGGGAGCGTGCGGCGTTCGTCGATGCGCTGCTGACGGCGCGCGCCCGCGTGGTTGTGGCGGTACGAGCCGACTTCCTCGGCCATTGCGCCGCGCACCGCGGGTTGGCCGAAGCGGTCGAGGGATCCACCGTGCTGGTGGGGCCGATGAACCAGGCCGAGCTGCGCGCGGCGATCGTCAAGCCCGCGGCGGCCGCCGGGCTGATCGTGGAGCGCGAGCTGACCGCCCGGCTCCTGGAGGAGGCCGGTGACGAGGCGGGCGGGCTGCCGCTGATGTCGCACGCGCTGCTGGAAACCTGGCGGCGGCGCCAAGGCCGTACTCTCACCGTCGCGGCCTATGCGGACAGCGGCGGCATTCGCGGAGCCCTCACCAGGACCGCAGAAGCCGTCTACTCCGAGCTGGCCCCCGACCGGCGGGAACGGCTGCGCCACCTGCTGCTGCGGCTGGTCACACCCGGCCAGGGCACGCCCGACACCCGGCGTCCTGCCCGCCAGTCCGAGCTCCTCGCCCAGCCGGACGACCCGGACCTCCTGGAGCGCATGGCGCAGGCGCGCCTGATCACGATCGAGAGGGACCGGGTGGAAGTGGCACACGAGGCGCTGCTGACCGCCTGGCCGAGGTTGCGGGAATGGATCGAGGCCGACCGGGAGCGGTTACGCGTTCATCGGCAGCTCACGCGCTCGGCCGAGGTGTGGCGGGAACTCGGCCGCGATCCGCACGCCCTGTATCGGGGGCTCCAGCTGGAGGTCGCGCGGCAGCACTTCCCCACGCCGGCCGACCGGCGTGCGCTGACCCCTGCCGAGCAGGAGTTCCTGGCCGCCGGGTCCGAGGCCGCCGCCGCCGGGCGGCGCCGCCGCGCCCGCCGTACCGCGGTGGCCTCGGTTCTGCTCGTCCTGTCGCTCGTCGCCGGGCTGCTGGCCTGGCAGCAGAC
>NZ_JBHYJD010000109.1:0-5698 GCF_042740555.1 Nonomuraea sp. NPDC059007 | reverse complement strand
CGGCACCGCCCTGGCCCGCCCCCACCCCCCCCGCCCCCCCGCCCGGTGGTTGGTGCCCCGGGCCCCGAGGCCCGACCGCCGTGGGGGCACGGTCGGACAGGACTCCCGCTCCGGACAGGAGGCATCAAGCCGAAGCGGGGGCAACAGAGAGGGCGCGCACCCCGATGACGTCCGTGGGGGATACGCACCCCGGTTCCCGCCCTACGCCGCTGCAACCTCGCGCCTGACGACGAGCAACGCGGCGGCGAGGTACGGGGCGTAGGGCCCGCACGCGACGGGAAGAGCGAGAGCCGTGAAGCGCGAGACGTCGCCCGGCCACAGCGGCGGATAGCAGGTGGAACACCTGATGGAGCCGCAGTGGTTGAGGCAGTGCCTCTGCCCGCACCAGTGCGCCTCCCGGCAATGATGCAACTGGCAGCCAGGCCGCACCAAGGTAAGGGCCGCACCCTCGGTCGGCACGTCGGCCTCCGCACCGGACGCACACGGGACGACGATTCCCACAGGCACGTTCACAGCGGCCCCACCACTGACGCGTTCCCTACGGCCGCACGGCCGCGCGTGGGGTGCTGGACGGCCAGCACGTCATGCCGCGCAGCGATGCGGGTAGCGGCGGTCACCGGATCATCAACCGGAACACTCGCGTACACGGGCTCACAACCCCGGTTGCCGTTGATCCACGTGAACCCGCTACCGGTGCACGTGGTGGTAAGCCCACCGCAGACCGACACCCACGCACACGTCCGGCTACTGGCCAGCAACTCACACCTGACGCCACGCTTCAGCAGCTCCACGACAAGACGCCGGGCAGCCTGATGGGGAGGAAGATGGTGACCCGCATACCTGGGCTCGACGTGGAACACTTGGGTAGCACCTCCATGCGATCAAGAGCCGTCCGATGCTCGTCCATCGAGACGGGTCCGACTATCCTCATGAGCTATTTCTTGCGATTCGGCAGATCTCGCAGCACCGTGGTGCAGGCTTGATTCAGCATGTGTGATGGACGTATCTCAGTACGAGAGGTTGCCCGCGCCAGGCAACGGGGCAACTGCTGGAGGCAACCGTGAAATTTGGCGAAAACCTTCGATACCTCCGCAACAAACAGAAGATTTCGCTCTCCGGCCTGCAAGAGGTGACCTATTTCTCAAAGAGCTATCTCAGCCGCGTTGAGCGAGGACTACGCAACCCTGAACGGACACTCGCGGAACTGGCCGACCAGGCGCTCAACGCTAGGGGGCAACTCGTGGCCGCCTGGATTCGCGACTACGAGAACGGTCCGCCTATGCTGGTGTCACGTTCAGGAGGTGAGGCAACGAAGCGACGCACATTCCTCAAGAGCGCAGCGCTTGCCGCCGGAGTCGGACTGACCGACATAGCTGGCCAGCCAGAACAGAGCATGGCGACCGTTGCGCGTCTGCGTGATGCTCTGATCCCCAACGCGCCTACAGTGCCCACGTCGCCTTACCCTGCGTCTCTGGCCCGTGCTGTAACCCGCGCACAACGAGACTTCGCCGCAGCTCATTACGTTGATCTAGCTGATCATCTCGCCGATTTGATCCCCGTTGCCCGCATGGCGTCCGAACCTGCGGAGCTCGCCGTTGCCGCACAGGTCTACCATCTGGCCACGCGCACGCTGATCAAGCTGAGTGCATCCCCATATGCCTGGATAGCCGCACATCAAGGTAAGCAGGCCGCGGACGCTAGCGGCGATCTTCGAGCCATCGGCGAGGCACACCGCGACCTCGTAAGTCTCTGTCACCGGGCCATGGACTACCGGAAGGCGCGCGATATCGCCCTAAGCGCAACTGAATGGCTCCGCCCGCGACTCGACGGCGCACCAGCACCCGCTTGGGGGGCATACGGAACGTTGATGTCTACGGGAGCAATAGCCGCCGCGCGATCGGAAGATCGACATTCGGCAACGGAAATGCTGCAAGCGGCTGACGAAGCCGCTCCCCTTGCTCCCAACCTCGTCCTCAGTCCCGGTCATGTTGCGACCTACAAAATCGGCGTGTCCATCGTGCTTGGGGATGCCGGCACCGCGATTGAGCACGCCAAAGCCATCAACCCAGACGAAATCCCAACGCAGGAACGCCGCGTCAGCTACTACACGGGCGTCGCTGAGGCATACATGTTGTGGGGAAAGACCGACCGCGCGGTACGCGCCCTGCTGGTCGCTGAGAAAATCGCTCCGCCCGAGGTCCAGCGTCCAGGCACCCGCGAGGTAATCACCGAGTTGCTCCACCGCGACCGACACAGCAAACTATCGGGCTTGCGCGCCCTCGCGCGCCGCGCGAGCGTGAGTCTGTGAGCAAGCCTGACAAGCGCTGACCTGCGGATACGGCCATCAGACTTGACAACGAACTTGTCGCAGAGGTCACCCACACTCGCGATGTGTACTGGCGCAAGGCTCTGATCCGCGCCGGGCTGGACAACGCCCGCAGGCACGACATCACCCACACCGCCGGGCAGTTGGCCGACCTGACCACCAAGGTCGCCTCCGCCTCCGGTACGGCCAGCAGGTGACCGAGCAGGCCCAGCAGCGCTCGAAGAATGTGCATATATGGAACGTTTGACTGAAATGTCGAGCTAACAGCTTGTCAGGGTGCGCTGGTCTCGTGCCGGGTAGGTGGCCAGCATCTCGGCCGTGAGCAGTTGGACCGGCTGGGTGTCGTAGATGCGGGCCAGCAGCCGGAGTGTGGAGGTGGAGGGTCGCCGGCCTGTCTGCGGCCAGGTCTCGTGGGCGTAGAGGCGGGACTCGCGTAGGCCGGCGCCGGTGGTGCCGGCGAGCCGGTGGAATGCCTCGATGGTCTGGGCGGCGGTGAGTCCGGCTGCGTAGCGGTGCAGGCGGAGCGGGGTGGCGGGGTGGTCGAGGGCGAGGATGACGGCGATCTGGCCGGTGGTGAATCCGTGCTGGCGCAGGTATCGGCTGCGGCGTCGGCAGTCGAGCAGGGTTTGGTATCCGGTGCCGGACATGGCCTGATATTCCTTTCGTTGGCGCGTGGGTGTGCGCGGTGGGCCCCTGTTCGGTCGGGGTTGGGGGACGGTAGGCGGTCTTGTGGGAGGGGCTCCAGTCTGGGTGTGGGGTGGTCGATGTGCCGGTCGCAGTGGGGATGGCGGGCGTGGTGGTGGTGTTGCCGCAGGCCGGGGCGGTGTGGGTGTGGGGTGGTGGTTTGGGGGTGTGATTCGGGCGTGAAGGTGGGTGATGGTGCTGGCCGCTCCCGGCGTCGGGCCGGGACGCGGACCGGAAGGGATACTCCATGGACACCCGCGCACAGCACACGAGCCTGGCCGCGCTGAGCAGCCCGCTCCATTCGCTGGCCTTCCCCCGTCACTGGCAGGAGCCGGTCGGCGAGGAGTTCCCGGATCTGGCGCCGGGGTTGATGATGTCTACCCTCCGCGCCGCGCGTTTGTGGGGCGGGATGGCGTGGCGGCGGGCCTTCCCCGGGCGCGGTGACCAGTCGGCTGTCGCCCGCCGGATGGTCGGGCAGTTGCTGGCTGATACCGGGCGGGTGGAGGACGCGGTGTGGGTGACGGCCGAACTGGTCAGCAACGCGCTCCGGCACACCTGCTCGGGCCGGGAGCGGGGGTTCTTCGTGGTCGAGGTGCTGCGCGGGGCGGCGTCGGTGCGGATTGTGGTCTATGACTTGGGCGGCGGCCCGGCCCCGGACTTCTCACGGACGCCCGGTCGGCTGCCGGAGGCTGAGGAGGGGCGGGGATTGGCGGGGGTGGCCAAGCTCGCGTCCCGGACCGGGGCGGCGGGGGACGAGGTGACCGGGCACGCGGTCTGGGCCGAGCTGGCCCTGGCCGGGCAAGCGACCGGACCGGTCTCGGAGGGCACGACGCCTGCTGTCACGGCCGAGCGCGGTTGGGACGTGCCGGAGCCGGGCGGTGTCCGGGAACTAAGTGCGGCCGATAGACCTGATGCCAGCCGTCAGCAGGAGGGTGTCCGCCTGGACCCTTCCGCGGCTCTGTGGGAGGCGAGCTGAGGAAGAGGGCGGACCAGGTGTCCGCGTTCGGGCAGGAGCCGTGGGCGCAGGAGGCGCTCGCCGAACTACGCCGGGACTGGCCCGACTGGGCGTTTCTGGTGGTGAAATACCAATGGCTGGCATTGCGCGGCAAGCAGCAGGTGATCAGCGCGACCGGGCCACGCGAGCTACAGCACGCGCTGCCACCCCGCCCACCCAAACGGCCCAAGCCACCTAAACCACCCAAGCCGTCCAAGATGCCCGAGCCGCCTGAGCCGCCCCCGGCTCAGTCGGCCCCGGTGCCCGCCTTGGCTTCGCCTGGTCCGGTTGGGCACGATGTGCCAGGGCGCCGTCTGGTGCTGCCGACGTTGGCCGAGCTGCTGCACGGGGTGCCTGGCGTGAGCTGGACCAGGGCGAACACGCCAGCCTCGACCACGGTGTCCGCGTCCGGCGCGGGTGTGCACGCGGGTGGGGCGGGTGGGGGTGATGGTGCCGGGGCGGGGCTGCGCGGCCCGCTGACGGCCGATGCGCTGCCGCTGAGGGTGATGGCGGCGGAACGGTCGGTGACGGGCACGTGGACCGTTGCGGGCGCGGCCAGGGCGCGGGGGGCGTGGTGGCAGGCCGGGTGGTGGCCATGGGGCCGTGACCGCGACCGACCGCGAACTGGCCCGCGAGCAGGGGAAGCCACTGCTTCGGCGGGTCGGGCCGGGTCTGCGGTGGATGGTCGGCGTCGTCATGGCCGTGCCCGGCCGAGGCCCGCAGTAGCCGCTCGACCGATCGCGGCCTGAGAGCCGGGGTCGGGGTCGGGATCGCGTCCCGGTGCGGGGGCCGGGACGGGGCTTGACATGTGGGGCGCAGGTGGGCGTCGATACCGGTCCGCCCGCCCGTCCGGTGCGGAGGGGGTGCTGGGTGGGCGGGTGTAGGGGTGGGTTCGCCTCGTGTTGGGGACGAGGCGAACCCACCGTATCTCCTTCCCGATCCGGCCGGGTTCCTGCCTCGGGAGGGTGAGAAAATGGGGGCAGATTTCCGTGCTGGAAATGGGGGTAGCGTTCCGGTGCGCGGTTAAGACCGCTACCCCCTGCGGGGATCGTTTTCGCAGGTCACGCCAATTTCGGGCATAGCGGTGGACCGGCCGACTCGTCTAAAGACGACTCCCTTTGAATATGTGTGCGCGCGTCCTCGTGGATGCCTACATCATCTTCTCTACTCTCCTTTCCGCCCTCTACGCCTTCCCCTTCATTTCTCCTCCCATCTGGTGCACGGTGCGTTTGGCGTGAGCTGGAGCAGGGTCGCCGCCGTCGACCACGGTGTCTGCGTCCGGTGCGGGCGCTCACGCCGAGGATGCGGGTGGCGCATGGTGCCGGTGCGGGCTGTGCGGCCCGTTGACGGCCGATGCGCTGCCGTTGGGGGTGATGGCGGCGGAACGGTCGGTGACGGGTACGTGGGCCGTTACGGGCGCGGCCGGGGTGCGGGTGGCGTGGTGGCAGGCCGGATGGTGGCCGTGGGGTCGGGGCCGTTACCGGCCGCGACCAGGCTCACCAGCAGTGGTAGAGGCTGCTTCGGCGGGCCGGGCGGGGCGGGGCTTGCGGGTCGTGGTCGGCGTCGTCATGGCCGTCGTGTCCGGCTAAGGCCTGCAGCAGCCGCTCGACCGATCGCGGCCTGAGAGCCGGGGTCGGGGTCGGGATCGCGTCCCGGTGCGGGGGCCGGGACGGGGCTTGACATGTGGGGCGCAG
>NZ_JBHYJD010000108.1:0-6531 GCF_042740555.1 Nonomuraea sp. NPDC059007 | reverse complement strand
GCTGTAGACGTGATCGAGCAGCGCCGCGTCCAGCGCGGGGACCGCGCCGAACGTCTCGCCCGCCTGCCTCCCGGCCTGTACGGCCAGCCGCGCGTTGTGCCCGATCGCGGTGTCCTCCGGCAGGACGGCCAGCGCCGCCTCGATCGCTTCCGAGACCGGCGCGCCACCGACCGCGGCCCCGATCGCCGCCGCGACCGCCTGGGCGCCGAGAACGCCGTCACCGGCGTTGGTCACCCGCGCGTCCTCGGCCGGGTCGAGCCCGGCCGCGCCGAAGGCCACCGCCCTGATCGCGGCGGCGTCGTCGAAGAAGTGCGGGTTGTCGTGGCCGCTGGCGGGCGGTTCGACGCCCTTGGCCAGGTTGTCCAGCGCGCTCGCCACCGAGATCCGGGCCCGGACGTCCTCCCGGCCGGCCAGCTCGCGAAACGCCTCGGCCCGCGGGCGGCGCAGCGTGAGAACGGTCCACGCCAGCCATTCGGCGTCGTCCGACGGGCCGAGCGCCAGCGGCGCGGTCGGCTGGTTCAGCGCGAACGGCACCGGCAGCGTCGTGATCCGGTGCTCCTCGGCGAAGAGGTCGAGCTCCCGGTGCAGCCGCCTGCTCCACGGCGCGTGCAGCGCCGACCTGTGGCGCGCGGCGGGCCACCCGGCGGCGTCTCCCACGGCGAGCCCGATGAAGGCTCCCCTGATCCTGTCCCCCGACATCGATGTTCAGCGTCCTTTCGCCAGGTCGTCGGCGACGTCCAGCACGTGTCTGCCCTTGACGACGGGCAGGCATTTCCCGGTGGCGGGGCCGATGCGCTCGGCCCAGCGCCTGGGTACACCCGCCTCGCCCTGGAAGGCACCGGCCATGGCTCCGGCGATGGCGCCGATCGTGTCGGCGTCCCTGCCCAGGCCGACGCCGAAGGTCACCGAGGCCTCGACGTCGCCCTCGCCGGCCAGGAACGCGGCCAGCGCCAGGGCGACGGCCTCCGGGGCGACGTCGGTCCAGGGGTAGTGCCGGACCACGACGGCCTCGTGCAACCGGCGACCGAGATCGCCGGGAATGCCGTCACCTGCCGTGCCTTGGCCTGCCGTACCGGAGATGTCGCCCAGGACGTCGCGGACCCGCACGATCGCGCGAGCCGTCCACGAGTCGGCGGGGATCACCGCGAGCGCGGCGTCCGCGACCTCCCGCGGCCGCGCGCCCGCCATCGCCGCGGCCACCGCGCCGGCGACCGCGCGGCCGCCGAGTATGCCCTCGCCGTCGCCGCTCACCAGCCCGTCCTGCTCGACCAGCCGCGCCGCCTCGGCGGGATCTCCCGGGCAGAAGATCCCGTACGGCGCCGCCCGCATGGCCAGCCCGTCCGACCAGCCGTGCGCGTGCACGCGGCCGGTCAGCGGCGGCTCAAGACCGCGCCGCAGCGCCTGCACCGTTCCCAGCTCGGAGAACCCGGCCCCGCGCATCGGCCCGGTCACCAGCGGGATGATCTCGGAGCGGTAGGCGGCGGCCACGTCGGCCGGGGTGAGCGCGTGCCCGTGGCGCAGCAGCAGGGAGGCGGCGAAGATGGCGTACTCGGTGTCGTCGGTGCCGCCGCCCTCGATCTCCGTGAGCCGGCCCCACCGGGCGATGATCTGCTCGGGGGTCATGTTCTCCGCAGGGGCCCCGAGGGCGTCGCCGGCCGCGAGGCCGAGCAGACACCCGCGGGCCCTGTCGCGATGGTTCACTTCTGGTACCGCTCCAGCACCGAGTTGCCGTCGGTGACCAGCTTGTTCGCCGCCTCGTCGAGGCTGATCTTGTTGGCGAAGTACTGCTGGAGCACCGGCGTGGCCACCTTGCTCTTCCACTCGTCGAAGCCCTTCACCTTGAGGAAGGGCGCCACCACGAGGCTCTTGCCGGACGCGGTCGCCACGTCCCAGCCGTTCTCCTTCGTGGTCATGGACGGGTCGGCGGCGGCCGCCTGCGAGGTGGGCAGCAGCCAGTCGCCCTTGGCGAGCTTGGCCTGGTTCTTGCCGTTGAGGAAGAACGAGATGAACTTCAGCGCCGCGTCCGGGTTCTTGCTGTCCTGGGCGACCGAGAGCGTCTGGGAGACGGCGCCCTGCTCGGTCGTGGTGCCCTTCGGGCCGGGCAGCGTCACCCACTCGAAGCCTTCCGGCGCCTGCTCGACGACCTGCTGACGCAGGTAGACGCCGACCGGCAGCAGCGCGAACTTGCCCTTGTAGAAGGCGGGCAGCGGGTCGGCGGTGCCCTGACCGAGCGCCGCCGGGTCGGCCGACTTGTCCTTCCAGAGCTGGTCGTGGATGCGCTGGAGCACCTCGCGCTCCTCGGGGCCGACCTTGACGGTGGTCTTGCCGTCGGCTCCGGTCTCGAAGAACTTGCCGCCGAAGTTGAGCGCCAGGTTCAGCGTCTTGTTGACCGGGGACTTCATCGGCCAGGCGACGCCGAAGTTGCCGTCCTTGGTCATCTTCTTGGCCGCCTCGGAGAACTCCTCCCACGTCCACGGGCTGTCCGCGGTGGGGATGCGCACCTTGGCCTCGTCGAGAAGCTTCTTGTTGGCGATGATGACCTGCGACTCCTGCAGGAACGGCACGCCGTACACGCCCTGGTTGCCCTTGCCGTCGTCGAACGTCGTGGTGTCCCACGAGGCCTGCGGGATGTCGCTCTTCAGCTCGGCCGGGATCTTGTCCTTGAGGTCGAGCAGGTAGCCGTCAGCGGCGAAGCCCGACAGCGCCGGGGAGTCGTTGTGGATGACGTCGGGGGCGGTGCCGCCGGCGAACTGGGTCACGAGCTGGTCGTTGACGTTGTCCCAGCTACCCTGGACGTAGGTGACCTGGATGGTGGGGTTGGCCTTGTTCCACTCCTCGACGAGTTCCTTGTTCGCCGCGAGCGACTCCTTCTGCCAGGCGAGGCTGAGGAAGTTCAGCTTGACCGGCTCGCCGGGCTTGGCCGCCTCGCCCTTGTCACCACTGCCACCACTGCCGCCGCTGCCGCAGCCGGCCGCGGCCACAACGACGAGCGCCGCTGCCGCCAGAGCGGACTTGATTCGCATATGAGCCTCCTAGCCCTTGACGGCGCCGGCCATCAGGCCGGACCTCAATCGCCGCTGAATGATTGCGAAGAAGATCAGGCTCGGGATCGTCGCCATGAGCGACGCCGCGGCCAGCGGGCCGAGCCTGGCCACCCCCTCCGGGCCGGTGAAGCGCACCAGCGTCAGCGGGAGGGTCATCACGTCGGGGTCCTGAAGGATCACGAGCGCGAACAGAAACTCGTTCCATGAGGAGATGAACGAGAAGAGCAAGGTCGCCACCACACCGGGGGCGAGCAGCGGGGCGACGACGCTGACCAGCGCGCGCAGGCGGCCGGCGCCGTCCACGGACGCGGCCTCCTCCAGCTCCGGCGGCACCGCCCGCACGTATCCCTGGAGCATCCACAACGCGAACGGCAGCGTGAACGTCACGTGCACGACCACCAGGCCGGGCAGCGTGTTCACCAGCTCCAGCTCACGCAGCACCATGAACAACGGGATGATGATCAGGATGAACGGGAAGACCTGGCTGACCAGCACCCACCCGATCGCCACCCGGTTGACCAGGCTGCGGTAGCGGGCCATGGCGTACGCCGCGGGCAGCGAGATCAGCACGGTGATGAAGCTGCTGAATACCGCCACGACCAGGCTGCGCAGGGCGGCGCCGGTCAGGTCCTGCTCGCCGAAGGCGTCGGAGAAGTTGGTCAGCGTCGGCTCGCGCGGGATCCACGTCGGGTCAAGCTGGGCCATCTCCTGCGGCGTCTTCAGCGCCGTCGACAGCAGCCAGACCAGCGGGAAGGCAAGGAA
Source organism: Nonomuraea sp. NPDC059007 (assembly GCF_042740555.1). Lineage (NCBI taxonomy): Bacteria > Bacillati > Actinomycetota > Actinomycetes > Streptosporangiales > Streptosporangiaceae > Nonomuraea > Nonomuraea sp. NPDC059007. The sequence goes on along the minus strand of NZ_JBHYJD010000108.1, from coordinate 2,725 downwards.
GACGATGTAGGCGAGCAGGGCCGCGTAGCTCGGCAGGCGCTTCACTTGGCCTCCTTCATCTGACGCCACAGGTACAGGCCGAGCACCGCGAGCACGACGATCGCGAACGCGACGCCGAGCATGGAGGCGTAGCCGAAGAAGCGGTAGCGGAACGCCTCCTCGTAGGCGAACAGCATCGGCAGCCTTGTCTGACCGCCCGGTCCACCGGCGGTGAGCACGTAGACCAGGCCGAACTGGTTGATGTTCCACACGAAGTCGAGCGAGGTGATGGCCACGATGACCGGGCGCAGCTGCGGCAGCGTGATGTTCCAGAAGCGCCGCCAGCGGCCCGCGCCGTCGACCTCGACCGCCTCGTACAGTTCCTTCGGCACGCTCTGCAGGCCCGCCAGCAGCACCACCGTCGTCTGCGGCATGCCCGTCCAGACGCCGACCACGATGATCGCGGGCAGCGCGAGCGAGAAGTCGGCCAGCCAGTTGACGTCGGTGCCGAGCATGCTGTTGAGGATTCCGGCGTCGGGGTGGTAGACGAGCTTCCACATGAGGCCGATGACCACCGGCGGCATCGCCCACGGCACCACGGCCAGCACCCGGGCCACGCCCCTGAACCTGAGGTTCTGGTTGAGCAGCAGCGCCAGGCCGAGCGCGGCCAGGAACTGCAGCACCGTCACCGACACCGACCAGATCAGGCCGATCTTGAACGAGGACCAGAAGTCGGCGTCGCCGAACAGTTCGTAAACGTTTTCCAGGCCGGTAAAGCTGATGTCCCGGTTTCTGGTCGCGCGGGCGTCGGTGAAGGCGAGGCCCACGCCGTACAGCAGCGGTCCCACGCTGAACAGCAGGACCGGCACCAGCGCCGGCAACATCAGCACCCACATCTCGCGGTTGCGGCGCGAGCCGCCACCGCCGCGCCGCGAGCGCGGTTTGGGTGGCGCCGGTCTGGTCGCGGTCGCCGTCATCCGGCGCCTCCCTCCTGTGCCGAGCTCTTGTCGCCGGGAGCCGCCCCCGCCAGGGCTCCCGGTGGGTGGGTCGTGAGGTCGTACGGCAGCGCGGGCTCCTCACCCGAGGTCGAGGCGCGCACCACGAGGCGCGGCGGCACCGTCACCAGGCGCGGCTCGCGGTCGCCGCGCTGCAGCCGGTCGAGCAGCAGGTCGACGGCGGCCTTGCCGCGTTCGGCCGAGCCCAGCGAGACGCTGGTCAGCGACGGGTAGGAGGCGGCGGCCAGTTCGGTGTCGTCCATGCCGACCACGGCCACGTCCTCGGGCACCCGCCGCCCCGCGGCGCGCAGCACGTCGAGCGCGCCGAGCGCGATGAGGTCGTTGGCGCACATGAGCGCGTCGAGGTCGGGCCGCCGGGCCAGCAGGGCGGCCACCGCCCGCGCGCCGTCCGCCCGGTAGAAGTCGCCGATCTCGACCAGCCCTTCGTCGCACGGCAGGCCGAGCTCCTCCAGCGCCTCGGCGTAGGCCGCCCCGCGGGACGCGCCGGGCACGGTGTCGAGCGGGCCGTTGACCAGCGCGATCCGGCGGCGGCCGAGCGCGTGCAGGTGGTCGAGCGCGAGCCGGACGCCGGTGCGCGAGTCGGCGCGTACGTTGTCGACCCGGGTGCCGTCCGGAACCGAGCCGATGATCACGACGGGGGCGCGGGCGGCCTTGAGCGTCTCCAGGTGCGCTTCCGTGACGCGCAGGGGGCTCATGATGAGGCCGTCGACGTAGCGCTCGCCGAGGCTGTGCAGCACGTCGATCTCGTCGGCGGCGATGGCGTCGGTGGAGTGGAGTACGAGCCGGTAGCCGGCCGCCTTGAGCACGGGCTGGATCTGGCGGACCATGGCCAGGTAGACCGGGTTGCCGATGTCGGCCATGGCGAAGGCGACCTGGTTGGTGCGCCGGGACTTGAGGCTGCGGGCCACGGCGTTGCGCACGTACCCGAGTTCCTCGGCGGCGGCCAGGACCTTGCGGATGGTTTCCTGGCGGGTCGGCAGGCCGTTCAGGACCCGCGAGACGGAGGCGATCGAGACGCCCGCACGCTCGGCGATCGTGTTGATCGTGGGTCCGTCGGCCAAGGCTTTCCTTCCATGGGGTAAACGGTGGCAGAAAGCCATCTGTAAACGTTTACTGAGTTGGCCACATGAAACCCGTATGTAACCTTGAGGTCAAGTCACGATAGAATAACACCAGGTCGGCCACTATTTGGCCCTTTGTCACCCCACCAGTAACCCAACCCAACTTTCCGTAACCCACCCCCGCCTCCCCCTCCCCAGCACCACCCGGCCACCGCCGTGACCACCCGGAAGGCCGTGGCGCGGAGTGTCGCCAGGCGGCGGCGCTTTGGTGGCAGGGCGCCGTGCGCGTTACGCCGGCAATGACCGCGCCACTTCTCGCCGCACCGGCGCCCAAAAGCGTGGTTGGGCAGGCGGGGGTTGGTGGGCTGGGCGCCGTCCGCGTTGCGCCGGCTACGACCGCGCGGGTTCTCGCCGCACCGGCGCCCAAAAGCGTGGGTAGACGGCCGGGGATCGATGGGCTGGGCGCCGTGCGCGTTACGCCGGCTACGACCGCGCCGCTTCTCGCCGCACCGGCGCTCAAAGCGTGGGTAGACGGCCGGGGGTTGGTGGGCTGGGCGCCGTGGGGCCCCCCCCCCCGGGCCCGCGGCGGGGGGCCGCCGGCGGCCCCGCCCCGCCCGGGGCGGCCCCGCCCCCCCCCCCCCCCCCCCCCCCAAACAAAAAAACAAAAGA
>NZ_JBHYJD010000107.1:0-8358 GCF_042740555.1 Nonomuraea sp. NPDC059007 | reverse complement strand
AGCCGGGACTATGTCGCCCGGCTACCGGAACCGCGTCCTGGAACTGTCACACAGGAACCGGAACCAATGTGTCCACCATCTACCGGAACTGCACATGCCGGACGCGTGCCGAAGAGCACTATGCGAGCACCGACTCGACCATTCTCGCCTCTCAGAGACAAGCTGAGAATCGAGAAACCCCAGGTCAGATGGGGTGTAGAGTGGTAGGGCGCCCGGGGCTCGAACCCGGAACCTACGGATTAAAAGACGACAGATTCAATGCCTGGAATTGTTCCTGAGTACCAAATCGTATCGCTCAGGCGATAATTGTCGGTTTCAAAATGTCCAACAATGCCGTCCGGTGGCGGGGCGTATCGCGGGCCGAAGAGCACGCGACGAGCACTCATCGTGCGGTCCGGTGCACCATAACGCACACTTGACCTTTCGACGCGCATGGTTCAGGTGGACCGTCTCTCGGCTGGCCGGCTGCACTTGACGTCGTTGCCTGTTCTTGCCCTAAGGCAATGGTGTTGCGTCGAGTCGCTGAGGTCCTGCAAGCATCTTACTGTATGGCGTGATGGCCCATTGGGAGTGGTAGAGGCTGCCGCGGCGATCCAGAGTCATGAGTGGGGATCCCTCTCGTCTTGCGGGCGCAAGCCTGTGCACTATCTCCAGGCAGGTGGCTGAGCCAACGGGTGACACCACAGCTCAAACCCTGTGTACGAGTTTTGAAGCGGTACACGCAGCAGGGTTCGCGTTCGTCCGCAGGATTCCCGGTGCGAGGGGACAGATTGTGCCAGACGATCATTTCAGCTCGATAGCTTCCTTGAAAAGGTCCATCACTGCGTCGGGTGTGAGTTTGGTTTTCTGGAGAGTCCACACCTGCGTCCCAGTTTGGAGCATAAGGCCCCTTTGCTGTTCAAAGTCCTGGCGACGGAAGCCGTGTGGACGGTCTCGTGGACCGTAATCGTAGCTACGGAGATTTGGCCATTCTTCAAAGCGCAATAGATGCCAGATTAGTCGGTTTTCGTACACCTCGCATACAATGTTCCCCAGAATGAGGATCCCCGAAAAGATGGCTCCGCCTTCGACGAGTGGGTCGTGGTCGCCACTGCGGAGATGACCGTCCCACCTCCCCTGGGGCCAAACGTCAATCGTGAGACGATGGCTCGCCCAGAGGAGTTCCCAACGGGGCACGCCAGACGCCTTCTCCAGGGTGGCTTCGGGAAGCGCCTCCTTCACAATGTCCGCAGTTTCCTCAAGGATATGTGCAAGGTCATTTATTGCCTGGCTCGCCTGGTCCTGCTCGGATGCTCGCCTGAGGGCGTCAGCAGCCTGACGCGCTTCCATGAGGGAACGATCTTCTTGCGCTTTAAGAGCAGCCTGGCTGAGCCGCTGCTGCCCTGGCGTGAGCCGCGTGGAAGCTGCGTCGAGCGCCTCCACTACAGCGCGAGCATCCTGGGGCCGCTCGCTTGGATTCTTCGCAAGCAGGCGTAGCGTCAGCCGTCCGAGAGCCGGCTGCACCTCCAGTGGAGGTGGTGCCATCTGCAGGTGTTGGTGTCGGAGTGTCGCTTCGTCTTCCCCCGTAAATGGACGTGTCCCGGCCAGGAGTTCGTAAGCGATGACGCCCAGGGCGTACAGGTCGGTCTTAACAGTTGCGGGCTGGCCTCGCCAAAGCTCTGGAGCCATGTAGGGCATGGTTCCAGCGCCGAGGAAGGTGTAGGTGCCGGTGGGCTCTTCGAGATTGCGCGCGATACCGAAGTCAGCCAACTGCCAGTGGTCTGCAACCTGGAGGACGTTTGCTGGCTTGAGGTCACGATGTAGCACCGAGATTTCTGCCAACTCGACAAGACCTTGCGCGATCTGGCGCAAGGTGTCAACTCGTGCCGCTTCACCGAGGTCACCGGACTCCAACGCGCCAGCCAACGATCGATCTGCCAGCGGCATCACCAGGAATAGATCATCATTGACGTGCCCTACGTCAAGGGCGCGCATCACATGAGCGGTTGAGGTGGTTGCGAGAACCTGAGCAATCTCAACCTCTCGCTCGCGGCGCCGCCTTTCCGCGGGGTGACCTCTGCGCAAGGGAACATGTTTCACCGCAATAGGCATCCCATCAGGGCTTTGACCACGGTAGACCTCGCCGAAGCCGCCGAGATCTCCGATTCGGGCTCCCTGATCGTAGGCCCATTGCGTTCCGCTCTCACCGACGAAGACATCCACTCGACTAGTGTGCATCAATCGGTGCGCCTCTGAGACGGACACCACGGTCTTTGGCCTACCTGACTACGTCTGTGCAGCCGCACACATGATCAAAGTCGGAAGCAAGGCATCTTACAGAGGGTTCGAACAACCTTCTTCAAAGTTCAAGACGTGTCTATGGAGCTTCGCCGACGGCGAGGGTAGCGCGAGGTCATCGCTCAAGAGGCGGACCATCGGTCATCGATTCATTGGATAGCTCGTTACTGACCTCAGCACGCGGAGCTGGTACGGCGGGAGAGACGATCAAATCAGGAAGATGTTGACTATGAGCCCGCTGCAAGTACTGGATGCCGGTGTCGTTGGTGCTTTGATAGTCGAGTGCCTGGCGAACGAATGCGAGTCGGTGACGTGCGTCCTGGATCACTTCGGCCCATGTCACAGCACGAACCACGAAGCTTTCCCCTTCGACGACGATGCCTGGGTCACGTCCCTTCTGGTTCGCCATCTTCTCGACGGCTGGTTTCAGCATGTCTCCGACAATCCAGAACTCCCACCTGCAGTCAATACGCGCGAATCGGGAATCCATGGTGACGGCGGTGGCGTAGTTTTGGATCTGCGAGAACTGGTCCATACCGACATGGACATTCGGGCGCTTCAGCTCGATCACGATGTGTTCGCGGTGGTTGCGCCGTTGCTCGACGACACGGCTCAGCATCATGTCAACAACTACCTTGCGCCCGTCTTCATCCAGCACTTCGGCGGCGTCTACCTCGGCGGGCGTTAGCTCGTCTCGGCCCAACAACTGAATGTGGTCGCGCAGTGCTGTCTTCAGCGTCACGTCGTCCGCGGTGAGGGCGTACTCCTCCCGGAAGACCCATGTCTCCGCAGCCAGGATTCGGTGGAGCTGGCTACGCTCCAGGAAGTGCTTCTTCAGCTCTCTGTCGAAGACGATCTCTTCCAGCCCGGTGAGGAAGTCCAATCGGTCGGTGATGCGTCGGGCGGCGGTGATGATGGCGCTGAGCGAGGTGCGCTCTATCAGCTGGGTAAGCTCGGTAAGCCGCTCAGGGGGAAGGTCCAAAACCTCGCGGAGGACGTCATGGACAGACCTTGGGCTCTTCTCCAGGGCTTCGCGCAAGAGCCTGAGTGAGAGTTTGCGGTATCGAGTATCGGCTGTTTCCACAGCTGGCGCAGCGGCCACCGCGACAAGGTCGAAGAGGTTCCGCTCGGCGCGCTCGATGATCGTTCGAGGCTCATCCTTGAACGGATAGCTGTGCTCGTCTTTCCAAGACTTCAACAGGATGCTGCCGCGTTCGTCCGCGCGCTCCTTGAAGTGTCGCTTCAGCTCGTCCTTGGCGGCATCGACTATGGAGGCGAGGGGCTCTTGCCCGAGCTCGGCAAGCGCAAGATCGGCAATTGAGTCCCGGAACCCCTTCCAAGTGATGTACGCGGTGAACTCGAAGCCTGGGGCCTGGATACCCGGTGGGAGCTGAAAGAGAGATGTCCCTGACGTGTCGCAGAGATGCATGGCTCGCTTGACGGGCTGTCTCCACTCGATCACGGTCAGGGTGATCCCGGTCAGGCCGGCGACGTCCAACTCGGCCTGGTGGAGACTGGACTGCAGCCGGGCTGGATCGAGGGGGTTTCCTTGCCAAAGGACCTTGACGGGGTACTGCTTGAGGTAGAGGGCGAGGACCGTTGTCAGCTCGTCGACGGTCGAGTCCCGCAGCAGGGTCTTCTGGGCTGCTTCGGTGAGATTGGTGATCAGCACCCGCGTGCCGGTGCTGCTGTCGGTCACCGGTATGGGTGAACCGACCTGAAACTCCCTGAGCGCGCTACGGCGGCCAGTGATCTCGATGTAGTTGCGCTGACCTTGGATGTCGTCAGCAACGGTCATCCACTGGACCTGTTCGCCAATGCCGTAGGCCGTCCAGCGGCCTTGGCCGTTACGCCCGTGGAGAAGTCGTCCGCCGTCGGTCTGCGTTGCGAGCTTCTTCCACGATCCGCCGAGGTGGCTGAAGTACTTTTGCACTTGATGAAGCGTGATTCCCGTACCGTCGTCGGTGATCGTGACGCTCTCGATGCCGCCCAGTGTGTTGGTGGTCAACTCCACGGCCACCGTGGACGCGTCTGCGTCGAGACCGTTCCATACGAGTTCAGCCACCCCGATAATAGGAGATTTCACCAATCTCTCAAGGTGGTCCTGCTCGACGCTGACGATCAGTTGCTCCACCCGTTGAGTCTTGCACGATTGGGTGCCGGATTGGGGCGAGACAGCCCGCACTGAATGGCCATGAACGAGGACAAGCAGCGTCTAGGCCACACAACCCGGTGTTGCTTCGGAGCATCGGCCGCACCAGGCGCTGTCGCTACGGCCACCCACGCATCCAGCCGAGGTTGTCGATCTCACCGCTCGAATACAGCGACGACATACCATTGGCGGTCTCATCAACGAGTACCGCCAAGCTGCATAGACGACGCCAAGCCACAGGTCAGGCTCGTGATACCGGTTTGGCACCGCACACGGTTGCGTTCTGTAGTTCGATGGGGACAGATTGTCAGTGGCGGGTTCTATCGTCGCGCGCATGAGCCTCACACATGGGCTGGTGTCCCCGCGGACTCCACTACGGCTGTTTCTCGACCGCGAGCTGACCGCCGGGGTTCGGCGTCTCCGGCAGACCTATCGGGGGCAGCTTCCCGCTGGGCCGCTGATTCTCCCCGGAGATGGTGTCGGCTTCGAGGCGGGGACGGTCGGTACCGCCATAGATCAGCGACTGCGACTGTCCTTCACCTGCGTACCGTCTCTGGACGCTGCCACGTTTCTGGGCTGGGACAACTGCCGTGCCGCTGCTGGCGTGCGGGGACGGGACAATCTCGCCGGTGTTCTTGCGGAGGTTGGTGAGCAGCTCATTCAGCGCCTGACTGACACCGTGACGCGAATGCAGTTGGACGACCGGAACCAGCCCATGCTTCGCGCGGAGGACGAGGAAGAGGATCTGGCGCGCATGCTGATAGCCGCCGCGTGGTACGCCCTCAATTACCGCAACCCCTTCGCCTTCCCCGATACCCCGCTCGTCAAGGCCGCCGTCACGGCGCCGGCCACCTTCACCTTCGACCGGCTTCTGGCAGTCCCGCATCGTCATCTGGTTGATGACCTTCTCGCGCAGCTGCATGCTGCGCAGAACAGTGCCTTGGAGCGACTCCGCCTCGCCTCCCAGCCGGAAGCGTGCGCCTCAGGCAGCACCTTCGACGGCAGCTCAGATCTTGCAGCCGACGCTGACCTGATCATCGAAGGGACGCTGGTGGACATCAAGAGCACCCGCCGGGTCCACAACTTCCCGCTGCCCACCGTGTATCAACTGCTCGGCTACACACTGATGGACTACTCCGACCGCTACCGGATCGACGCGGTCGGCATCTATCTGTCCAGGGCCGGCACATTGATCACCTGGCCGCTGGAGGACTATCTCGCGCTGCTGGGCGCGAGGCGTCGCGACCTGGGCGAACTTCGTGACGTGTTCGCCCGATTGCTGAAGTACGAAGGATGCCGGGCCGACGACGAGCCGCTTCCGGAACAGGCGGAGGGGGTTAATCGCCTGCTGGATGGTCTTGTCGCCCCCCTCCCGGACGGATGCTGCGAGGTCTGCGCACAACCGCTTCCAGAGCAGGTCGGAGCCCACAGGCGGCGACGCTACTGCTCATCATTTTGCCGTCAGCGCTCCTTCGTTCTTCGCCGTAGAGGCTGGCTGAACCCATGAGCTGGGTTGCTAGATCTAGAGGCTCTACAGGCGGGCTGGCGGAGTAGCCAGCTTCTTGCTGCAAGCCCTCTGATGCAACGCTGCCACCGGTACTATGGAATTCACCGAGCAGGCGAAACGGGGTGCTGGGAAAATGGGGCAGCGCGCTGAGTTCTCGGCGGCAACTCGGAAGGTCATCGCGGAACGGGCCGGGTATCAGTGTTCAGTGTTGAATTGCGGGCGATTGACGGTGGGTCCTGGGCCAGGTAGAACGCAAGTCGCGAACACTGGCATGGCTGCCCATATATATGCCGCCTCGCCTGATGGTCCGCGCGGAACTGGCGGTCTTTCGACTACTGAGCGGCGTGAACCTGAGAACGGTATCTGGTGCTGCTACTCCCACGGCAAGGAAATCGACTCCGATAAAGGTCGCGCCTATTCGGCTGCAGAACTCAAAGGATGGAAGCGGCTACATGAAGCCAGGAAAAGCGCCGAGGTAAATGGGAGCGCACGAGACCGATATGGCTTGGTTGAATCCATATCGGTAAACTCTGCGCCGGGAGCTTTGGCGGGGAAAAAGTTTGATCTTGCCATGCGAAATATCATCACGGGGCCGAATGCCAGCGGTAAGTCTGTTCTGGCGCGTCTTCTCGCCAGCGTGGCGGATTCCGACCATGTGGCAAAACTCTCTCGCAGTCGTGATGTGGACATCGAGGTTCGATGGTTTGACCCGTATGCCCACGATGTCTCCACCACAGGCCGTTCAGGCAATGTAACCCATGTTCTTGATGGACAATTGGTTCCATATGTCGCCCGCCCCTACAAGACGATACTACTTGATGACGATCAAGTCAGTGTAAAACCTACTAATCTCGTCTCTCTTGCCCAGATGCTCGACCTCAGCGTATCCGCGATGAAGGCCACCCTGATTATGCTCGCCGAGTCGAGCAATCTTGTTAGGGAGGTGCGGATTTCAGGTGCGCAAGTCGATTGGACGGTGGAAGTAGATGGGCGCATAGATCGGTCAAACTTTCACGGCTTTAGTGCATCAATGCAGAGTGCGATTTTGTGGGAAGTGGTTGGTTTTCATGCCCGACACCATGCGCGTGTCGAGCCCACTTTGCTTCTCGTTGACGAAGGGGTAGGCCGGCACCTTACCCCGGGGATGGTGGATTGTGCGATAGATCGTCTACAAGACATGGCTGAACACGCCCAGGTGGCACTAATAAGCACTTTCTTGCCCAGGTCAGAGATATCCCGTGGTTGGATGGTTACATCACTGGATGATCATCGGGCTGCTGATAGCGGTAACCCCACCTGCCCCATTGACTTTGAGATTCAGACAATGCCCTTGGCCACCCAGCCGCCCATGTAGCCCAGTAAGGGTTGTAGCCCTCCATGATGCGGCCTGTTCAGGGGCTTATTGGATAGGAGCAGTGGCAAGCAGGGTCGATCGTGCACGACGTGCGGTTAAACATCGATGGGGCTTCAACTCCAAGCATTGTGACCACACTTCTGAGAGCGTTCTCACCGGGAACGGGCTTCCTGTCGCAGCGACGTGACATTCCCGTAGAACATTATCCGTGTAGAAACATGGCATCACGCGAAGATCCATGAGTAGGCTTCCGAACACCACTGATGTCGTCATCGTAAGCCGCCACGTTCCCGTCCCTGATGAAGCACCAAGCAGAAGAAATCAGGCCGGTCAGGGCACGAGGCGCTCACGCCGGAAGAACGACACTGGTGAATCTCCGAGCACAGACACGCAATTGTCCAAGACGCACATCTAGCGCTTCGCCCGCACAAAGAATGGATGGCCATGGTGTGGGCCACCCAATGCGGCGCCGCCTTGTGGCATTGGCCCCACTGGGCAGTCTGGCAAAAAAATCGCCGTCAGTCTCGCCTGCTGGGACGAGCGAGCGCGATGATCATTCTTTCGAGGCTCCAGTTCGGATCGAGGAGCGATGGAATCGGCTGGTCGCCAGTGTGGATTGCATGTATATCCGCAGCGAACTGATCATGATCAGCCTCCGGCGCGAAGATGGCCGTCACGTCGCTGAGTGTGAACGCAAGATCGCCGCAGTGGCGCCATTCTCGTTCCCAGGAGAAGTCCTTGCGGTAGACCACGCCGTCGCTAGATCGAACTCCGCTTCCCATCTGTTCCATGAAGGGCGTGAGACGAAGGATGTCAGGCAGGTCACCATGTGGCTGTGTGAACGGTTGGGCGGGTGCGGCGAGGGCGTTCTGGACGAGCCGCTGGATGGGGACAGTCAACCAATCGTGCCCAGGAGTGATGTCGATGTACCAGATCGGGTTCACTCCGGATCGGCGCCCCCACTCCTTGGTGAAGGCTAGATCGCTGATGTGAAATTCCGTGATCGGCTGCGGGCATGACGAAGGGCGTCCATGGTCGGTGTGTGAAGACAGACTTAGACGCCCTTCT
>NZ_JBHYJD010000106.1:0-9707 GCF_042740555.1 Nonomuraea sp. NPDC059007 | reverse complement strand
CCGCCGCCCTCAGGCAGCAGAGGCTTGAGCCGTTCCCACTCCGCATTGGTCAGATCACCACGACCCATGACCCAATCGTGACAACATCACCACAATTAGTCAGCAGATCTAAGAAACGGCTCCTAGCAGACATCCCAGACGAACGGGGGCAGAGCCGATGACCAGCATCGTGCTCCGGGCCCGGGACCAACCACTCCCGGCGCGCCTGGACTACTGGCTGCACGTCCTGGACGACGCGCTGGTACCGGTCGAGGTGCGTTTCCTGGAAGCCGCCCGGCCGTGGACCAAAGACCAACTGGTCACCGGACGGGCAGGCGCGGTGCAGCTCACCGAGATCAGCACCTCATGGCAACCCGGTTTACCACCCAATGAGGTGCTCCGCACCGCCCGGCACATCCGCCGCTCCGACCCCGAGCTCTACAAGGTCGAGATCCCCGTCTCCGGGAGCCTGCTCATCGATCAGGCGGACCGGCAAGCCCAGCTGCATCCCGGCGACCTCGCCTTGATCGATCCCTCACGTCCCTGCCATTGGAGACTCCACACCGGACGCGTGCTCTTCCTGATGTTCCCGCGCACGTTGCTGCCCGTGCGCTACGGCGAGGCCGCCCAGCTCCTGGGCACCCGGATTCCCGGCGACCTAGGCGCCAGCGCACTGGTCTCCACCTTGGCGCGACAAGCGGTCACCGGGCTGGACCAGTACAACGCCGCGGAGGCAGCCCGGGTCGGTTCCGCGCTGCTGGACCTGCTGGCCGCCACCGTGGCGGCGCGACTGGATCGCCACGACCGCCTCCCCACCATGACCCGGCATCGGGTACTGCTGGCCCAGATCCACGCCTTCATCGAAGAACGCCTCGCCGGCCCGCAACTGTCGCCCACGTCGATTGCCTGCGCGCACCACATCTCGCTCCGGCTCCTGCACACGCTATTCGAGCGACAGCACACCACCCTGGCCGGCCATATCCGGCAACGCCGCCTCGAGCGATGCCGAAACGACCTGCTGGACCCGTTGCTACGAGCCAGGCCGGTCAGCGCGATCGCCGCCCGCTGGGGCTTCACCGACCCCGCACACTTCAACCGCACCTTCAAACGCGCCTATGGCGCGCCTCCCGGCGAGTTCCGCGACGCAGGAAACCCCGACGGCCACTCACCATGATCACTCAGCGACAGATGGCGGAGCCGCTGGCACATTCACGGTAGCGTTCATCTAACGAACCGATATTTGAACGAATACCCGTCGAGCTACAGGTCGCAGTGCCCGGCTTCATTGTCTCCGCGAGACGGCCCGCGTGTACTGAGCGAGAGCTTCTCGAGTCTGCACAGTGTCAGGGTCCTTGACGCCTCGCACTCGCTCCTGCACTGGGAGCAGGGCGGCCAGCAGGTCTCGGGCGGTGGCCGTGTCCCCGACTCCCCGTCCAATGGGCCTGGTCAGTTGGATCGAGGACGTGCGCAAGGGGTTCGCCGACGGGGATCTCCTCGTGCGATGGCATCGCCTCGGCTCGGGCCCATCCCTCGACGTCGGCGGCTGCGCGCAAGCGTTCGCGGTTGCGGAGCAGGTCGTCGAGGTATGCCTGCAGGTCGGGCAGGTAGGAGACGTCGGTGCGGAAATGGTCGCAGCCCACGCAGCGGAACCGGAACGGGCAGGAGTGCACGCCGGTTTTGACGTTGCTCGGCTCGCCGCAGACGCCGAAGGGGACGACGACTTCGCCGGCGGCGCGGCGGGCGTGTTCGGCGTCCAGCAGCGCCTTGGCCTGTCGCCAGATGCGGTTGCCGTGCCGGTCGAACTGCAGCGTGGCGACGCGGTCGACGGCCTCGCGGCGCCGTGTCTCACCTACGCTCTGGCGACGTCAGGTATTCCAACTGTCCGAATGCCTCTGTCTGGTGGCAGTCATGATGCGATTGAGTAGGGGCGGACTCCAGTGGGTTCCGTAGGCGGCCTGGAGTTGGGGCAGTTGCCAGTCGTTGCCGGTCACGGTGCGGCGGCAGAGGGGTTTGCCGCAGTGGCAGGTCATCGACCATGTCTTCACGCCTGTGTGGGTGGCGTAGTCGATGGCCAGTTCTTCGCCGGGGTTGATGTCGCGGCGAGCGATCACGGTGGTCGCGTCGCGGTGCCAGAGGTTGGGGTCACACGAATGGTTGCCGTAGCGCACCGGATGAGCGGGGTCGAGAAGCAGGTGCAGGCCTTCCTCGACGGTCAGGCTGCTGTAGGGCAGTGCGAGAGAGGCCAAGGTCTCATCGTTGATCAGCTGTCCGCCGAGTCGCAGGACGACCTTGTCTTGACGGATCCCTTCGATGGCGAACAGTCCGATCCCTTGGATAGAGGAGGGCCTGGCCTCCGCGCTTGGTGTGAGCCAGCATTCAGTCGCGTAAAAGGTGCTCATCGTGGCCTTTTCTCCTACAGATGTGCGGTCACTATGGGACTCGCCGGCTGACTTCGGCCGCGTACGCGGCCCAGTCGCCAGCGGAAGCGCGTTGCCGGGTGACGGCCACGGATGTTGAACGTACACTGTACGGCCCGCGATCGGCGGTCGGAAGACCGCACCCACGAGATCGTGCCCATTTCGCTGAGGTGTGGGAGTCCAGCGGGCCGGGTGGGTGCGCAGGGGGCCCGCCGCTCCTGCCCTCCCACCGTGGCACCGCCGACCTGATCCCCGCAGCCGGTTCTGTCACATCGGCCCAATTTGGCCGGGTCCAGGCACCGACCAGCGGCCCGTATCTAGCCCGCCCAGATCACGGCGTAGATGCGGATGACCTCGGTGTCTTCGTCCACGGTGAATTCCACCCATCCGGCCCGATCCGGGCCGAACATCGATCGTTCGGCCGGCTTGCCCTTCGGCAGCGCGTGGGCATCCCACGCCGTACGCCTGGCGGTGCTTCGTCGAGGACGTCCAAAGCCCTACCGGCGTCGAAGCCGGACGCTCAGGCAGCCATACGGTTCAGCCGTTCCTGGGGTGCAGCCAAGGTAAGGCCCAAACCCAAAAATCGCGATCTTGGTTGAGCGAGTCGAGGCAGGTCGACCGCTGGTTCTGGGGGCGAGCAGGCTGGTGATCTCGGCGATGGTGTCCGGTGAGGGCTTGAAGTAGCGCCGCAGGTTCTCCGGCTTCTTGTGCCGGGATTTGGCCAAAAGCATCAGCAGGCTCGCGCCGGCCTCGCCCAAGTGGCTCAGCGCCGAGTGGCGGAATTCGTGCAGGTCCCATCCCTTGATGGATCGAGGCCGTCATGGCCACTTCCGCGACGGTCGCGTCGGTGGTCGTAAGACGGACCATCACAGTATGGGCGGTAAGAAATCAGACCGTTACACAGCGTTCATGAACTCGTTTTGGCCGCCCGTGGCTGATGAGCCGATCCGATCAGGTGGCCCAGTGTGGAGCAGGTCAAGAAGCACGTCGCGCAGATCCCAGGCAGTCCGGGAATGCCTCTTCGTGCAGGGGCACGTTAGTCACGTCAGATGCCTTCGATTGGTGTTACCGGCCTAAGCGGGCGATGACCGCGCTGGCCGGAACTCGCTTCGTGGTGCGTGTGGCCCGTCCTCAGCAGGTGTAGCCGAGGGCCCGGCAGAGGCTGCGCGGGCCCCGGCTCGCACGTCGTGACCGCCGTGCCGGCGAGGTTGCTCAGCGCGACGCGCACCTTGGTCGTCGAGGTCGACCCCGACGACGAACCCGCGTCGCGCTGCATCGAATACGTCGCGGCCCGGCGGCCAGCAGTTGTCTGGCCTTCGCCCGCGTGGCCGAGCGTGTTCCTACCGGGTGGCGGAAAGCAGGGACAGGGCCTTGGCCATCGCCGGGTCGCGGCCCTCGCGCAGGTTCTTCGCGGTCAGCGGCAGGTAGTGGTCGGGCGCCACGCCGATGCCGTTGATCAGTTCGCGGTTGGCGCCCACCTGGTAGGCCGCGGGCAGCGACAGGGTGCTCCGGTCGTCAAGCGTGAACATACGGGCGGATCCCGACACCATGCCCGACGTGCGCGACCCGATCAGCGGCCCGACTTTGAGGTCCTTGACCGCGGCGGAGAAGGCGTCGCAGGCCGAGGCGCAGATGCCGTCAGTGAGCACGGCCAGGGGCAGGCCGAGCAGCGGCACCGCGTCGTCGGTGCGGTTGGGCGTGCACGTGCCGTCCGGCGCGCAGTCGTAACTGTGCACCTTGCCGTGGACGAAGCTGCTGAGCAGCTTGACGACCTCGGCGGGCGAGCCACCGTTGGTGCCGCGCAGGTCGAGGATGAGCCCACGCAGCTTCTTGTCCTCACGCAGTCCGGCGATGGCGGCCAGGACTTGGTCCGCGGTCCCGGGCTGGAAGTTGGCGAGCTTGATCGCGGCCACGTCGCCGCCGAGCCGGCGGGCCGTCACGGGCGGCATCGTGGGCGTGAACACCTTCGGCCGCAGCGTCGTCTTCCTGACGCGGCCGGTGGAGGGGTCCAGCAGCGCCAGCCGCACCGGGTCCGGCTGGTCACCGGAGTATTCGGGGTTGAGCAGGTTCATGGCGCCGCTGGACAGGACACCGTCCACGAAGACGGGCGCGCCGTTGACGGCCTGCACGATCTCGCCCGGACGTATCCGGGCGGCGGCGGCCGGGCCGCCCTGCACGGCGTTGACGAACAACGGAGCCACCGCCTTCTGCGGCGCCCGGTAGGTGATCGAATAGCCGGGCGAGGTGGTGAAGCCGAGGCCGTAGACGTCGCCCGGCTTGCCGGGCAGTTGCACTGGGCGGCGCCACTGCGAGTGATTGTCGTGCAGGCTGCCCACCATACCTTTGATCGTCGCCGCGGCCAGGGCTTGCCGCAGCGCGGCGTCGTCCGGCAGATCGGCCACCATCCGCTCGTACGCGGCCGCGAACGCCTCCAGGTCGGTCGTGCGGTTCCCCGTCAGCGGCGGCATGGTGGCGTCGGGCCGGTCGACGCCGCGGCGGTTCAGCTCCTCGGTGAGTCCGGCGAACCCGGCCGCGAGCACCGCCCGGTGGTCGAGCCGCCCGCGACCGTAGAAGCCGGTGAAGATGCAGTCGTATGCCTGCTTGATGGTGCTCAGGCCGGTGGTGACGGGCTGGCCCGGCTGGGAGTCGCACGCGGCCGCTTCGGTCCGCACGGCCGCCTCGGTCCCGGTGGTCGCCACGGCGCAGGACGTCGCCGGCGTCAGAATGCCGGTGCAGGCCAGCGCGGTCAGGAGGGAACGTTTCACGCTGATGGGTGTCCTTCACTCATGTGGGCGGATATCGCGGTCGACGGATGGCTCCTGCTATTGGCCGGGGCAGAGCACAGCTTCGGCGGCCTTGTTGATGGCCTCACCGATGGCCATGGCCTGCTCGTTCTTGACCTTCAACGTGGTGGACACGGCGAACTGACGGCGTCCGTCCGCCGAGGAGAAGGTCACGGCCAGGAAGCCGGGGCCATTGCCCGCAACTGCCGCGACCGTTCCGCCGCACAGATTGGGCAGCGGTTGTCCCATCGCTCGTTGCAGGTCCGGCGGCAGCAGCCGACCCTGATTCAACGCCCGGTAGAAGGCGCTGACGTCGTGCGCGGTGGAGATAACCCCTCCGGCTGCGCCGCCGAGGCTTGCGTTCTGCCGGTCCACGTCGCGCGGTTTGCCCGTGGCGTCGGGGTAGTAGCCGTGCCCGTGCGGGCCCTTGATGCCCTGAGGAGGCCGGGTGGGCAGATAGGTGCGGCTCATCTTGAGAGGCGCGAAAAGACGCCGGGTCAGCTCGGCAGGCAGGGTACGGCCAGCCACTTTTTCGATGATCAGGCCGAGGAGAACGTAGTTGGTATTGGAGTAGGAGAACCCCTTGCCCGGCTCCCCCGCGCGGGGCATCTTGCGCGACGCCTTCACCAGATCGATCGGAGGATAGTAGGTCGTGAAGTCGAAGGGGTCGTCGAACTGCCCGGAGGCGAAGAAGTCGGGGATGCCGGAGGTGTGCCGGATCAGCTGCTGGACGGTGATCTCATCGGCCCGCTCTACCAGATCCTGCTGCGCCATCTCTGGCAGAACGTCGGCCAGCTTGTCATCCAGACCGAGCTTGCCCTCCTTGACCAGTTGCAGCAGCACCGTAGCCGTCATCAGCTTGGTCTGAGACCCAACCCGGTAGCGCGAATTCGGGGGGATGCGCCCGCCCTTGCCATCGAGCAGGCGTGAACCCGCCGTCCCCTGGCCCACCCGTTTGCCATCGACGTACACCTCGCCGATGGCGCCCACCACCCCGTCGATCTTCGCCAGGGTCGCCATCGCCTTCTGAACGTTTCCCAGCTTGACCTGGTCGGCGGCGGCTGCGGGTGCTGGGAGGCTCAACGCCAGCACCGCGCATGCCAGTCCGACGGCCAGGCCAGCGGTTCCGCCACGCCGCGTGGCCGAGATCCGCCTTCTTTGGTGCGTGGTCGTCATGGTCGATCACCCTTTCCTGACAGGACTTGAACGGTGATCACATCTATCGGCCGACGCATATCGGCGGGCGATCGGCGGACCATATGTTTTCCATATACAGGCGTTGCGATACTGCCCGGATGCGTGTGCTCTTGGTCGAAGACGAGCAGCCCCTCGCCGGGTACATCGAGGCCGGGCTGCGCAAGCACGGCTTCACCGTCGACGTCGCCTTCGACGGCCGGAGCGCGCTGGACAAGTGCGAGATCACGCCGTACGACGTGGTGGTCCTGGACCGGGACCTGCCCCTCGTGCACGGCGACGCGGTCTGCCGCCGACTCGCCCAGCGGGGGGTGTCGCGGGTGCTGATGCTGACCGCGTCCGACGCGGTGGAGGACCGGGTCGGCGGGCTGATGCTGGGTGCGGATGACTACCTGGGCAAGCCGTTCGCGTTCTCCGAGCTGGTCGCGCGGGTGCACGCCCTCATACGGCGCAGCGCGCCCGCCCGCCCGCCGGTGCTGCGCGCCGCCGGCGTGACCCTGGATCCGGCCCAGCGCATGGCCGAGCGGGACGGGCGGCTGCTGCGCCTGACGCCCAAGGAGTTCGGCGTGCTCCAGCAGCTGCTGGCCTCCGGCGGCGACGTGGTCAGCGCGGAAACGCTGCTGGACAAGGTGTGGGACGAGTACGCGGACCCGTTCACCAACGCGGTCCGGATCACCGTCGGCACGCTGCGCCGCAAGCTCGGCGACCCGCCGCTGATCGAGACCGTCACCGGCGCCGGCTACCGGATCGGCGACGGCGCAGGACAGTCCGGTCCGGCATGGTGCGGCTGACCGCCCGCTCCCGGCTCGCACTGCTGCAGACCGCCCTGGTGCTGACCGCCGGCGCCGCCCTGACCGGGCTGACCTACCTGCTGATGCGGCGCCGCGCGTTCTTCACCCACCTGGACCCGACCGGCTCTGATCCCCAGCCGATGCCGCCGGGAGCCGAGGACCTGCGCGCGCTGGCCGACCGGGTGCAGGCCGACACCCTGTCCGCGCTGCTACCCCAGGCCGGTCTGGCGCTCATCGCGGTGACCACCCTGGCCGCCGTGCTGAGCTGGGTAGTGGCGGGTCGGGTGCTGCGGCCGATCCGTGTGATCTCCTCAGCCGCCCGGCGCCTTTCGGCTGAGAACCTCACCGAGCGGGTCCCGCTCACCCATCCTGCCGATGAGCTGTCGGCGTTGGCGGACACGATCAACGGCATGCTGGACCGCATCCAGCGCGGCGTCGCCGAGCGGGACCGGGTCCTGGACAGTCAGCGGCTGTTCACCGCCAACGCCGCCCACGAGCTGCGCACGCCGCTGACCACCGCACGCACGGCAATCGACGTCACCCTGGACGGAAACCCCAGCCGGGCCGAACTTCTCACGATGGCCGGCGACGTACGTGGCGCTGTCGAGCACATGCAGCGCGTCCTGGATGGGCTGCTGCTGCTGGCGCGCAGCCAGGCCGGGCCCGGAGCGCGCCAACGGGTCGACCTGGCAGCTATCGCGGCTGCCGCCCTCGACGCCGCCGCAGCGCGGGCGGCAGCCGCCGACCTCGCCGTACAACCCCGGCTCCAGCCGGCACCGGTCAGCGGCGAACCGGTCCTGCTGGAACGGATGATCGGCAACCTGGTCGACAACGCCATCCGCTACAACCAGGCCGGCGGGCACCTGGCCATCGATACCAGTACGGCGGGTGGGAGCGTCGTCCTGCGCATCTCCAACACCGGCCGGCACATCCCGCCCGACGAGGCGCAGACACTGCTGGAACCGTTCGTGCACGGGCAGGGAACCCGCATCCGTACCGACGGCCCGGGGCTGGGGCTGGGACTGTCGATCGTGCGCGCGGTCACACTCGCCCACCGGGGACGGATCGCGGTAACCGCCCGGACCAGCGGCGGCCTCGACGTCACCGTCGACCTCCCACAGAGCCCGATGGCGGCGGCAGATCGGCCGACATGATGACGCGATGCGGTCGCCGCCCGCATTCAGAAGTCCACCATGCGCGCAGCAAGCCCAGGGACGCCTTTTTAACCTCGTCCATGCGGTTCGGCATGGTGATCGACGGTCATGGGCAAGTCCCTGGGATCCGGGCTGCCGAAATCATCACTGGAGTTGCCCCGGTTCAGTAGACACATCAGGGCTTGCGGCTACGCGGCAGATAGTCGCGGTCGTGGATGTTCTTGAGCGCGTGTCGACGCTCGTATTCAGCGGGGCTGAGCTGGCTGTTGGCGGAGTGGCGGCGGCGTGGATTGTAGAACCCCTCGATGTAGCTGAAGAGGGCTCGTTCGGCTTCTGACCTGGTGCTGAAGGCGCGCCGGTCGATCAGCTCACACTCCAGCGAGTCGAAGAAGCTCTCGGTGATCGCGTTGTCGAAGCACGTCCCGGTCCGGCCCGTCGACGGACGGACGCCAGCCTGCTCACAGCGCCGGCCGAAGGCGATCGAGATGTAGTGGCTGCCCTTATCGCTGTGATGGATCACCCCAGCCTCTGGCCGGCGCTGATGGAGCGCCATCGCCAGCGCGTCCGTCACCAGTTCGGTACGCATGTGATCGGCCATCGCCCGGCCCACGATCCGCCTGGAGAACACATCCAGCACCACCGCCAGGTAGACGAAGCCCTGCCAGGTCGGCACGTAGGTGATGTCGGCAGTCCAGACGCGGTTCGGCTCGGCCGCGGTGAACTGACGCTGGACCAGGTCGGAGGCAGCCGGAACCCGCCGGTCGGAGACGGTGGTGCGACAGCCCTTTCGTCTGCTCACCCCAGCCAGCCCGGCGGCGCGCATCAGCCGGGCCACCCGCTTGCGGCCCACCCGGACACCGTCGATCTCCCGCAGATCAACCTGGATGCGCGGTGCCCCGTAGATTTCATCGGAGGCCTGGTGATGTCGGCGGATCTTCTCCGTCAGTACCTGGTCCTGCCGGGCCCGCGCCGACGGGCCGCGCCGTCGACGAAGAACACAGGTGTAGTAGCCCTGGCGCGACACACCCAGCACCCGGGCCAGCAGGGAGACCTCGTGGTGTCCTTCTCCGCATGGATCAGCCGGAACTTCATCTCGGCAGATCCGTCTCCCGCGCGAAGAAAGCCGCGGCCTTGCGCAAGATCTTGTTCTCCCGCCGAAGCCGGCCAGCTCATCCTTCTCAGCGCTGGTCAGGCCGTCCTGGCGGCGGCCATCATCGAGATCGGCCTGGCGCACCCAGACACGGATCGACTGCGCGGACGGCTGGAACTCCTTGGACAGTTCCTCCGGCGACCGGGTTGCGTCCACGGAAGTGGTGTACGAGTTTGACCTGGTCAACAGGTGTGGCGTCGTGAAATGAGAACGGCCATCGCGTGATCCTTCGTAGCAAC
>NZ_JBHYJD010000105.1:0-10484 GCF_042740555.1 Nonomuraea sp. NPDC059007 | reverse complement strand
CCCCAACACGAGGCGAACCCACCACCCGAACCCGCCCGCCCATCCGTCCCGCAGCGCACGGTGGGCGGGCGGACCGGGTATCGACGCCCACCTGAACCCCAGGTGTCAAGCCCCGTCCCGGCCCCCGCGCCGGGACGCGGCCCCGACCCCGGCCCCGGCTCTCAGGCCGCGATCGGTCGAGCGACTGCTGCGGGCCTCGGCCGGACACGACGGCCGTGACGACGCCGACCACCCACCACAGACCCGGCCCGGCCCGCCGAAGCAGCGGCTTCCCCTGCTCGCGAGCCAGTTCGCGCTCGGGCGCGGCCCCGACCCCAGGGCCACCACCCGGCCTGCCACCACGCCACCCGCACCCCGTCCGCGCCCGCAACGGCCCACGTGCCCGTCACCGACCGTTCCGCCGCCATCACCCCCAGCGGCGGCCCACCGGCCGTCACAGGGCCGCTCGGCCCCGCACCGGCACCATCACCCCCACCCGCCCCACCCGCGTGCGCGCCCGCACCGGACAGCGTGGTTGGGGGCGGCGTGCTCGTCCTGGTCCAGCTCACGCCAGGCGCCCCGTGCAACAGCTCCGCCAACGTCGGCAGCACCAGACGGTGCCCTGGCGCATCGTGCTTGGCCGGTCCAGGCGAAGCCGAGACGGGCACCGGGGCCGACTCAGCCGGAGGCGGCTCAGGCGGCTCGGGCGGTTTAGCCGGTTTAGGTGGCTCGGGTGGCTTGGGCGGCCTGGGTGGGCGGGGTGGGCGGGGCAGCGCGTGCTGGAGGTCGCGCGGCCCGCTCGCGCTGATCACCTGCTGCTTACCGCGCAACGCCAGCCATTGGCATTTCACCACCAGAAACGCCCAGTCGGGCCAGCCACGGCGCAGCTCGGCGAGCGCCTGCTGCGCCCACGGCTCCTGCCCGAACGCGGACACCTGGTCCGCCCTCTTCCTCAGCTCGCCTCCCACAGAACCGCGGAAGGGTCCAAGCGGACACCCTCCTCCAGGCGATCGGAGCCCGGTCTTTCGGCCGAGAGCAGTTCTCGGATGCCGCCCGGCTCTTGCGCGTCACCCGTGTGCCCGGCCGTACCACCGACCGCCGTGACGTCCGAGGCCGAGCCGGTCGCCTGCCCGGCCAGGGCCAGTTCGGCCCAGACCGCGTGCCCGGTCACCTCGTCACCCGCCGCCCCTGTCCGGGCCGCGAGCTTGGCCACCCCGGCCAGACCCCGCCCCTCCTCAGCCTCCGGCAGCCGACCGGGTATCCGCGAGAAGTCCGGGACCGGGCCACCGCCCAAGTCATAGACCACGATCCGCACCGACGCCGCCCCTCGCAGCACCTCGACCACGAAGAAGCCCCGCTCCCGCCCCGAGCAGGTGTGCCGGAGCGCGTTGCTGACCAGCTCGGCCGTCACCCACACCGCGTCCTCCACCCGAGCAGTGTCCGCCAGCAGCTGGCCCACCATGCGGCGGGCCAGAGCGGACTGGTCACCGCGCCCGGGGAAAGCCCGCCGCCACGCCATCCCGCCCCACAAACGCGCGGCGCGGAGGGTGGACATCATCAGGCCCGGCGCCAGATCCGGGAACTCCTCCACCAGCGGCGCCTGCCGGTGACGGAGGAAGGCCGGCCAAGTGAGGGGGCTGCTCAGCGCAGCCAGGCTCGTGTGATGCGTGCGGGTGTTCATGACAGGTGTCCCTTCCGGTCCGCGTCCCGGCCCGACGCCGGGAGCGGCCAGCACCATCACCCACCTTCACGCCCGAATCACACCCCCAAACCACCACCCCACACCCACACCGCCCCAGCCTGCGGCAACACCACCACCATGCCCGCCATCCCCACCGCGACCGGCACGTCGACCACCCCACACCCAGACTGGAGCCCCTCCCACAAGACCGCCTACCGTCCCCCAACCCCCAACCCACAGGGGCCCGCCGCGCACAACCACGCGCGCACCCGCGCGCCAACGGAAGGGACACCAGGCCATGTCCGGCACCGGATACCAGACACTCCTCGACTGCCGCCGCCGCAGCCGCTACCTCCGCCAGCACGGATTCACCACCGACCAGATCGCCGTCATCCTCGCCCTCGACCACCCCGCCACCCCACTCCGCCTCCACCGCTACGCCGCCGGACTCACCGCCACCCAGACAGTCGAAGCCTTTCACCGGCTCGCCGGCACTACCGGCGCGGGCCTGCGCGAGTCGCGCCTCTACGACTACGAGAACTGGCCACAGGCAGGCCGGCGACCCTCCCTGCCCACGCTCCAGCTGCTGGCCCGCATCTACGGCACTCGGCCGGTCCAACTGCTCACCGCTGAGACGCTGGCCGACTACCCGGCACGAGACCAGCGCGCCCTAAGCACGAAAGGGTGAGGCCCCGGTCGTCGCTGCGGGTACGTCATCGGTCGCAACTGGTCGCGTGATGTGGGGTTGCCATAGATCGGCTGGGTCCGTCTTCGACTAGTCGAAGACGACACATCGTGCTGCCTGTGCGAGGTTGGCTTGGACGTCGTATGGCAGGCCCATCCGGTTCCAGTGGAAGATCGTGTGGTGGGCGATCACGGCGCGGAGCCCGCGTTTGAGGAGCCCATTGTCAGCCAGGATTCGCAGTGAACGGCCAGCTGTCTCGAATGCGGTGAGCCAGTCGGAGGCGAAGGCAGCCTGGTTGGAGCGGAGGTCGCCACCATGTCTGGTGTCGGCATGTAGGAGCCGGTTGACATCGGATTGGAAGGTGGCCCAGTGGTCCTGGTCTGCGATGTCCTGTTTGGCCGGGCGTAGTTCGGTGACCTTGGCCCAGATGTCGCCCCGTTCGAACCAATCGAGCCCGGCCGCTTCCATGAGGGCTGTGCACAGCAGGACGGACAGTTCTCGCCGGTGGATCGGTGTCTCGTCGAGGTTGGCGAGGTGGGTGAGGGTGTTGCGGCTGTCGGCGTGGAAGAGGGCGTGGGCGGTGTCCATGCCCGGCTCGCCGCCGAAAGCCCAGATCTCGGGCTCATAGATCGTCTGTGCGCTGCGGACGACATGACCGGTCTCGCGTAGGTGGCACACGGTGTCCCGCAGTCGTGTACGTACTTGGCTGGTGCTGTCGTCGGTGGATACGTAGCGGATACGCCATGCCCTCTTGCGGATGAAGGACCACGAGGTGAGGAGTCCGGCTTGGTCGAGGTGCAGGAGGGCGGGGGCGAGGTGGTCGAGGGTGATCTGCTCGGCGTTGTGGGGGTCGGTGAAGGTGATGGAGGTCTGCTGCCAGGGCGAGGGCTGGTCCATCAGGTTTTCGCCTCCTGGTTTGGGCTGAGCAGGAGGCAGGCGTCCCAGCTGGTGGTGGTCTCTCCGCTGGTCGGGCTGCTCAGCGTGAGCGCCAGTCCGGCCATGCCGTTGAGGAAGCCGGGCTCGTGCATGGCCGGTATTGGCGCGGCGTGCTGGGTGAGGGTGTCCACCATCTTGGTCAAGGCTGGGGTGCTGGCCGTGGCGGCGACCCGTCGGGAGGTGTGAAGGAGTCCTGCCCAGCCGTGGCACAGGCCCGCGTCGGTGATCTTGTTGAGTTGGCCGGGGTCGGTCAGGCAGCCGTGCAGGGCGTGCTCGGCCGTGCGTTGCCGGTTGGAGTCGCCGAGCGCGATTGCGGCGAGTTGCTGGGCGCGGGCGTGGCCGGGGGTGCCGTAGCACCACGAGGGCCGAGCCGGTTCAGCTTGCCTGCTCCCTGGTGTTCGCGTCTCGTCTAGCGTGATGATCTCCGGCCACCACGGGCCGGACGGGTGGGGTCTCCGCCAGAGGTCCATCCAGTCGCAGATGCGGCGGATCGCGGCGAGCTGGCCGTTGACCACGCGCCCTTGTCCGGCCGCCAGCGACAGCAGGGCGAGGGGGCCGCAGATGCCGTGGGCCATGCTGAGGTTGTCGTGCCCGCCCTGGGCACCGGCTACTCGTCCTGCGGTGGGCGGTTCGTCGGTCCACCAGCCGGGCAGCCCGTCTCGGCTGAGCGGTTCGGTCAGCCGGACGAGATACTCCAGGACGGAGCCGAGTGTCGCGCTGTCGGGTTGGTGGCGCAGCAGGTGGGCGCCGAGCCCGGTCAATCCCTTGAACAGGTCGTACTCGGCCAGGCGGGGCCGGTCTGCGCGGTCGATGCGGCCGTGAGCGGACTCCAGGCGGTCTTTGACGAGCCCGGCGACCTCGACGTCCAGCAGCGCCTGGGCGTCCTGGTAGCGGTCGGGCGCGGTGCCGTGGAGGGCGTACGCGAGGGCGGGCGCTCCGAAGAGCAGGTTGGCTTGCGCGCCGGTCGTGAGGAGGTCGCCGGTGGCCAGGCGGAGCCATTCGTGGGCAGTGTCCCAGCCGCTGAGGTCGGCGGCTGCGCGTTCGATGTGCAGGAGCGCGATACCTACGGCGCCTCGGGCCAGTGATTGTCCGGGCCCGTCGGGGCGGGGCATGATGCCGGAGGGAGTCAGCTCGCCGGTCGAGATCGCGCGGGCGGAGGCGGTGGGGGCGTTGATGGCGGCTATCCCTTCATCCGGTGGGCGAGTGCTGCCGCGCGGCCGAGTCGCAAGCACAGCCGCTCGCTCGCCGGGTCGAGCCCGGCCATGCGGGCGTGGTGCAGGTGCAGCAGGGCCGTGAGGACCGCGTCCGGGTCCGGCCGGTGTGCGGCCAGCAGGGCGCGGTATCCGACGACTGCCTGGCGGCGTCTTTCCCACGCGTCGGTGATCTCGGTGCCGCCGCAGAGGTGGCGAAGCTCGGCCCAATGGTTCGCGGGGTTGGCTAGGCGCATCGCCTCGTTGTGGAGGGGGCGGCTGACAGGCGGCTCGGAGTGGCGCAGGACGTGGCTGGTGAGCCAGTCCGCTCCGGCGTTGAGGCTGCCGGTGAAGGCGGCGGCCAGATCCAGCATGCTCGCCGCGGTGACGGCTACTACCGCCGGATGTTCGAGTCCGGCGGCGTCGAGTTGAGCCAGGGCGGCGGCGGAGTCGGCGGCGAACACCGTCTCCGCCGCCATCAGGGCCTCGCCTGTGCCGTACCGGCCGGGTTCGGGGTAGTAGGTGTCGAGCGTGAGGCGGCGCAGCAGGCCATGGTCGCGGATCTCGTCGGCCCACCGGCCGACGTGGTGAGCGGCATTGCCGTATTCACCCGGATGGTGGAGCGGTATGCGTAGACGCAGGTGGTGGTCAGGAGCTTGATGGCGCAGGAACCACCAGCCGGTGGCGGGCCCGCCTGGCCAGGTGGCGAGCAGGCTCGGCAGGTGACGGGTGAGGAGTTCGCTCTGGCGGTCGGGGTGGACGTGTAGCCGCGTGTACAGCCAGGTGGAGGTGCCGGGCTGATGTCCGGGGTGGCAGATGGCCTGGAGACGGCCGGTGGCGAAGCCTGCGGTAGGACCTGATGCGGGGCGTGCGGTGGCCTGGCCTGTGGGCGCGGGGTTGGTGGCTGCCAGCGGGAGGACGATTTCGTGGGCTCGGCCGCCGGTCCAGCCGTATGCCTGGGGGTCGGGGACTTCGGCCAGCCGGGCGTGCTGCTCGCGGTCCAGGTGGGAGCGCAGGATGGCCAAGTGGGCGGGCTCATCCAGGTTCAGCCGGAGCCGCTGGTCGCGTTCGCCGAGGCAGACCCGAGCCGGGACGCGGCGGCGGCCGGCCAGGTTCTTCCACTCCTGGGCCCAGGTCGGCCACGCCGCGGTGCGACCGGGCAGGTCGTTGGCCGCGAGATTCCAGGCGGCCGGGGACAGGATCGTGCGCCGGTAGGTGACGCGCGGCAGGAACGGCAGGTCCTTGGCCGCTCCCCAGGAGAACGGAGTACAGGCGGCGGCGCGGGCGGCGGCGGCCTCGACGAGAAACCTGGCCAGCGGATGGGTTGCGTGACGGAAGTCCAGCGCGTGAACGGCCAATGGCTCGACGATGGTCCCGCTGGCCAGCGATATCAGGAACAGATGCCGGGCGTCGCTGCTGATCGCCAGGTCCGACACCGGCAGGTGCTCTTGGCGGTGAGCCCGGTGTTCGCCGAGGCTGAGGGTTGGGGCGATGGCGGGGCTGCGGGCGAGGTTGGCCGCGCGGGGTGAGATCGGCGGACACGACACCTGGGCGAGCATCGCGTCCGGGGCGAGCGTCGGCAGCATGGATAGGGCTTGGGTCATGCGGTCCCGATCCGCAGAGGCCAGCAGGTGCAGGAAGCGTCCAGCGGTGGTGCCTGCCTGCCGGGCGGCGGAGATGACGACGAGCGTGAAGTCGCCTTCATCGATCGCGGCGGTGGTGGGGGCGTGCACGGCGAAGCGCAGCTCGGTATGCGGCACCGGGACAGGCGCACGCCCGTCGCGGTGGTCGGCGGCGAGTTGGTCCAGCAGGTTCTCGTCGAGGACGACGGCTTCGTCATCGAGGGCCGATTGCTGGGCGAGGCGCAGCAGCAGCCGGTCACGACTGGTCAGCGGCTGGGCGGGGGTGAGAGTGGAGGAGCCGCGGTATCCGGCGGGGAAGCCGAGCCCGGTGTCGGGGTTGAGGGCGTCGGCGAGCGGGACGATAGCGCCGATACCCCATCGTTCCAGGAAGGCCGTGTGCCACGCCAGCCAGGCGGGGTTGCCGTAGGGGTGCGGGGTGAGCCGGATCAGCGCGGCTGCTGCTGCGGTGGCCTCATCAGTCACAAGCGGCGGTAGGGCGGCGCGGCAGTCGAGCCGTAGGTCGATGGCCGGGGCCGGCGGAGGGTGGTCGTGGAGGTCGGACATTCTGCGGGTCGCCGAGGTTCGCAGAGCTCGGCGTTCCTCGGGAGCGGTCGTGGTGGCGTGGCCAGCGAGCTCGCCGCGTACGCGATGCAGGGTATCGAGCACGTCGAGGGGTGCTGCCGGGCCGAGAGCGGCAAGCTCGGTGATCAGATGGGTAAGCGGGTCGGTGACGTCCATCGGCGGGTGAAGGCTGCTGAGAAGGACGCCGTGCTCGACCAGAGCAGCCAGCATCCCCTTGACGGCGCCGTCGATATCACCAGTACTGCCACCGTCAGAACTGTCGGGGAGGTCGACCAGTTCGGCGGACAGGAGCCGGGTCAGCTCGGCGAGCGTGATGGGAGCTTGCGCCGCGCGGAGCACGGTGCAGACCGGCGGGGTAAGGCGGATCTCGACATCGGCGGGGACCGTGTCAGCTGGGCGCAGACGGCAGGGGATGACGAGCCGGTCGCCGCGGACGTGGGCAAGGGTATTGGTCATCACGCGCAGGTGGGGCCACACGTCCGGGCGAGCTTCCAGGCCGTGGATGAGCGCGGTGAGCCAGGCGGCGTCGGGGCGGGCAACCCCCTGATGGCGATCTGCCCAGGCCCACTCGGCGCGCTCGCCGAGGCGTAGCGGGGCGACTCCCGCAAACAGGCCGAATGGGGTGGCGCGGCCGGTGGCGCGCAGCAGGTAGCGCAGCGTCGATTCGGCCGCCCGGCGTAGGCGGCGAGGGTGCAGGGCCCGCCCGGCGAGCAGGTGGGTGATCGTCGCGGCTAGGTCGGCGCTGGCGACGGTGACGGCCTCGGCGAACGCCTCCTCGGCCCAGACACGGCGCAGCCAGGCCAACTGGTCGGCCACGTGGGCGGGGCTGGTACCGGTCAGGTCCGGAGGTGCTGGAAGAGCGCCGGTAGCGCTGGTGAACAGCGAGCTGCGGATAATGGCCGCGTCCACGG
Organism: Nonomuraea sp. NPDC059007; assembly: GCF_042740555.1. Taxonomy (NCBI): domain Bacteria; kingdom Bacillati; phylum Actinomycetota; class Actinomycetes; order Streptosporangiales; family Streptosporangiaceae; genus Nonomuraea; species Nonomuraea sp. NPDC059007. The sequence goes on along the minus strand of NZ_JBHYJD010000105.1, from coordinate 2,898 downwards.
GGCGTAAATGGGCGTGCGTGGTGGTGCGGGTCATGCGCTTCTCCCCGGTGATTCCCGATCGGCACTGACAGGTCGGGACCGGCTCCTCGGAGAAGGCGTGCCGGTCCCGAAACGCGGCGTTAGCAGGTCACTCCGGCGCTGTCGTCGGTGCCGGTGCACTCATCGCCGGTGCAGTCCTCCGAGGCGATGCCCGCGGCGGAGACATTCGCGTGGGTGAACCGGACGTCGAGGGCCAGGTCAGACCTGCTCGCCGTGCTGGTGGTGCGCATGGTGGAGCTCCTTCCATCAGCGGACAAGAGGGGATGGTGCCAGTGCTTTCCCGGCCCGATCAGGGCCAGGTGAGCACGATCGTGGAATGCCGCTTGCGCAGCACGAACCAGCCTGGCTCTGCGTGGACGGGCTGGGCGGCGGGATAGACGGCCAGGGCAGGTCGAGGGCGGCCACGCTCGTGCCAGGCACGGATGTGTTCGGCGAGCTTCTCGGCCAGCGAAGCGGCCTGCGGTCCGTGGCCATAGGCGCCGAACTCGACCGCCGTGCGCGCCTCGTCGAGCGGGCGGGGCCGGGCGCGGTAGGCGAGGGAGGAGCCGTCGATCATGGCGGGTGTGCCCAGCCGCCAGGATGGGTTGATCAGCCCGGAGTCGATGGCTTCCTGCTCGGCGGTCAACAGGGCGAACCCGTCCAGGTGGCTGGCCAGCCATAGGTCCAGGTCGTGGAAGGGCTGGCCCATGCCGATGGTGACGCCTGTCCACGCCTGGGCTCTCGGCGCGGATAGGACGCCCTCCAAGGCCGAAGTGTCGGGGTAGGTTTCCTCGTCGATCCACAGTCCGGCTCCGCCGTCGAGCGGGACGCCGTGACCTCGGTGGGCGCCGATGCCCTGGACGGGTACGAAGCCGGACATGGTGTGACTGCGGCTGACGAGGTGACCCTCGGAGGGTTCCAGCGCCCACGATCGGGTGACGCCGAGCGTGCGCAACGGCAGGACCAGCCGCCCTCCCTCGGCGAGCTGTTCGGTCCAGGCAGGCGGGATGTCCCACACGCCCACGGTCACGATGATCAGGTCGAAGTCGTTCTTCCGCTCTTCCAGCGGGAGCTCTCCATCGTGCTGGAGGACGAGGACATCGTCGTAACCGGCCGCGGACAGGCTTGCCTGGGCGCGCTTGACGACGTCTGGATCGATGTCGATCGTGGTGACCGACCCGCGCTCGCCCACGAGTTCACGCAGGAGAGACGCGTTGTAGCCGCCGCTTCCCACTTCCAGCACGTGCGCTCCGTCGAGGTCACCAGCCTGCGTCAGCATGTTGGCGATCGTGGTGGGCGAGGAGACGGTGGAGAGCATGATCCCGCGTTCGTCGCGCTTGGCGACTACCGACCCCTTGCCATACGCCTGCTCCAGCGGCACATCAAAGGTGAACAGATGGCGAGGCACCTTGGCCAGCGCCGCGACCACCGGTTCCGGGAGGGTGACCCCCAGTTGCCCGCAGGTGGCGACGGTCTGTTCCACCATACGAGCGTGAAGTGCCGCGATGTCGAGGTCTGTGGGGCTGCCCTGATGGGCGCTGTCGGTTGTCACGCGGGGAAGGCTAGTCACGCCTGCCTCCAGATCTGAGGCGCCGCGCGGCCAAGCCGCGGGCGCGGTGTGTAGGGGTGCCTGTTGAGGACAGCGCCACCCGACATGAAGTATGTGGTACATACTTCATAATGCGGCGCAGAAGGCAGGTCAACGGGTATGTAGTACGTACTATCGGTAAGGTGAGGGCGTGACGAGCACAGCGAGCTACCGCCAGGTGGCCGACACCATCCGCGAATCCATTCGTGACGGCCTCTACCCTCGCGGCTCGCTGCTGCCCAACGAAGACGCCCTGGCCGCCGAGCTCGGCGTCCACCGCGCCACGATCAACAAGGCTTTGAAGATCCTCAAGGCGGAGGGACTCGTGTACGTGCACATGGGTGTCGGGACCTACGTCCACCAGTTGCCGCCTCTGCTGCGCGACGCCGCCGTACGGCACAGCCGCGCCCACCGCGAACGCGGTGGTGTGCGCGGCGCGCTGGCCAGTGAGATGGCCGCGCACAGCTACACCTTGGACTCCGACCACGGCGTCGGCCCCGCCAGGCCACCGGCCGCCGTCGCCGACGTGCTCGGCGTCGATCCCGACACCGACAGCGTCATCGTCCGGGGCCCGCGCTACATGCGCGCAGAGGACGTGCCCATCCAGATCGTCACCAGCTACATCCCGCGCTCCATCGCCGATGGCACACTCATCGCCGAACTCGACTCGGGCGTAGGCGGTATCTCCAGCCGCCTGGCCGAGCTCGGCCACGCTCAGGCCGACATCGTGGAGGACATCGAAGTCCGGCCGCCCACGCCGGAAGAGGCGAGGTTTCTGCGCATGACGCCCGACCAGCGAGTCTTCGACATCTTCCACACCGGGCTGACCGCCGACGGACGAGCTGTGAAGGTCAACCTCTACGTCATGCCCACCTACCAGTTCAAACTGCGCTACCGCTACCCCGTCGACCCGGAGTGACCAGCAAGAAGGAATGCGGAAGCGCAGGGGGCGTGGCGGTACGCCGGCCCGCCTGCGTGTTCCTCCTGACCCCGCCACCACCAGCATCTGCCGCCAATCAGGCGGAAGGAAAGATGCGAAACCGGCAGTCGAAGCAAGGGCCTTCTGCATGGTGGAACACGCACACATCACGGGGCTTCCAGAGCAGGAATGCCGAGTTGCCGAAGCTGGAGCTGATAGCCCAAGGGAGGGTCAGCCGCATTCAAGGCAGGCTGAACCGGCTGGGTCACTGGCCTAGTTGTTCTGTCCTGAGAGGTTAGGTACGCGGTTGGCGGGTGGTTGGCCGCCGAGTGCGGTGTGGCCGCGGTGGTGATTGTAGGCGTGTAGCCAGGGG
>NZ_JBHYJD010000104.1:0-11328 GCF_042740555.1 Nonomuraea sp. NPDC059007 | reverse complement strand
GCCCTCGCCCCCCGGCGCGGGGGGGGGGCGGGGGGCGGGGGGGGCTACGGGTCTTTGCCGCGGGCGGCGGCCCCGCGGGGCCCCCCGCGACCTGCTGACCAGGGCCATGGGCGGGGTCGGATTCAACTTCCTGCGCTACGACGCGATGCCCGCGCTGCGGCAGATCAAGCAGCCCGTCCTGGCCCTGTACGGCACGACGGACCCGTCGATCCCTTTCGTGGAGTCCACGCAGGCGCTGACGAAGGCGCTGACCGAGTCGGGCAACGACCAGTACACGATCCGCTTCATGGACAAGGGCGACCACGCGCTGCGGATGTCGGGCGGGCCGTTCACCAAGGGGTATCTGGAGACGCTGGCCAACTGGCTCAAGGGCCTGCCGCACACCGCCCGGCCACAGGTGCACATGGCGGGCGCGACGCCCGTGCAGCGCTTCGAGGCCGCCGACGTGCCCGCCGCGCCGTGGTACGCGGGCGGGACGATGCTGGGGCTGACGATCTGCCTGGCCGCCGTCGGCTACGTGGCCGGTCCCGTCGCCTCCATGGTGGTACGGCTGCGCGGCCACAAGCGCGCCACGGCCGAGACGAACGCCAGGCTGTGGCCCCCGATCCGGCGCCGCCTGCACCGTATGGCCTGGACGGGCCTGGCGCTGCTGATCTCGGTGGGCGGGTTCATCGGGCTGCTGGTGATGTTCTCGATCAACCAGGCGGGCGCCTGGCCCGCGGTGCTGGCCGGGTGGCTGCTGGTGCGGGCGCTGGCCGTGCTGCTGCTCATCCAGGAGGTCACCGCGGTCGCCGCGGTGGTGTCGGGGCTGCGCGAGGGCTGGCAGCCGAGCCGCTGGCAGCACGTGGCGATCGCCGGGGTGGCCGGCGGGACCGGGCTGCTGCTCGTGGCCGCCGCCTACTACGGCCTGTTCTCCTTCCCCTGGTAGCCGTCCCGTTCAGTTGATGAAGGCGGCGCTCCAGCGGTCGATCTCGGCGAAGACCTGCTTGCGGGCGGGTTCGGCGGACAGCACCAGGTCGTGGATGCCGTCGGTGATGCGCACGCAGGTGACGTGGGGGCCGATCGCGGTGGCCCAGCGGGCGATCTGCCGCGGGTCCAGGACGATGTCGGCGGAGCGGGCCTCGGGTACGAAGTCGCGTACGCGCAGCCCGTTGCTCGCGGCCAGGACCAGCACCGGGACGTCGACGTCGAGTCCCTTGTGCAGGCGGCGCTGGGCGCGGCGGATGGCGGCCAGCCAGGAGGCGTGCACGGAGAAGCCGCCGAGCGGCTTGAGCTCCAGGTCGTAGTCCCATTCGCCGCCGGACGAGCGGTGCAGGCTCTGGCCGTAGGCGGTGCTGACACCGAGGGGCAGCGCCCGGTTGGAGTAGGACAGCGGGGTCTTGAGGAGGTCCGCGGCCAGGCGGACCGGGGCCGGCACGTTGAGGTCGAGGAACGGGCTGTTGAGCACCAGCCCCTGGGTGAGGCCGCGGCCGCGTACCCGGTCGGCCCACAGGGCGGCGACCAGGCCGCCGGTGGAGTGGGCGTTGAGCGTGAGCGAGTCGTGGTCGCGCCGGATGATGCGGACCGACTCGTCGATCTCCGGGAAGTAGTCGGTGACGCTCCTGATCAGGCCGCGGGTCTGGTGCGGGAGCAGGGACCGGCCGTACTTGCGCAGGTCGAGGGCGTAGAAGTCGACGCCCTGGGCCAGGTAGTGGTCGGCGAGGTGGTCCTGGAAGAAGTAGTCGGTGAAGCCGTGGATGTAGAGAACGGCCCGGCCGGTGGGGGCCTGCGCCCTCCTGGTCAGAAGGGTCGCGATGACCTCGCCCTCGGCGTCGGGCGGGAGCGGGAGGACAGTGCTCTCATACATGTTCATCACGATACGGCCATTCCGGCAGCCCCTCGGGCAGGTCTGTGCTCACCTTCATCGGGAAGGCGGCGGGGCGCTTCTCCAGGAACGCGGTGACGCCTTCGACCGCGTCGGGGGCGCCGCCCAGCTCGGCCATGAGGCGGGAGTCGGCGGCGTGCGCCTGCCAGGGACTGTCCGCCGACAGGCCGGACCACATGAGCCTGCGGATGGCGGCGACGGAGACGGCCGAGGTGTTGCCGGCGATCTCGCGGGCCAGGGCGTGGGCGGCGGGCAGGAGGTCGGCGGCCGGGTAGAGGCGGGAGACGAGCCGTCCGCCGAGCGCCTCGGCGGCGTCGAAGATCCGGCCGGTGGCCGACCATTCCATGGCCTGGGCGATGCCGACGATCCTCGGCAGGAACCAACTCGACGCGGCCTCGGTGACGATGCCCCGGCGGGCGAAGACGAAGCCGAAGCGGGCGGTGTCGGCGGCCAGCCGTAGGCGCGCGATGCGCGGCCTATGTTGGTCCGCTAAACGCGGACCAACATACGTCCATGGGGAGGGTCATTGTCGCGCCCACGCCGACGGCGGGGCCGTTGACGGCGGCGATGACCGGTTTGAGGCTCGCGGCGATGCGCAGCGCGACCGTGCCGCCGCCGTCGCGCGGGTAGCCGTCGATCAGTTCCCCTTTGCCGTGGCCGAAGGTCTTGCCCCCGCCGGACAGGTCGGCACCGGCGCAGAACGCCCGGCCGGCGCCGGTGACGACGACCGCGCGTACCTCGTCGTCGGCGTCGCTCCTGTCGAAAGCGTCGATCAACTCACCGCGCATCGTAAAGGTGAAGGCGTTCAGGCGTTCGGGACGCTTCAATGTGACGGTGGCGACACCGTCCGTCACGGTGTAGTCGATCTCGGAGAATGCCATGGACCGAATCTTATTCGGTTACTGATGTTCACTCTCCACTAACGTCATATTTCGCATTCCATCCGTATGCTGCCGCCCCAAAGCGGCCTACGGTGGACTGCGCGGGGAAGCGGGGATGGGTGTGTCACGGAGCAAGGTACCGGTGAGCACCGGCGCGGTCCTGGGATGGACCTTGTTGTCGGCGCTCGTGCCAGGGGCGGGCCATCTGCGGGCCGGCTGGCGTAGGACCGGCCTGGCGTTGCTCGGCTGTTACGCGGCCGGGCTCCTCGCTCTGCTCCTCGTCGCCCTGACCGCCGACGGCGACCTGTTCGGAACGGCCGTCAACTGGCTGCGGACGATCGCGATCGGCTCGCTCGTGCTCGGGCTGGCCTGGTTCGCGCTGGTCGTGCACACGTTCATCGTGCTCAGCCCCGGACGGCTGCCGCAGAACGCGCAGATCCTCACCGGAACGCTCGCCGGGCTGCTCGCGGTGGCGGTCATCACGCCCTTCGCCTACGCCGCCCAGACCGTCTGGACCATCCACAGCACGATCGGCAACATCTTCGCCCCCGACGAGCCCCAGGCGGACCGGCCGCAACAGCAGGGCCGCCCGGTCGACCCGTGGGCGGGACGCGAACGCGTCAACATCCTGCTGCTCGGCGGCGACGCCGACACCCACAGGACCGGCGTGCGCACCGACAGCATGAACCTCGCCAGCATCGACGTCGCCTCCGGCAACACCGTGCTGATGAGCCTGCCGCGCAACCTGGAGAACGTGCGCTTCCGTCCCGGCACGCCGATGGCCGAGCGTTTCCCGAACGGCTTCCGCCTGCCCGCCGACCCCGGCGGCGGCCGCAGCGACCTGCTCAACAGCGTCTGGGAGTACGCCGACGCGCACCCGGAGATCTTCGGCGGCCGCACCCACCAGGGCGCCAAGGTCCTCATGGACACGATCGGCCACACCCTAGGCGTCAAGGTCGACTGGTACGCCCTGGTCAACATGTGGGGCTTCGCCAAGCTGATCGACGCCATCGGCGGCGTGACGATCAGCGTGGAGAAGGACGTCGTGTTCGGCAAGTACAACGAGGGCCTGGTCAAGGCGGGCACGCGCAAGCTCAACGGCGGCGACGCCATGTGGTACGCCCGCTCGCGCACCTACTCCGACGACTACACCCGGATGCGCCGCCAGCGCTGCGTCATCGCCGCCCTGCTCGACCAGTCCGACCCGGCGACGGTCCTGACCCGGTTCAACAAGATCGCGCTGGCCACCAAGGAACTCATCAGGACCGACATCCCCCGCAACATGCTCGCCCACCTGGTGCCGCTGGCCCTGAAGGTCAAGAACGCGAAGGTGTCCAGCATCCAGTTCGTCCCGCCGCTGATCAGCACCGGCTACCCCGACTGGGACAAGATCCGCCAGATCTCCACCAAGGCCATCCGCGACTCGGCGGAGCGCCGCCCGGCCGCCGCCGCGAGCGCCACGCCATCCGGCTCCAGCACCCCGAAACCCCGCAAAACCACCTCACTAGACCCCACAAAGAGCCTCGGCGACGGCTGCGGCGTCCTCTGACCCCCCTTTCTCCGGTACGGCTCAGCCCCGGCGGAAGGCGGCGCGCCAGCGGCGGCGTTCCCCGTCTCCGATCTCCTCGATCGCGGCGGCGAACCCGCCCTCGCCGAAGGCCGCGACCTCTGCCGGGGTCAGCGGCCACGGCGGCGCGTACACGGGCCCGCCCTCGTCCCTGGCCGAGGCGATGACCAGCAGCGTGCCGCCCGGCGCCACCAGTTCCCGCACGGCGGCGATGGCCGGCGGGTGCAGGTCCTCGGGCAGCGCCTGCACCGTCATGATCTCCACGACCAGGTCGAACGCCCCGCGCCACTCCCCCGGCAGATCCAGCAGGTCAGCAGCGGAATAATCGACGGCCGACTCGGGGAAGCGGACCCTGGCGCCCTTGACGGCCGATTCGGAGACGTCGAAGGCGGTCGTGGCGTAGCCGAGCCCGGCCACGTACTCGGCGTCGTCTCCGAGCCCGCACCCGACCACCATGGCCCGCCGTCCGTCCCCCTGCGACCCTTGCGACCACTCGACGAGCAGCGGGTGCGGGGTGCCGGAGTCCCAGGGCACGACGGCCGCGCCGGAGGCGGCCTCGGCGTAGAGCCTCTCGAACCAGCCGGTGGCGTCGCCGCCGGCCAGGGATTCGGCCGCCAGCCGCCGGGCGTCCTCGTCGGGGTCGCGCATGTGTCCTCCGTCGCGTGCGAGCTCCACGACGTCTATCAGATGGCCGTCCGGCCCGGCCAGCTCCCGCTGCCGATAGGGATGCTTCGCGACATATCCCAGCTTCAAGGCTTTCACCTGAAGAATCGGGAGCAGCGTGCAGACGTCGCGGTTGGGGTGAGGGCACGGAAACTGCGTGTGCCACCACCGCAGGTCCGCCGCCTTGCCCTCGCGGACCAGCGCGATCACATCGTCGTCGTCGGCGTCCCTGCCGAGCAACGTGCCAGCCGCCTCGATCACCGTCCGGCGAAGCTCGTTCGCGTTGGCAAGCCATTGGTCCCGGCCGAGGCCGGCGAGGTGCGGGGTCGCGCCGGTCCCGCGGCTGATCCCCGCGAGGAGGCGGTCGACGAACCGCCGCGGCACCTCGGTCACGACGGGATCGTCCGCCGGTTCCGGGGCGGGCCCGTCGCTCCAGCCCAGGTCGTCCATGGCGCGGCCCTCGGCGCACGCCGAGTTGGCGCGCATCCAGTACCAGACGTTGGGCCCGATCCGCCCGGCCAGCCGGTCGTGGCGGAGCTTCCAGGAAAAGGCCTCGTAGACGTCGCCGGGTGTGCCCGGGGCATGGGCCATGAACCAGTCGAAGGCCCAGATGCTCACCAGAAACCGCCGCAGCACCGCGGCGACCGGCTCCTGCCCGGCCAGTTCGGCCCCGGCCAGCCAGTCGGCCCGGCGGATCTCCCGGACGGCCGCGACGATCTCCGCCTGCCACGGGGTCGGCTTCAGGAGTTCGTCCCCGTACAGATCCATGAGCAGGTGCTTGCGGTACGTGCCGTTCTTGAGCCGGGTCAGCTCGATGATCAGCAGGGCGCGCAGTTCGTCCTCGGGCAACTGCAGGAGCAGCGGCAGCCCGATCCGCAACCGGGGCTTGCCGTGCCAGTTCCTGGCGACGCCGGTCCACACGAAGGCGCTGATCCGGATCTGGGGTATGCGGCGGAACCCGGCCGTCCGGGCCGCGTCCTTCACCACGGCGGCCAGCCGCGGCTGCCTCCGCAGCGACAGCCGCGGGTTCTGCCAGGAGTAGCTCCTGACGCCGGCGACGCACGCGCAGAGCCCCATGGTCACCGCGAAGAGCAACGTCCACGGCCAGACCCCGGCTCCGCCGAGCCACAGAAAGAACCAGCACCCGCCCACACCCACGGCGACGCACGTCCACAACAGCCAGGGAATGCTGAACAGCCAGTAAGGGATCAGCGCGGAGGGTTGCGTCCTGAGCACGATCTTGAGTAATCGCCAGTTCGACACGGCTCAGACGTCCAGGGTGTAGCGGCGTTTCTCCAGCGAGCGGGCGCCCAGGCGATCGTAGAAGCGGATGGCGCCCTCGTTCCAGACCGGCGTCTGCCACTGCACATACGGCAGGCCCAGCTCCCGCGCCAGCTCCACCACCGCCGCCATGAGCAGCCGCCCGAGGCCGTGGCCCCGGCTGGCCTCGTTCAGGAACAGGCAGTCCATGTGCAGGTACTCCGACCCGGCCCACGTGGACACCTCGGCCGCGCAGGTGGCGTAGCCGACCACCTCGCCGGACGGCGTCTCGGCCACCAGGCAGCGCAGCCGGGGAACCGCGGCGCCGAACAGCAGGGCCGACAGCCGCCCGGCCAGGTCGGGCGGGGGTGGCGGGGCCTTCTCGTAGGCGGTGTGCTCGGTGGCCAGCTCGGCGACGCGGGGCAGGTCGGCGGGTACGGCCGGCCGTACACGAGCATTCAACGGACCTCCCCGGAGATCACGTCGGCGCTCCACGCGGACACCCGTCGCCCGATCGGCCCGTCACCGTCGAGCACGTGGCGCACGAACGCCTCCCGCTCGTGCGCCAGGATCGCGGCCTCCCACACGCACGGCGCCAGCCCCGCCCGGCCCGGCCGCAGCCCGGCGGGGTCGCCCGCGGGGCCGACGAAGATCGCGAGGTCGGACATGTGGCCCTCGATCCAGGTATGGATGATGACGTAGTCGCCGTCGCCTCCGGCATGCAGGATCAGCACCGACAACCCCAGGGAACCGCGCAGGGCGCCAAGCGCGAGGTGCCCGCCGGCGAGGTCCAGGCCGGTCTGCGTGTCGATGGCGCTCCGGCCCGGCTTCTCCAGCGCGTACACCTTCACCAGGTGACCGCCGGCCGCACGGACGCCGAGCGCGCGGACGGCGCGGGCGTGGTGCTCATCGGACAGGGACAGCAGAGCGGCGGCGTCCACCGCGCCGGGCAAGGTCAACGTCTCACTCATGAGCACATCATGCCGTCCGCCCCCGGCAGGAAACCATCGGCGGCGGTGCCGTGTCAGCCGCCGTATCAGGACGGCGACGGCCCGGGATCAGGACGCTCGGCGAAGGTTGGGCTCATGAACGGGTCAGCGAGACCCGGCGACAGACTCGAAGGAGCACCCACCATGTCCATCACCCTCACCGACCAGGACACGCTCACCCTCCGCCTCGCCGCCTGGGGCGCCGTCTCCCTGATGTCCGCCGCGGGCGCGGCCGTCTCGGCCCACAAGGCCGCCACCCACGGCTCGCTCGCCCTGACCTCGGCGACCGGCCCGGTCGGCCACGTGATCACCAAGGCGCCCAAGGGCGTGAAGTACGGCAAGTCCGTCGCCGAACTCGCCGACCAGGTGCTACCGGCCCTGACCACGGCCGTGAACCTGCTCAAGCAGCAGGACCCGGCCGAGGCGGACAACTTCCGCCGCACCGTCGTCGTCGCCGTCGAGGCCGCCGCCCGGAGCCACCAGGGCGAGCCCGGCCCCACCATGACCGAGATGGCGCGCAAGATCACCGAAGCCCTCGACGCCGCCTGACGGATGCGCCTTCCCCTCTCTCCCGGCGGCTTGTACCGTTCGCCTGTGGGGCCGGGAGAGGGAAACTTCACGTCCGAACCGCACCCGCTGGCCGAAGGCGATCCGCTCCGGATCGCGGACTACCCGCTGACCGGCGTCCTGGGCAGCGGCGGCCAGGGGGTGGTCTACCTGAGCCGGACCCCGCTGGGGCGCCCGGTGGCCGTCAAGACGCTGCACGCCCGCATGGCCGGCGACGACCAGGCCCAGGAGCGCTTCCTGCGCGAGACCGAGATCGCCCGCCGCGTGGCCGCCTTCTGCACCGCGCGCGTGCTGGACGCGGGGATCGCGGGCGGGCGACCGTACCTGGTCAGTGAGTACGTCCAGGGCCCGTCCCTGGAGCGGCTCGTGAAGCGGGACGGGCCGCGCACCGGCGGCGGCCTGGACCGGCTGGCGATCACCACCCTGATGGCGCTGCAGGCGATCCACCGGGCCGGCGTCGTGCACCGGGACTTCAAACCCGGCAACGTGATCATGGGCCTGGAGGGGCCGGTGGTCATCGACTTCGGCATCGCCCGCGCACTCGAACACTCCACCACCGCCTCCGGCCTGGTGGGCACGCCCGCGTACATGTCCCCCGAGTTACTCGGCGGCGCCGTCGCCAGTGTGGCCTCGGACGTGTTCGCCTGGGCCGCGACCATGGTGTACGCCGCCTCCGGACACCGGGCCTTCCCCGGCTCGACCCCCGGTGCGATCCTCAACGCGATCATGACCCGCGAGCCCGACCTCACCGGCGTACCCGGCCGTCTGCGCCCGCTGCTGACCGCCTGCCTGGCCAAGGACCCCGCCTCCCGGCCCGCGGTCGCCGACCTCCTGACCGCCCTGACGCATGAGCGCCCGCTGGCGGCTCCGCGCGTGGCCGTGGGCCGCCGCCGCATGATGCGGGTGCTGGCGGCGGGCGTCCTGGTCGCCGCGGTACCCGCGGTCTACGGCCTGTTCTCCACCACCCCGGGCCTGCCGTTCGGCAGCCTGGTCCGCCGGCCGGTCACGGGCCGCCAGAAGTGGATGCTGTCGCTCGCGCTGAGCCAGGTGAACGGCCGCCCGGTCGTGGTCAGCGGCGGCTACGACGGGACCATCGCCGTGGCGGACCTGGCCACCGGCGCCCCCGTGGGCGCGCCTCTGCAGGGCCATGAAGGACCGATCTGGTCGGTGGCGACGGGCCTGCTGCGCGACGCCCCCGTCGTGGTATCCGGCGGCCTCGACGGCACGGTACGCCTGTGGGACCTGGCGACCGGCGCACCGATCCACGAACCTTTCGCGGGCCACCGGGGCTCGGTCGAGTCGGTGTCCGTCGGCCTGCTGGACGGCCGTCCCGTGGCCGTCTCGGGCGGTCAGGATCACACGGTACGCCGGTGGGACCTGACCGGCGGCGCACCCATAGGCGGACCCATCGAAGGCCATCCGGCCTGGGTGCTGGCCGTCGCGGCAGGAGAGTCCGTCGTGGCCTCCGGCGGCTACGACGGCAGGATCCTCATCTCCGACCTGGCCACCGGCGCGAAGGTGGCCGAACGCGCGGCAGGCCACAGCGGGCCCGTGGAGTCGATGACGGTGGGACGGCTCGGCGACCGCCAGGTGGCGATCTCCGGCGGCGGCGACGGCGACCACTCGGTACGCGTCTGGGACCTGGTGACCGGGGCGCCGATCGGCCGGCCGTTCACCGGTCACCGGAGCTGGGCCCTGGGGCTGGCGGCGGGCGAACTGGACGACGGCCGCGCCGTGGTGGTGTCCGGCGGGTACAGGGACGAGACCGTACGGGTGTGGGACCTGGCCACCGGGGCGCCGATCGGCGCGCCGTTCCTCGGCCACCGGGGGCTGATCGAGGCGGTGGCGATCGGGGTGCTGGACGATCGGCGGGTGGCGGTGTCGGCGGGGGACGACGGCGGGGTGCGGGTATGGAGCCTCGGCCCGCCGTACCCGCCGGGCTCTTGAACGGCTACGCGCGCTGACGGCCCGCTTCGACAACCCACAGGACGGTCGCGCCCATGGCGGCCATGAACTGTACCGCGATCAACGAGATCTCCACCCCGTACGGCATTTCGGCGTTCTGGACGATCACCAGCAGGGCCACGAACGCGGCCATCAGGAGATTGCCCCAGCCGCCGAGACGACTGTGGCGCCGCCTGTTCAGCCAGAAGGCCCAGGACGGCGCCCGGTCGATGATCACGCTGTGGACGCCCAGCGCGGCGTTGAGCGAGGCCAGGACGAGCAGAATCCACGCGAAGGTGATCACCCACCCATTGTCACTCACCCGCTGGGTCGCGCCAATCCCGCCGGACGTCCCACCAGGTCGCGCGAGGCTGCCCGAACGCGCCCCTGACCTGCGATCGCACGGGTTTCAGAGGCGCATCGAGCCGTTCCCCGAGCCACGGCACGTGTGCCGAGCCTGCTCAGCGCAGTACGGCCGTCAGCAGGTCGGCGCCCAGCGCCGTCAGGTCGGGGAGATTGACGGTGTAGCGGACGTACCGACCGTGCCGCCGGGCGGTGAGCAGGCCCGCGCGGCGCAGGACAGCCAGATGGCGGGACACCTCCGGGGGTGAAAGTTCCCAGGCGTGGGCCAGCTCACCGGTGGTGTGCGGGCCGCGGGCGAGGGTGCGCAGCAGGCGCAGCCGTACCGGATGGGCGAGGGCCTCCAGCCGGAGCGTGACGGTTTCCAGCGACACCGGCTTCGATGGGCTCGCCTCGGCCACGGGGTACTGCACCACCGGCTGCCACCCGGGCGCGTGGACCGTCACCAGGTGCGGGCGGCCGAAGACGCTGGGCAGGAAGGTGACCCCGGTGGCGGTGGTCGCCTTGTCCTGCAGCTTGTCCACGACGATGCTGTCGCCGTCCGGCGACAGGGTGACGGCGCCGGAGACAGACGCGAGCGCCGCCCCGATGCCCTTGCGTTTCAGCAGGTCGTTCTTCAGGCGCAGGTCGGCGGCGAGCGGTGCGGCCACGCCCGTCCAGGCGGCGTCGAAGAAGGCCTCGGCGCACTGTTCGAGGGTGTGGCGCACCCGTGCCCGCACGGCGGCAGGGTCGGCGAGCAGCCGTTCCGCGAAGGCCTCCTGGAGCGCGCCGCGGGCCTGGGCCAGGTCCAGGGCCCGCTCGCGCGCCGTCGCGTCGGCGAGCGGCGACGGCGCGGCGAAGTGGACCCGGTTGCTGCCGCACGTGGTGACGAGCGCGGCGGTCACGTAGGTTTCGTCGTCGATCCGGTCCACGTCGTCCAGTTCCTCGGCGAGGGTCGGCCGGGGACGAGCGGGCACCAGGAAGTCGGCTCGTGAGGAACGCCAGAGGAACTCCGCCTCCCTGAGCCGCTCGGCCAGCTCCGGCCGCAGCCCGGCCCAGACGTCCCCGGCCCAGCCGGCGAGCTGCGGGTGGTGCCCGGGTTCCGCCAGCACGTGCAGCATCGCCGTCAGCTCGGCCAGCGGGGAGGCGGCGAACCGCAGCCGCCCGGACGGCAGGCCGCCGATGTCGATCCTCAACGTCATCCCCTCATCATCGCCGGTCGGATGGCCGGCGACGGCGTCGGTTGACGGTGTC
>NZ_JBHYJD010000103.1:0-11499 GCF_042740555.1 Nonomuraea sp. NPDC059007 | reverse complement strand
CCGAGACGCTGCTCACCGACGACACGATCACCACGAACGTCGGCGCCGCGCTGGTCGAAAAGAAGTACCTGAGCAAGCGCGCCTTGCGCGAGCGCATGCACGAGATCGAGGCGCTGATCAACGACCTGGCGCTGGCGACCCTGTTCAGCCGTATGGCGGGCGAGGGCGGCCTGAACAATGGGCGGCTGAACCGGACCACGGGCTCCGGCGCCGCCGTCGACCTCGGCTTCAGGGCGCGGTCGCACGTGAGCGCGGTCGTCGTCGGCCCCCTGGACGCGCGCGAACTCGGCCGCATCGCCCGCTTCCAGCGGATGGCCAGCGGGTCCACGGGCCGCAGCCAGCTCTTCCCCCTCACCAGGGGTGTCGGTGGCGGCGAGGCCGTGACCACACTGAAGGGCGGCTACACCGTCGGAGACCAGTCCAGCGACCGCGTCACCACGTCGCTGGGCAACCGGGACGAGGGCACCGACAACCAGCGCGGCAAGCTGATCAAGGTGGAGCTCCACGTCGCCTACGACGCGACGCTGACGCGGGTCAAGCGGAGCATCCGCGGGCGCGTGAAGTACGGCAAACGCGACGAGATCCCCAACGTGGGCACCGCCACCGTCGTCGTCGCCATGTTCGAGGGCGACTACGCGGCCATGATGGCCGACGTCGAAGCCGGCGTGCCGCTCGGGTCGGGCTGGGCCTTCACTCCGGCCCCGGCGGCTGACGGCACGGTGTCCACGCACAAGCAGGCCACGGCCGCCGACCCACTCGGCCCGCTGGTCGATGCCAGGCGGAAGGCCTTCGATGAGCAGGTTTCCATCCATCTCACGGTGACCGAGCACGACGGCACCGTGCGCGGCTACCTGGTCGGGCCCGACGGCAGCGTCCGCAGTGACGAGCGGGACCTCGGGTTCGCCGAAGCGTTCGGCACCGTGCCCGACCACCTCGTCCAGATCGCCCGCGACCACAACGTGGACCTGCGTCACCTCTTCCACACCTCACCCGTGGAAGGCACGCTGTCGGACAAGATCCGGGCCGAGCTGGACAACCGCAAGATCTCGTACGAGACCCCCGCTCCGGCGTTCCCGCCCGCCTCCGCGAAGCCCGCCTCAGGGTCCCCCGCCGCCGGGTCTCCCGCGGCCGGCAGCGCCGCCCAGGCCTCGCCCGGTCCGTCCGCGCCGTCCGCCACGTCCGCGCCGGGAACCCCCGGCCCGTCCGCGCCGTCTCCCGCCCTGCCCGGCTCGCCGTTCGCCCTCGACGCCCGCCCGGCCTCCATGCCCGACCTGGACCACGACGAGCTGAAGGCCATCCAGCTCACGCCGAGCTCCTTCGGCGGCGGTGTCACCGCCCTGCGCTGGCTGGCCGACGGCCAGACCATGGAGGTAGTCACCTCCAAGCACGGCATCCTGTACGTACGCTTCACGATCGGCGACCCCGGCGCCGCCGACAACGCCCGGATCTCCACCGGCGCCACCCAGGACGACGCCCTCCTGGCGGTGATCCGGCCGAGACTGCACCCGTACGCCGTCGAGTCCACGCTGGTGCACGAGATCAGCCACGCCCTTCAGGAGGAGATCGCCAACCAGGAGGGCCGGGTCCAGGGCGTGGTCCGCACGTTCCTGCCCAGCGAACACCTGCGCGAGGGCCAGGACCACTGCCTGACCCCGCGCCTCCACGAGCACGCCCACCTGTCCGGCCTGTGGAACCGGGCCACCGACGCGGTGGCCCAGCTCAACCTGGCCCAGGCGATCGAGGCGATCGCCGCCGACATCGAGGCCAGGGGCCACCCGGCGCCGCCACCGCCGTGGGGCGACGGCCCGCGCGTGAAGACCGTGCCGCGCCAGGGCTCGATCGCCGACCTGCTCAACACGGGCGCCGGCCCGGTGGTCGACTCCGCGACCGCGATCGGCGCGCTCGACACCTCGCCGGGCGGGCTGGACCGCCTGGCCAACGCCGCGGGCGTCACCTCGATCACCCCGGCGGGACCGGGCCGCTTCACCGTCGAGTGGCCGGGCGGCAGCATGGAACTGCTGGTCTCCAAGTCCGACGTCCCGCCCGGCCAGGTGGACGCCTACCCGAGCCTCGGCCTGCCCGGCCGGCTCGTGCTGGAGGTCTCCGCCTTCAACGCCACCGACGTCCTGCTCACGACCGCCACGCGGATCGCCGAGCAGACCGCGGGGCTGCCCCCGGGCGGCATCATGAACGACCGCGCCCTCCCGGCCGACCCGGCGATCGGCGCCGACGACGTCCCCGCGCTCGTGCGCGTCAGGACCGCGGTACGGGCGCTCGCCGACGCCCCCAAGCCGCTGCGCGCCCAGCGCGAGAACGAGCTGCGCGCGGCAGCGGAACAGGCCGGGCTCAAGGCCGGCATGTTCCAGGGCAGCGCGCGCACCCGCCTGATCCTGGCCGCCCGCGCGGGACAGCTCGCGCCCGTCCACGTCAACGCGCTGTACTCGGTCTTCGGCCTGCCCGCGATCCCGCCCGTCCGGGCCGCCGCCGCGGCCGCCGCCCGCGCCGCGGAACAGGCCGGGGCCGAGGTCAAGGTGTACGGCGACGCCCTCCTCGACCTCGTCCTCCCAGGGCAGCCGCCGCTCGCCGTCGAGCTGACCTCCCACCGGGCCACCCGCGGCGAGCCGCTCACCGTGAACGTCCACCGAGGCGTCGCGCGCCTGCACGTGGCCGCGCTCGGCTCGTTCGGCGCCATCGAGCGCGCCGCCGCAGGAGCGGCGTCCGGCCTGATCGTCGCGCTGCAGGGTGTGCCCGCCGGCGCCCCCATGCTCAGGCGCGACCCGCCCGCCGACCCGGCCACCGCCCCCACCACGCTGTCCGTGGAGGACCACAAGGCGATCGCCCGGCTGCGGGAGGCGGTGCGCCAGGTCGACGCGGCCACGCCGTACCAGAGACCGGCGCGGTTGCGTGTGCTCGTGGAGATGGCGAACTCGCTGGGCGTGGGCGACGGCCCGCACCTGCGCGGCCGGCTTCCGTCCGAGCTCGACGAGGCACTGGTCAGGCTCGTCGACGGGCGCGGGCGCGTCGACGAGCGCGTCTCCGTCGTCCAGTCGATCCGCGAGCTCCTGGACGGCGGCACGCCGCCGACCGACCGGGCCCAGCACGCCCGCCGGCTCGCCAACGGCACCGGCTACTACCTCTACGAGTGCCTGTGCCCGGATGACGAGCCCTGCGTGTGCGGGTACCGGTACCGCGACAAGGAGTTCCCCGTCCCGGCCGATCGGGTGGATGCGCCATGATGGAGGCGGACGAAGGGACGGCCATGGGATTCGCGGTGGCGCGGACGAGGGACGAGGCGCACCTCTACCTCGACCTGAACCCGTGCGAGCGGTGCGGCTCCGTCGAGACGACCTGGAGCCGGGGGCTGGTGGAGGCCGAGGGCGAGCGCGCCGACCGCTACGCCGGGCGCTGCCAGGGCTGCGGCGCCGAGCGCGAGTTCCTGTTCGGCCTGCCCGCGCGGCCCGTCATCCCGGCCGGCTACCCGACCTTCGGCGGCCCCGAGCCGTCGGAGCTGCTCGACGCCGGCGAATGGCTGTGGGTGGCCGACCTGAGCGCGGGCAACGTGCCCGTGGACGACTCCGCCGAGGCCAGAAGGGCGCTGTCGATCGCCGCCGCCGCCGTCGAGGAGGTCGTCAAGTTCATCCGCCCCGGCGACGACACGGTGCCGGAGACGGCCTTCTGGTCCGATCGCGGGCTCGAGCTGCTGGCCCGCGAGCCCGGCCGGTTCGACCTCGACCGCCTGCTCATCGTCAGGGACACCTACCGGAACCTGGTGGCCGAGTATGCCTGAGCGGGCCAGATCGCTGGCCGAGGGCTACGTCTACCTCGACCTGGCCGTCCCCGAAGGCGGCGAGACGTCGGAACCCGAGGCGGGCGAGGACGCCTGGACGCTGCGCCTGGGCACGATCGAGGTCGAGGTGTCCTACGAGGGGGAGCGGGTCGCGCGCCAGAACGAGCTGCGCTTCGGCCCCGCAATCCCCCGCATGATGCCCGCCGGGCTGTGGGTGGTCGTCGCCGGCGCCCTCGCGCGCCGCGCCCTCGCCGTGGACCTCGAGTTCGCCGCGGGGCCCGGCGGCGACGACGCCTACGAGAGCGTCGTCGCCGGATGGGAGCTGGCGGCCGACGCGGTGGCCGAAGCCCTCCGCTTCGTCCCCATCGGCGCCGACCGCGCGCCCGCCGACGCCTTCTGGACCCCGGCGGGCAGAACCGTCCACCGCGAGAACCCCGAACGCTTCACCCGGGAGGCGCTGGAAGCCGACCTGGCCCACTACCGCCAGAACCTCGACGACTTCCGGCGCCTCCACGCCACCGGCTGAGCCCCGTCAGAGCGTGGCGCGCACGCGGCGGGCCGCCTCGACCACATTGCCCAGCGACGCCTCCACCTGCGCGTACGTCCGGGTCTTCAGGCCGCAGTCCGGGTTCACCCACACCCGGTCGCCGGGCAGGACCTTCAGGGTGGCGGCCAGCCGTTCCTCGACCTCGTCGGCCGACGGCACCCGCGGCGAGTGGATGTCGTAGACGCCCGGCCCGAGACCGCGCGCGTAGCCGCTCACCGCGTCCAGGATGCGCCGTCCCGATCGGGCCGACTCGATGGTGGTGACGTCGGCGTCCAGGCCGTCGATCGCGGCCAGGATCTGGTCGGCGTCGGAGTAGCACAGGTGCGTGTGGATCTGCGTGCGGTCGGCGACCACCGACGTGGCCCTGCGGTAGGCGGCCACCGCCCACTCCAGGTACGCGGGCTGCTCGGCGGCGCGCAGCGGCAGCAGTTCACGCAGGGCCGGCTCGTCCACCTGGATGACGGAGAGCCCGGCCGCCTCCAGGTCGCGCACCTCCTCGGCGATCGCGTCGGCCACCTGGAGCACCACGTCGCGCTGCGGCAGGTCGTCGCGGTCGAACGACCAGGCCACGATCGTCACCGGCCCGGTCAGCATGCCCTTGACGGGGCGATCGGTCAGCGACTGCGCGTAGGTGGCCCAGCGCACGGTGATGGGCGCCGGGCGCCGTACGTCGCCGTGGATGATCGGCGGGCGGGTGCAGCGCGAGCCGTAGGACTGCACCCAGCCGTTCTTGGTGACGGCGAAGCCGTCGAGGTGCTCGGCGAAGTACTGCACCATGTCGTTGCGCTCGGGCTCGCCGTGCACGAGCACGTCCAGGCCGAGATCCTCCTGCACCTGGATGGCGTGCTCGATCTCGCGCTCGACGAGCTTCTCGTAGTCGTCCGCCGCCAGCGCGCCGGCCACGACGCCGGCGCGGGCCGCGCGCAGCTCGCCGGTCTGCGGGAACGAGCCGATCGTGGTGGTCGGCAGCGGGGGCAGTTTGAGGTGCCCGGCCTGCGCCGCCGCCCGCACGGGGTAGGGGCTGCGGGCCGGCCGTACCTCATGGGTGGCGCTCGCCGCCGCGACGGGAACCTCGTCAAAGGGTACGGCGGCGCCGTCCGCCAGCAGGCGGGCCAGCTCGACCACCTCGGCCACCTTCTGCTCGGCGAAGGCCAGCCGGGCGACGAGGGCGGGCTCGAGACCGTCCTCGGCGGCGACGTCGTAGGGAACGTGCTGCAGCGAGCAGGAGGTGCTCACCACGACCCGGCCGGCGCGTACGCCCCGGAGCCTGGCGAGGGCGCGGCCGGGGTCGGTGCGCCAGACGTCGCGGCCGGAGACGACACCCGCGAAGACGGTCTTGCCCTCCAGCGCGATCTCGGGCACGGACCCGCGGACCAGGTCGAGACCGATGCCTTCGACCGGCGTCGCGGCCAGCGCGGGCAGGGCCGGGCCCAGGTCGCCGAAGTAGGAGGCGACGAGGATCTTGGGCCGCTCGGGCGCGGCGCCGAGCCTTTCGTAGGCGGCGCGGACCGCGTCGAGCTGGGCGGGCGTGAGGTCGGTGACGAGCGCGGGCTCGTCGAGCTGCACCCAGGCCACCCCTTCGCGCGCCAGGGCGGCCAGAAGCTCCTCGTAGGGGCCGAGCACGTCCTCCAGCCGCTCCAGCGCCCCGGACAGCGACAGGAACGTCACCGGGCCCACCACCACGGGCCGCGTCTCGTGGCCGAGCGCACGCGCCTCCCGCACCTCCGCCAGCGGCTTGGCGGCGTCGAGCTCGAAGACGGTCTCAGGGCCGATCTCCGGCACGATGTAGTGGTAGTTGGTGTCGAACCACTTGGTCATCCGCAGCGGCGCCAGCCCGTCGGTGCCGCGTGCCATGGCGAAATAGGGGTCCTCGGCGGCGAGATAACGTTCCGGCACCGCGCCGAGCAGCACGGCGGTGTCGAGCACCTGGTCATAGAACGAGAACGTGTTGGACGGCAGCTCCCCGAGCCCCAGCCCGGCCAGGCGGCCCCAGGTGGCGGCCCGCAGCCGGGCGCCCTCCTCCTCAAGGTCCCGGCGCGTGGTGCGCCCGTCCCAGTAGGACTCCAGGGCGCGCTTCAGCTCTCTGTTCGGGCCGATGCGGGGATATCCGAGCACGGTGGACATTTCACTGCTCCCAAGCCGGTGACGAAGACCTCTGGATCGTGCCTTCGATCTCCGCAGTGATGCATTATCTATTTGTGCTGCTTATGCTCAAGGAGATCCACTGCTTCGCCCGCGTGGCCGGGCGGCTCAGCTTCTCGCGGGCCGCCGCCGACCTGGGCATGTCGCAGCCCGCCATGAGCCAGGCCATCACCCGGCTGGAGAACGCCCTCCACCTCCAGCTTTTCGAGCGCAGCGCCCGCGAGGTACGGCTGACCGCCGCCGGTGCGGCCCTGCTCGCGCAGGCCGAGCAGGTGCTGGCCGCGGTCGACGGCTTCACCGACGAGGCGGCCCGGCTGACCCAGGCCGTCATCCATCTCGCTTATCCACCGCTTGCCGGGGCATTGGCGGCGCGGATCGTGCGGCGGCTGGCGGCCCGCGGCCCGTCCCTCGCCGTCGAGCTCCGCCCGGCCGGGCGGGCCGCCGCCGCCCAGGCGCTCGACGAGGGGCGGGTGTCGGCGGCCCTCGTCGCCTTTCCCGCCCCGGCCAGGTTCACCACGGGGGCGCGGTTTCACGTGACGGTGGATCGGCTGGCCGTACCGGCTGATCATCCGTGGCGTAACCGGGTGCTGGCCGAGCAACTGAGCGGGCAGGACCTGCTCGTGCCCGGCGGGCGGCTGGCGGGGCTGCCGGGACGGCATCGGCAGGTGGCCGAGGACGACTACGCCGCCGCCCTCGACCTGGTCGCCGCCGGGGCCGGGCTGCTGCCGATCCCGCAGCTCGTGGCCAGGACCGTGCGGAGGGAGGACGTCAGGTTCGTCCCGCTGGAAGGGGCCGACCTGCGCCTGACCTACGGACTGGCCTGGCGCGGCGAAGGCGTCACACCTGGGCTGATGGCCCTGGTGCAGGCGGTGCAGGAGGCGTTGTGGACTCGCTAGCGATGTTCTTGAGCGCCTCGCGCCGGCTCAGGCCGGAGATGCCCTTGGCCTGGACGTAGCGCACCACCTCGCGCGGGCTGACCTTCGCGTACTCGCGCAGCGCCCAGCCGATGGCCTTGCGGGCGAAGAAGTCGTTGTCCGACAGGCTCGGCTCGATGCACGCGAACAGCAGGGCGGTGTCGGTGCGCTGCTTGAACCGGTTCTGCGACAGGATCGCCGTCCGGCGCTTCCACAGATCCGGCTGGCCGGCCCACTGCAGCATGAGCGGGCGCATCGAGTCGGGGAAGGCCGCCAGCAGCCCGCCGACCCGGTGGGTGGCGATCTCGTCCACCAGGTCCCACCAGGCGCCGGTGACCACCATCTCCTCGTACATCGGCACCGTGTAGAGCGTCTGGTGCTCGCGGTAGAGGTGGTAGCCGGACAGCTCGATCGCGGCGTAGCGCTCCTCGCGGAACTCCGCCTCACGCCACAGCTCCAGCACCGCCCGCCGCCACTCGGGCGCGCCGTCCAGCGGATGCGCGGCGAAAACCCTCTTCAGCGCGGTACGGCGGGGCCCGGCCGACACCCCGAGAAACGGCATCTCCGACTTCATGTAGCGCTGCATCTGCGGCGCCTTGGCGGCGTCGGCCACCTCCTGCAGCGCCAAGCGGACGGCTTTGCGGAGGCTCATGCCTTCTGCGTGGTGCGCTCGCCCGTGGCCAGGCCGTCGAACAGCACGGTGATGTAGTGCTCGGCCAGGCCCGTCGTGTTGAGCCTGCCGCCGGGCCGGAACCAGCGCACCGCCACCCAGATCGTGTCGCGGATCATCCGGTAGGTGAGCTTGGGATCGACGTCGCCGCGGAACTGCCCCGCCGCCTGGCCCGCCTTGATCTGCGCCACCCACATCTGCTCGACCTCGTCCTCGGCCTTGACGAGGTAGTTGAAGCGCTCGAACTGGCGCAGGTAGTTCCAGTCGTTCTGCATGACGGTGATCGCGGCGCGGTGGGGCTCCAGCGTGCCGAAGCCGATGCGCACCATCTCGGAGAGCACGGCCCGCGGCTCGCCGCCGGACTCGAGCGCGGCGCGGTAACGGGCGATGAGGTCGTCGAGGAAGGTGGAGAGCACCTCGTCGACGATCGTCTCCTTGGAGTCGAAGTGGTGGTAGAGGCTTCCGGAGAGGATCCCGGCCTCGTCGGCGATCTCGCGCACGGTCGTGGCCTGGAAGCCCTTGCGCGCGAAGAGCTCCGCGGCGAGCTTCACGAGGTGGTCACGGCGCTCGGAGGCCGAGCCGGACGAGGTCGCGCGCTGGCGCTTGGCGGGGGTGGCGGTCGCGCCGGAGTTCTTTCGCGTTGTCACGTCCTCCATTATGAGCCCTCGCACAATCGCTTGTTCACGTAACACGCCCAGCTCACCCGCCCAAGACCCCCAACCACCCAGCCCCCCACCCGATTCCACCCCACCCCACCCAACCACCCCACTCACCCCCTCCCACCCCCGGATCGCCCACCCCGGGCGCACCGGCCCCCGGGCGTGCTCGCCCCCCGTCTGCGCCCGCCTCCGGGCGCGACCGCCTCCGGGTGCGACTACCTCCGGGTGCGACTACCTCCGCCTGCGCCCGCCCCCCGCCTGCGCCCACCGCACTCCTGGGCGCACTCACCTCGCGGTCCGGCACGCCCTCCGCGTTACGACCCGGGAGGCCTACCGGGTCTCCGGATCGGGTTGCCCGGATCGGGGGTCGCTCGGAAGGGGTTCCCCGAGGGGCGCCCAGCGCGGGGGTCGGCCTGTGGGCTGGGCCTGTGGGGCGCCGGCCGCGTGGGGCTCGCCCGTGGGGGCCGGGCTTGTGGGGTTGGTCCCTTGCGGTGGGCCGGAAGCACTGGGTCGAACGACCAAGCGCTTGCTAGGATAGTGGGCATGAACGAGGCGTACATCGTCGGTGCGGTCAGGACCCCGGTCGGGCGCAGGAAGGGCGGTCTGGCCGCCGCCCACCCCGCCGACCTGGGCGCGCACGTGCTCAAGGAGCTGGTCCAGCGCACCGGCATAGACCCGGCGGCCGTGGAGGACGTGGTGTTCGGGTGTGTGGACACCGTGGGGCCGCAGGCGGGGGACATCGCCCGTACCTGCTGGCTGGCCGCCGGGTTGCCCGAGGAGGTTCCGGGGGTCACCGTCGACCGGCAGTGCGGGTCCTCCCAGCAGGCCCTGCACTTCGCCGCCCAGGCCGTCATGTCGGGCACCAGCGACCTCGTCGTGGCCGGCGGCGTGCAGAACATGAGCATGGTCCCCATCTCCCAAGCGATGCTGGCCGGCCGCGAGCTCGGTCACGAGACCCCGTTCAGCGGCTCCAAAGGCTGGTCCCAGCGGTACGGCACGCAAGAGGTCTCCCAGTTCCACGGCGCCGAGCAAATCGCGAAAAAGTGGGAGGTGGCGAGGGAAGACATGGAAGCGTTCGCCCTCACCTCCCACCACCGCGCGATCCACGCCATCGACGCCGGCCACTTCGCCCGCGAGATCGTTCCCTACGAGGGCGCCGCCGTGGACGAGGGACCGCGCCGCGACACCACCGCCGCCAAGATGGCCGGGCTGAAGACGCTGCTCGACGGCGGACGGCTGACCGCAGCCCTGGCCTCCCAGATCTCCGACGGCGCCGCCGCGCTGCTGGTGGCGTCGGCGCGAGCCGTACAGGAGCATGGGCTGACCCCGCGCGCCCGCGTGCATCATCTGTCGGCGCGCGGCGGCGACCCGATCGAGATGTTGTCGGCGCCCATCCCCGCGACCGCGCACGCGCTCGGCAGGACGGGCATGTGCATCGGCGACTTCGACGTGATCGAGATCAACGAGGCGTTCGCCTCCGTGGCGCTGGCGTGGATCAAGGAGAGCGGCGCCGATCCGGCGGTCGTGAACCCCAACGGCGGCGCGATCGCCCTGGGCCACCCGCTCGGCGCGACCGGCGCGGTGCTGATGACGAAGCTGCTGCACGAGCTGGAGCGCACCGGCGGGCGCTGGGGGCTGCAGACGATGTGCGAGGGGGGAGGTCAGGCGAACGTCACCATCGTGGAGCGGTTGTGAGTCACCATTGAACGCATGGCCAACCCCTTCACCTTGGGCGTGGCATCGGGGGAGCCACTGCCGGACGGCGTCATCCTGTGGACCCGGCTGACCGGAGTGCCCGGCCGGGCGGTCGAGGTCAGGTGGCAGCTCGCCGCGGACGAACGGTTCACCAAGATCGTGCAGCAGGGCACGGCGCGGGCGCTGCCCGAGTGGGCGCACAGCGTGCACGTGCGGGTGGCGGCCCTGCGGCCGGGCACGGAGTACTTCTACCGGTTCCGCGCGGGCGCCGACCTCAGCGCCGTGGGACGCACGAAGACGGCCGCCGACCCCGCCTCATCCGATCTCGTACGCTTCGCCGTGGCCAACTGCCAGCGCTACGAGCACGGCCGCTACACCGCCCTGAGACACCTGGCGGACGAGCGCCCCGACGTGGTCTTCCACGTGGGCGACTACATCTACGAGAGCCGGCAGGCCGCCGACCCGGTACGGCGCCTGGACCGGCCGGGTGAGGCGGTCACGCTGGCCGACTACCGTGCCCGCTACGCCCGCTACAAGTCCGACCCCGATCTGCGGGCCGCCCACGCCGCCGCCCCCTGGGTCACGACCTGGGACGACCACGAGGTGCTCGACAACTACCGAGGCAGGGGCGACGGTTCCGCCGCCTTCCTGCGCCGCCGGGCCGCCGCCTACCAGGCGTACTACGAGCACCTGCCCTTACGCGTCCGTCCCGAGGCGGGCGCGCTGCAGATGTACCGGCGGCGCACCTACGGCCGGGTGGCCGACTTCATGCTGCTGGACGTGCGGCAGTACCGCGACGCCGCCACGATGCTCGGCGCCGCGCAGGAGCAGTGGCTGCTGTCGCGCCTGACCACGACCCCGGTCCGCTGGAAGGTGCTGGTGCAGCCGCTCTTCTTCGCCCGTCGCTTCGTCCCCGGCCCCGCGCCGAACCTGCGCCTGGACAGCTGGGACGGCCATCCTGCCG
Organism: Nonomuraea sp. NPDC059007; assembly: GCF_042740555.1. NCBI lineage: Bacteria > Bacillati > Actinomycetota > Actinomycetes > Streptosporangiales > Streptosporangiaceae > Nonomuraea > Nonomuraea sp. NPDC059007. The sequence goes on along the minus strand of NZ_JBHYJD010000103.1, from coordinate 121 downwards.
AGCGCGCCCGCATCCTGGCCGCGGCGGGCGGCCTGGTGGTGCTGAGTGGTGACGTTCACAACCACTGGGCGTGCGATCTCAAAGCCGACTTTCTTGATCCTTCCTCGCCATCGGTGGGCGC
>NZ_JBHYJD010000102.1:0-11696 GCF_042740555.1 Nonomuraea sp. NPDC059007 | reverse complement strand
GCAAGCCCCCGCGCGCCCACAGTCGCCGCGCGCGCCAGCCCCCGCGCGCCCCGCGTCGCCTAAGCCGCGCCCCTGCGCCCCAGCGCCCCAGCGCCCCCGCGCCCCTGCGGATCGCGGATTGCGCCCAACGCGCTGCCCCTTGCCGGACGGCCACCCTCACGCGTCGCCCTCCCCACCCTCACGCGTCGCCCTCCCCGCACTCACACGTCGGGCGGATCGCGCCCACGCGTCGGGCGGATCGCGCCCACGCGTCGCCTCTCACGCGCGTCCGTCCAGGCGCGTCCCGCCCCAGGGGGTTGGCCCCTGCCGGAGGGCACCCCCTCGCGTTGACCCCCTCCCGGGGGTGCACGCCTGGGGTGACCGCCTCTGAGGGGGTCAACCCCTGGGGGTGGGACGTCTCGGGTGTTTGCCCGCGCCATGGTGGTGGTGCTTTCGGGGCGGTAGGAGGGTTGGGAACTTTGCGGAAACCTGGGGTTGTTTGTCCGGGTTTCCGGTAATGGGCCTTTCCGGAGAGGGGAGAGGTCATGTCGGAAGCATCGCCGTTCGGGTCGTTCTTTGGCAGGGATCCGTTCCGCGGGTTCGAGGAGCTCACAGGCCGGGTCTTCGGCGGTATGGACGCGTGGCCGCCCTCCCGTCCCAGCGTCCAGCGTGTGGACGTGGGCAAGCTCCTCAGCCAGTCAGCCCGCGACATGCTGACCAGCGCCCTGGAGATCGCCGCCCGCCGCGGCGCCCACGACCTGGACGTGCTCGACCTGCTCGACGCCGCCACCCAGGACGACCCGGGCCGCGCGCTGCTGCAGACCTCGGGCGTGGACGCCGACCGCCTGCACGACCGCATCGCCGCCCTCACCGGAGCCGGAGCCGGAGCAGGCGCCGGAGCAGGCGCCGCGGGCCAGCCGCCCGACACGTTGAGCCCGGCCGCGAAGCGGGCCATTCTCGACGCGCAGCGCGTGTCCAGAGCGCTGGGTTCCTCCTACATCGGCCCCGAGCACCTGCTGCTCGCCCTGGCCGCCAACCCGGACTCCAGCGCCGCCCGCCTGCTGGCCGAGCAGGGCGCCTCCGCCAACGAACTGCAGCAGGCCCTCATGTCCGGCGCCGCCCAGCCCACCCGCCGTACCGAAGGCTCGACCAAAGGCTCCGGCGAGACGCCCGCCCTCGACGAATACGGCCGCGACCTCACCGAGGAGGCCATGCAGGGCAAGATCGACCCGGTCGTCGGCCGTGAGGACGAGATCGAGCAGGCCATCGAGGTGCTCTCGCGCCGTACCAAGAACAACCCGGTCCTCATCGGCGAGCCGGGCGTCGGCAAGACCGCGATCGTGGAGGGCATCGCCCAGCGCATCGTCAACGGCAGCGTCCCCGACACGCTCAAGGACCGCCGCGTCATCGCCCTCGACCTGACGGGCATGGTCGCCGGCTCCAAGTACCGCGGCGAGTTCGAGGAGCGGATCAAGAAGGTCATCGACGAGGTACGCGAGCACGCCGACGAGACCATCGTCTTCATCGACGAGGTCCACACCCTGGTCGGCGCCGGCTCCGCCGAGGGCGGCATGGACGCGGCCAACATCCTCAAGCCCGCCCTGGCCCGCGGCGAACTTCACGTCATCGCCGCCACCACCATCGACGAGTACCGCAAGAACATCGAGAAGGACGCGGCGCTCGAACGCCGCTTCCAGCCGATCCTCGTCCCGGAGCCGACGGTCGAGCAGACGGTGGAGATCCTCGCCGGCCTGCGCGACGCCTACGAGGCGCACCACCAGGTCCGCATCACCGACGAGGCGCTGGACGCCGCCGCCACGCTCTCCGACCGCTACATCTCCGACCGGTTCCTGCCGGACAAGGCGATCGACCTCATGGATCAGTCCGCCGCCAGGGTACGGCTGCGCGCCCGCACCCCCGGCGCCGACGTACGCGAGCTGGAGGAACGTCTCGACAGCCTTCACCGGGACAAGGACCAGGCCGTCTCCAGCGACGACTTCGACCGCGCCAAGGAGCTGACCCGCGAGATCGACAAGCTCCGTCCCGAGCTGGAGAACGCCCGCCACGGCGACGACAGCGTCCCCGAGGTGTCGGTCGCCGACATCGCCCAGGTCGTCTCCCGGCGCACCGGCATCCCGGTGGCCCAGCTGACCGAGCAGGAACGCGACAAGCTCATGCGCCTCGAAGAGCACCTCCACCAGCGTGTCATCGGCCAGGACGAGGCCGTGGTCGCGATCGCGGAAGCCGTGCGCCGCGCCCGTGCCGGCCTGTCGGACCCGAACCGCCCGATCGGCAGCTTCCTGTTCCTCGGCCCGACCGGCGTGGGCAAGACCGAACTGGCCCGCGCCCTGGCCGACGCGCTGTTCGGCGGCGAGGACCACATGGTCCGCATCGACATGAGCGAGTTCCAGGAGCGCCACACGGTCTCCCGGCTGATCGGCGCCCCGCCCGGATACGTCGGCTACGAGGAGGCCGGGCAGCTGACCGAGGCCGTGCGCCGCCGCCCCCACGGCGTGATCCTGCTCGACGAGATCGAGAAGGCCCACCCGGACGTCATGAACATCCTGCTCCAGATGCTCGACGACGGCCGGCTCACCGACGGGCAGGGCCGTACCGTCGACTTCACCAACACGATCGTCATCATGACCAGCAACATCGGCGCCCAGCTCATCCTCGACTCCACCGGCGACGCGGCCGAGCTGGAGGAGCGCCTCATGGACCTGCTGCGCCACTCGCTCCGCCCCGAGCTCCTCAACCGGATCGACGAGACGATCATCTTCAAGCGCCTGGAGAAGGAGGAACTGCGGCAGATCGTGGACCTCCTCCTGGAGAAGACCCGCCAGCGCCTGAAGGGCCAGGACATCGGCATGGAGGTCACCGACGCGGCCAAGGACTGGCTGGCCGAGAAGGGCTACCAGCCGGAGTTCGGCGCCCGCCCGCTGCGCCGCACGGTCCAGCGGGAACTGGACAACCGCCTGTCCACCATGGTGCTGACCGGCGAGGTGGGGGAGGGCGGCACGGTGAAGGTGGACGCCGGCACCGACGACCGCCTCATGCTCCACGCCACCACCCCGGAACCCGCCGCCACCTCCCAAGAGGTCCCGGAGCAAAGCCTGGAATCCTCCAGCTAACCCCAGGCGCCGGGTCCCGAGGCGTGTGCGGGCTCCGGGTCCATCGTGCCGTGCCCGCGGCAGGCGTCGGTGGGTCTGGACTGTGGCCTGGTCTGTCGCGGTGGGATGGGGTGGGGGTGTGGTCTGTGGCTTGGCGGGGGTGGGGGAATGGCCGGGTGGCGGGTGGGGTGTGGGTGGATCTGGTAGTTATGGTCGGGTGCGAATTAAGCCTTTGGCCGCGCTCGCGGCAGCCGTACCCCTGGTGGCCGGATGTGCGGCCGGAGCCGCCGGGTCGTCGTCGAGCGCGCAGAGCAGTGCGCACCCCCTCGGATCCGGCACCGCCGGCGGTACGGAGAGTTCGAACGTGACCCCCTCCAAGACACCCGCTGTGAAGCGGCCCAAGGTTCCCGCGGGCACCACCGCCGGATATGTCGTGTTCGACCGGACGACGGGGAAGATCGTTGTTCACCAGAACGCGCGCAGGAAGTTCCGGTCGGCCTCGGTGAGCAAGATCCTCATTGCGATCGACTTCCTGGAGACCCACAAGAGCGTCCAGGCGGGTGATGCGCGGCTGCTGCGGATCATGCTGCGCTCCAGCGACGACGGCGCCGCCACCTCGTTCTGGAACCGGGGCGGCAAGGGCGCGATCATCACCCGGATGGCCCGCAAGCTGCGCCTGGCCGACACCACGCCGCCGCCCGCCTCGAAGCCCGGTTTCTGGGGATACGTGTCGCTGAGCGCGTACGACATCGTCAAGACCTACCGCTACCTGCTCGACACCGCCGACCCGCGCGTGCGCGACCTCGTCCTCGGCCATCTGCGCAAGTCCACGCGGTGCGGGACCGACGGCTTCGACCAGTCGTTCGGCATCCCCGGCGCGATCCCGCGTCCGTGGGCGGTGAAGCAGGGGTGGTCGGGGTTCGGCCTGACGCCTCCGGTCCGGTGCGCGAACACCACCGCGGCGGCCGAGATCATCCCCGCCTCGGCCGGAGCGCCGATCGGGGGCGGCCCCATCAGCGTCCTGGCCGCCAGCGCGCGCGGCACCACGGTCCCCGACTACGGCCACCCCGTGCTCCACACCACCGGCCTGCTCGGCAAGGACGACCGCCTCGTCATGGCCCTGCTGACCGCCCACCCGGCCGCCGGCACCTGGGACGCGTCGGTGAAGCGCATCAACAAACTCGCCGCCGACCTGTATCGCAGCGTCTCCTGATCGCTCTGTCCCATAAGTTACGGCTTCCGCCCCCCAACCCGCATCGCCGACCCCGGCGGGCGCCCGTCGAGCGCCGCTCGTGAGGGCTCACGGCGTACTCGCCGTAACGCCGCCCCGTGGGCCGGTTCCCTGGTCAGGGCGGCCAGCGCGGGAGACGAGGCGGCGGCCGGGAATTGTCGGTGGGTCCGGTTAGGGTCGAGCCGTGATCACTGTTGAGGACGTGCGGCAGGTGGCGTCGCGGTTGCCGCGCTCATCGGAGCATCTCATCCGGGACCGGGTCAAGTTCCGGGTGGGCAGCATCGTCTACGTGGCCTTCTCCAGGGACGAGACGATCATGGGGTTCGGGTTCCCGAAGGAGGAGCGGGAGGCGCTGGTGGCGGCGGAGCCGGAGAAGTTCCTCATGCCGTCCCAGGGTGACCTGCGCTATCAGTGGGTCCAGGCCCGGATGGCGGCGCTGGAGGTGGACGAGATGCGGGAGCTGGTCGTGGAGGCCTGGCGGATGACCGTGCCGAAAAAGGTGTATGCGGAATATCTCGCGACGCAATGAAATATCATTCTAAAACGCGTTGCACCTAATTAAATGGGACTAGCCCGGCGATCATCCGTCTGATAGATATTTCGCTCTGGTCATGTGAGCGGTATCGAATATCGGGCTTCCACAAAGGGTGAATCATGCGGGCGCTAGCCGACGAGCTCTTCCTGGTCGGCTGGGACACCACGAGCACGGGGCGTCCGCGGCTGCATGTCCAGGGAGTCGAACTGGGGCTGGCCGGGGCGCTCATCGGCGAGCTCGTGCTGGCCGGGCGGGTCGGGGTGCGCGGGTCCACGGTGCGGCTGGTCGATCCGCGGCCGGTTCAGGAGGTCGTGGCCGACCGGGTGCTCGCCGACATGGGCAGCATGCCGCAGCACACGGATCTGCGGACCTGGCTCGTGTACCTGTCGCAGCGGGCCGTCGACGACGTGTCCGGGAGAATGATCCTGGCCGGATTCCTAGAACGTGAAGCGCCGAAATTATGGCGCCGCAAGCCGGGCCGCTTTTTCGCCACCGATTTCGGTCCGGCCGCATGGCCCAGAACACGCCTCCACATGGCGCTCACCCGATGGCAGCCGCTCGACCCGCACGACATGGCACTGGCGTCGCTGGTGGAGGCGTGCGGGATGACCGACGTCGTGGTGGAGGACCCGGCCGAGAGAAAAACCGCCCGGCGTCATCTGACCACCGTCCTGGCCGCGCTGCCGCCGCAGCTGACCGACCTGGCCCGTCATGTCCACGCCGCCGTCGGCGACGCCGTCCTGACCTACCGCACCTGACCGGCCCCGCCCCATGCCCACTCACCGCCCACCCAGCTCCCCCCGGCGCCCCCGCCCTCCCCAGGGCCCCGGCTCCCCCGAAGGCCCCGCCTTACCGCGAAGCCCCCGATTACCCGGAAGCCTCGGCCCCCCGCGACGCCTCGGTTCACCGCAATGCCGCAGATCGCCGCAATGCCTCGGATCGCCGAGAAGCCCCGGACCGCCGCCAAGCCGTGAGTTACCCGTAGGCGGTGGGTTGGTCCTGAGCCGTGGGTTGCCGGGAGGCTCCGGGCTGCGGACAGCCTTTGGGTGTGCCGGGTGGGTATGCCGGGCCTCGGGGATCGCCCCGCCCGGGCACCTCTCGCCCGTGAGCGAACGGCCGAGCGGCGGGCGTACCCGCGCGAGACGGAAGGGCCCGGAGCGCAGCCGCCGCGACCCCCACTGACCAGCAGCACCCCCACCCCTCCACACAGAAAGGATGCCGATGGAAACCCCCCAGCCAGACCCGATCACCCGCGCTCTGGCCGCCGATCGGCTCGGCGCCCCCTCGGTCGTCTACTTCGTCCTCTCGGCCGCCGCCCCGCTCACCGTCGTGGCCGGCGTGATGACCACCGGCTACAGCGTGACGAAGATCACCGGTCTCCCGGTCGCGTTCCTGGTGGTCGGACTGGTGCTGGCGTTGTTCGCGATCGGTTACGTGGCGATGGCCCGCCACATGGCCAACGCCGGCGCCTTCTACACCTACGTCAGCCGCGGCCTCGGCCGCCCCGCCGGCATCGCCTCGGCCTGGGTGGCGCTGATCGCCTACAACTCCCTCCAGGTCGGCCTCTACGGCGCCTTCGGCGCGGCCGCCACACCCATCGTCGAACGGTGGTTCGGGACGGCGCCGCCCTGGTGGGTGCTGTCGCTGATCGTCTGGGCGCTGGTCGCGGTGCTCGGCGTCATGCGCGTCGACGTGAACGGCCGGCTCCTGGCCATCCTGCTGACCCTGGAAGTGGCGGTCATCCTGCTGTTCGACTTCGCCGACCTGGCCAACCCGGCCCCCGGCGGCCTGTCGCTGGAGACGTTGTCGCCCGGCGCGCTGTTCGTGCCGGGCGTGGGGGCGCTGCTGGTGATCGCGACGCTGGGGTTCGTCGGGTTCGAGTCGTCGGTGGTGTTCTCCGAGGAGAGCCGCGACCCGCGCCGCACCGTGCCCCTCGCCACCTACTCCTCGATCGTCATCATCGCCTGCCTGTACGCCCTGTCGGCCTGGGCCATGACGGTGGCCACCGGGCCGGGCAACATCGTGGCCACGGCCACCAGGGACGGCGCCGAGACGATCTTCGTCCTGGCGGGTTCGCACCTGGGCTCGCTGGTCGTGGACATCGCCCGCGTCCTGTTCGTCACCAGCGTGTTCGCCGCGATGATCTCCTTCCACAACACGACGGCCCGCTACTTCTTCGCGCTGGGCCGCGAACGTGTGCTGCCCGCCGTCTTCGGCCGCACCCGCCCGCGCAGCGGCGCGCCCCAGGCGGGCTCGATCGCCCAGAGCGTGCTTGGCCTGGTGGTGATCGTCGTCTACGCGGTGCTCGGCCTCAACCCGCTGGTCCAGCTCTTCTTCTACGGCGGCGCGTTCGGCGGGTTCGGCGTCCTGCTGCTGATCTTCACCACGTCGATCGCGGTCATCGTGTTCTTCGTGCGCGAGCCGAGCGGGGAGAGCGCGCTGCGCAGGCTTGTCACGCCGGTGCCGGCGGCGATCCTGCTGGCGGTGATGGTGTGGCTCGGCTGGGCGAACATCGACGCGCTGCTCGGGGTGCCGCCCGGCGACCCGCTGACCTGGATCCTGCCGCTGGTGTACGTGGCGGCGATGGCCTTGGGCGTCAGCTGGGCGCTGGTGCTGCGTGCCCGGCAGCCCGCCGTCTACGCCCGGGTCGGCCTCGGCGCCAAGGCCGTCACCGCGCACGAGGCGGCCCGGTGACCGTGCGCCTGGCGCGCTGACGGTGCGGGCGGGCCGGGGCCCGGGTCCCGGCCCGCCCGGCGGCGTTAGCATGGCGATCATGGAGGAACCCGACTGGCACGGCTGGCACACCGGCTACGACTCCCCAGGTTCTCCGTTGTGGCGCAGGCTGAGGGTGGTGCGCGCGGCGATCTCCGGCGCGCTCGACGCCGGCGCGCGCACCGTGGTCAGCCTCTGCGCGGGCCAGGGCCGCGACCTGCTGCCCGTCCTGGCCGGACACCCCGCGCGCGCCGGGGTCAGCGCCCGCCTGGTGGAGCTCGACGAGCGCAACGTACGGCTGGCGCGGCAGTCCGCCCCCGAAGGCGTCGAGGTCGTCGCGGCCGACGCCGCCCTCACCGACGCCTACGCCGGAGCCGTCCCCGCGGACCTGGTCCTGGTCTGCGGCGTCTTCGGCAACATCACCGACGCGGACGTCCGCCGCACGATCGGCTACCTGCCGATGTTGTGCTCACCGGGCGCCACCGTGATCTGGACCCGCCACTGCCGCGAGCCCGACCTGGGGCCGCGGGTGTGCTCGTGGTTCGCCGAGGAGGGCTTCGAGCTGGAGGGGCTCACCCGGGAGGACTTCACCGTCGGCGTCCACCGCTACACCGGTCCGCCCCGGCCGCTGGAGCCGGGCCTGCGGATGTTCACCTTCTGACCCGGCTCAGGTGGTGGTCAGCGACTCCTCGTAGGCCTTGAGCACCTGCTTGCGGCGCTTGGCGGGGAGGCGGTCGATGTAGAGGTGGCCGTCGAGGTGGTCGCTCTCGTGCTGCAGGCAGCGGGCCATCAGGCCGGTGCCCTCGACGGTGACGGGGGCGCCGGTGAGGTCCTGGCCGTGGACGGTGGCGACGTCGGCGCGGGGCAGCGGCGCGTACTGGCCGGGGACCGACAGGCAGCCCTCGTCGCCCGGGTCGAGATTGCGCTCGCCGACCGGCGGGAGTTCGAGCGTGGGGTTGACGACCACGCCCACCTGGCGCTCGCCGTCGGCGTCGGGGCAGTCGTAGATGAAGACGCGCAGGCCGACGCCGATCTGGTTGGCGGCCAGGCCCACGCCCTTGGCGGCGTACATGCTGGCGAACATGTCGTCGACCAGCGCGGCCAGTGCCTCGTCGAACCGGGTGACCGGCTCGCAGGGGGTGTGCAGCACCGGATCCCCGACGTACACGATCGGACGGACCTCTCCCACGACGGACGCCCTCCCTAGATGCGAAAGATTCGCAACAAGTGTACGGCACCGCGAGTCTCGCCATTTAAGACACATTCTTCCAAATCCTGAGATGCAGACTAGGGTGATCCTCATGTACACACACGGCCACCACGAGTCCGTTCTGCGCTCCCACCGCTGGCGCACCGCCGAGAACTCGGCCGGATACCTCCTGCCCCACCTCAAGCCGCACATGAGCCTGCTGGACGTCGGCGCGGGACCCGGCACCATCACCGCCGGCCTGGCCACGCGCGTCGCCCGCGTCACCGCCGCCGAGGTCACCGACGAGGCGCTCCAGCTCTCGCGCGACGAGGCGGCGGCCAGGGGAGCGGGCAACATCGACTTCGCCGTGGCCGACGTGCACGCGCTGCCGTTCCCCGACGACACCTTCTGCGTCACGCACGCGCACCAGGTGCTCCAGCACGTGGCCGACCCCGTGCGGGCGCTGCGCGAGATGCGGCGCGTCACCAAGCCGGGCGGCATCGTGGCCGTGCGCGAGAGCGACTACGCGGCGTTCGCCTGGTACCCGGAACTGCCGGAGCTCGACGCGTGGATGGACGTCTACCAGCGCGCCGCCCGAGCCAACGGCGGCGAACCCGACGCCGGGCGCCGGCTGCCGTCGTGGGCCAGGCAGGCGGGCCTCTCCGACGTGACGACCACCTCTTCCACGTGGTGCTTCTCGACACCGCAGGACCGGGAGTGGTGGGGCGGCATGTGGGCCGAACGCGTCGTCTCCTCCGCGCTGGCCCACCAGGCCACCTCGACCTGCCTGGCCACCGCGCCGGACCTGGCGCGGCTGTCGGAGGGCTGGCGCACCTGGGCGGCCGACGAGGACGGCTGGTTCTCCATCCTCCACGGCGAACTCCTCGCCCGAGCCTGAGAAAGCACGCCCGGGGGCACCGGAGGTAGGGGCAGTGCGACCCCCGTGCGCTCAGAGGACAGCACCACCGCCCCGTGGCTCGCCGAATGGTGGGTGGGCTGAGGGCCGATGACCCGAAGGCCGGGCAACAGCGGAGTCGTCACGGCGAGCACCCCGTGAGCCCTCACGACCGGCGCTCGACAGACCCCGGCCCACGACGGCGAGTCCGGGCAAGGGGGCGCGAGCCGTAACGTAAGAAAAGGGGGGTCAGATGCCGAGAGTGGGGGTGCGCTGCCAGCTCGGATCGCGGTAGAGGACGACGTCGGTGCCGTCGAGGAGTTCGTCGGGGGCGGAGATCATGGTGATCTCGCCCATGGACTGGAGCTCCAGGAGCAGGTCGCGCACCCGCGGCCCCACCGGAAGGCGGCCCACCGGCAGGTCGAGGCCCGAGCGGATCAGGTCGGCGATCTCCGACAGCCGGAACGGCCCGTCGAACCCGGCGATCACCCCCCGCACCGTGCTCATCGTGATCAGCTGCTCCGCCTCGGAGTGTGCCAGCTGCCAGATGATCTGCTCCCTGCGTCCCCCGCTGCCCGCGCAGTTGGTGCAGGGCCGGGTGACGCCGGGCGCCATCGTCTCCTCGCCGGAGCCGAGGCAGCCGGTGCACCGGTCGTTCTCGGCGGCGTGGAGCTCGGCGGGCATCCGGCCGGCGAACGAGGCGCCGCACGAGCAGGCGTAGGCGTCGTCGCCGAGCAGGGCGCCGGGAGTGGGCGAGATCGTGTGGTTCATCGTCGAAGACTCTACTTGCTAGAGTCCCCCGACCTGGAAGTTGTGGAGGAAGTGTGCTCTTTCGCCCCTCGGTCGAGTCTGATCTCGACCGCCTGCTCGCCTGCACCGTCGATGACGGCATCAGCTGGGCCGACCCCGGCCGCCTGACCGGCTTTCTGGCCGACGGGCAGTACCGGCACGACCGCGTCTGGATCGCCGAGCAGGACGGGCGTGTCATGGCCCGCGCCGTCTGGTGGGGCTTCGCCGGCAGCGACCAGCCGATGGCGCTCGACTGCGTCTACGTCGACCCCTCCGTGGAAGACCGCGTGGCGCTCGCCGCAGACCTGCTCTCCCACGCCCACGAGGTGTACGGCACGCGGCCCGCCTACCACGTCTTCCTCCCGAACGGCTGGCGCGAGCGCCCCGCCGTCGCCGCGGCCATCGCCTGGCGGCAGGAGGCGGCGGCCCGCGCCGGGCTGACGTTCGAGCTGGAGCGGCTGCGCTACGAGTGGACCCAGGACGACCCGCTGCCCGCCGCCTCCGGCCGGCTGGTGTTCAGGACCGAGGACGACGACGAGGTGTTCGCCGAGGCGTTCCGGCGGGTCGCCGAGGGCACGCTCGACCACGAGACGCGCGAGGCGCTGGCCACCATGGACCCGATCGAGCAGGCCAGGCAGGACGTCGAGGACTACAAGTCGATGCCGGGCGAGCGTTCGTGGTGGATGCTGGCCCACACTCCGGGCGGCGACCTGGTCGGCGTCGCGCTGCCGTCGGCCAACAACGGTGGGCCGGTCGTCGGCTACCTGGGCGTGGTGCCCGAGCACCGCGGCCACGGCTACGCCGACGACCTGCTGGCGGAGATCACCAGGTTCCTGGCCAGGCGGGGCGCGCGGCGGATCGCGGCGGACACGGATCTGGGGAACGTGCCGATGGCGCGTTCGTTCGAGCGGCTCGGGTATCGGAACTACTCGATCCGCCTCGTCCTGTCATCGGCCGAATAATCCGGCAAAACGGGATTGTCGCTGACTTCTGCAAAGATGCCAGCCATGTCGGAAGATGTGACGTGGGTGGAGGCCGGAGGCGGCTACCGGCTCGCCCTCGACGGCGGCGCGCTCGCCTGCCAGAACGCCGCCGGCAGGCGGCTCAAATCGGTGCCCAAGGCGGTCAAGGACAGCCCCGCCGCAGAGGAACTGCTCGCCCTGCGCGACCACCTCGCCCGGCACGAGGCCGAGTGCCTGGCCACGGTGGAGTCCTGGATGCTCGGCGGCCACCCCACCACCGCTCGGCCCGCGCCT
>NZ_JBHYJD010000101.1:0-12286 GCF_042740555.1 Nonomuraea sp. NPDC059007 | reverse complement strand
GGTGACCCGCTACCTCCTTGACGGCGTACTGCCCGGCCAGAACCTCACCCGCAACCGCCCACCCGCATGAACAACCACCGTCCAGACGCGCGAGTCCAACCGGTCGCATCGATCAGATGCTGGTGATCGTCCAGGTGTCGAGGCCGCTGATCTCGGTGAGTCCTGTGGGGGTGGAGCAGGCGGACAGGTCGAGGTTGGCGAACGTGATCGTCTGCGTCACCTCGGCCCCGGCAAGCGTGCCGGAGGAGATGGCGCCGGTGGAGGTCCCGACCTTGGTGCCGTTGACGTTGGAGAAGCTGTTGGTGTAGTTCCAGACGCTGGTGGTCCCGTTGTTCCAGTACAGCGTCTCGGTGCCGGAGCCGTTGCCGAAGAACGTGGTGCATGACTGGGTGGCGGTTCCGGAGAACGGGCCGGTGAAGCTGGTCAGGCTCGGGTGGGTGAGGCTGACGCAGGCGGAGGCGACGTCCTGGCCGCTGACCGCGACCGTCTGTGAGGTGTGGGTGAGCCCGGGGGTGAAGGCGACCGTGGTCGTCCCCACGCAGGTGACCAACGCAGGACTCGCGGCGGACGCCGTCGTGGCGCAGGTCGTCACCCATGCCATGGACAGGAGCGACGCGCACACGATCGTGATGATCTTCCTCATGGGCTCACCGTCCCTCCGCTCTCCGGGAGTGTCAAGGAGGCGACGGCCGCGTGGCGCTCGGTGAGCAGGTCAGGGTGGACACGCGGCGCCCTCGCCGTACCGCCCGGTCCCGCTGAAGAGCCCGGCTGGCCGGTGGGGCGTCCCAGCTTCTTCAGGAGCCCACCCTCCCCGCGGTGATCAGGCGGCCCTGGGTGGTCTGCACGACGATCGGCAGGCCGTCGGGGACCACACCGCGCAGGCGCGTGAGCAGGTCGGCGACAGGCGGCAGGTCGCCGGGCGTGCGTACGGCGATGCGGAAGGTGTTCGACTGCAGTTGCACGTCTGTGACGGCGGCGTCCCTGTCGCCTGCCAGCCACGCGCTCGCGACCTGCTTCACCTGGCTCTCCCACCGGGAGAAGACGTAGTTCGCCACGGTGCTGCCGACCAGTGCGGCGGTGACGACCACGCCGAGCCCACCCAGCACCAGGACCGCGCGCCTGCGCGAGAGGCTGGGCGCGGGCGGCGTGGTGTACCCGAGCGCGGCGAAGACGAACGTCCCCGCCATCACCAGCGACAGCATGTTGGACAGGAACAACACCAGCGCCCCGAGCGCGAGCCAGGGCGCGCCTCGTCCCAGGCACACGCCGACCACGACGAGCGGCGGCACCAGCGAGATCGCGATGGCCACGCCCGGCAACACCGCCGCGACATCGCGGCGGGCCAGCGCGACGGCTCCGGCCAGGCCCGTCGCGATCGCCGCGACCAGATCGGCGATCCCCGGTGAGGTACGGCCGGCGATCTGGCTGTTGGCCAGCAGTTCGAAGGTGCCGGGCATGGCCAGCGACGCCAGCAGCCCGATCGAGACGACGGCGCACACCCCGCCCAGCACGAACCAGGCCGCCCCGGTCCTGGACCGCTTCACCAGCCCCAGCGCCAGGCCCATGATGGGTGTCGACAGCGGCGCGATGATCATCGCGCCGATCACGGTGGCGGTCGAGTCGGAGATCACCCCGGCCGCGGCGATGACCGAGGACAGCACGAGCATCGTCCAGAAGGCCGAGTAGCGAGAGGGACGATCTCCTTCCCGCAGGTCGAGATCGGCGGTGAGCTCTTCCAGCGTGCGCCGCTGCGCCGCGGGGACCAGTCGCTGCCTCAGCCGTTTCATGGGGTGACGAGGTCGAAGTCAGTCCGGTCATCGAACGAGGCGGTCACGGCTTCTCCTTGAGGTGATTCGTACTCCCTCCTATCCGGATTCGCACCAGGCCAGCGTCATGTCAGAGGCAAGAAAGCAGCAGCCGCACATGACCGCCGACGGCGCTCCAGTCTCAAGGCACGCATCGACCAGCCACCCGGTGCCGCCAGGGTCACGGACCTGGAGGTCGCGGGCTGCCGGGTGGTTCCTGACCCATGACCGGGGTTCGGGAATGCTCGGCCATGACGCGGCGCATGTCGGAGATGGCGCGCATGGTCCCGCGGACCGTTCCGGTCACCTTGGAGCGGCCGGAACGCGGCAGGTAGTCCACCTCGACCTCGGCGACGCGCCACCCGGCCGCGGCTGCGCGCAGCACCATCTCCAGTGGATAGCCGAAGCGCCGGTCGGTGAGGCCGAGCTCCACCAGCGCCTCGCGTCGCGCCGCCCGCATGGGCCCGAGGTCGTGGAGGTCGGCTCCGGTACGGCGGCGCAGCCTCCGGGCGAGCAAGCGGTTGCCCAGCCGCGCGTGCCACGGCCATGCCCCCGAGGCCACCGGTCGGCGGGCGCCCAGCACCAGGTCGGCCTCCCCGTGGGCGACGGCCGAGCTGACCGCGGGCAGCTGGCGCGGGTCGAGGGAGGCGTCGGCGTCCATGAAGCACACCAGGTCGGCCCGCGCGGCCAGCAGACCCGCGTGGCAGGCGGCGCCGAAGCCGCGCCGAGGTTCAGAGACGACCTCGGCGCCGAGGTCGCGGGCGATCTCGGCCGTGCGGTCGGAGGAGGCGTTGTCGACCACGATGGGGTGGTAGCCGTCCGGCATGCGACCCAGCACCCAGGGCAGGGCCGCCTCCTCATTGAGGCAGGGCAGGATCACGTCCACGCGAACTCCTTCATCCCGGCCGTGAACTTGACCTCGGCGCGGAAGCCCAGCTCGTCCCCGGCCTTGGCGGGGGAGGCGAGGATGTGCCGCACGTCGCCGAGCCGGTAGCCGCCGGTCACCTGAGGCCGGGGTCCGCCGCGTGCGTCGGCCAGCGCGTACGCCATCTGGCCGACGGTGTGCGGGGTGCCGCTGGCGATGTTGTAGGCGGTCAGCGTGCCAGGAGGCGGGGGAGTGTCCAGGGCGGCGAGGTTCGCGCGGGCCACGTCGCGCACGTGGACGAAGTCGCGGAGCTGGCCGCCGTCCTCGAACACGCGCGGCGCCCGGCCGGCCTCCAGTTCGGAGCGGAAGATCGCGGCCACTCCCGCATAGGGGGTGTCGCGGGGCATACGGGGCCCGTAGACGTTGTGGTAGCGCAGGGCGACGGCGGTTCCGCCGGTCTGTCTGGCCCAGTTGGCGGCCAGGTGTTCCTGCGCGAGCTTGCTGGTGGCGTAGGCGTTGCGCGGGTCGGGCGGCGCGTCCTCGCCGATCACCTCGTGCCGCAGCGCGGCGCCGCAGCGCGGGCAGGTGGGGTCGAAGCGGCCCTGGTCCAGGTCGGCGACCGAGCGCGGGCCCGGCCGCACCGGGCCGTGCTCGGGGCAGCTGTAGGCGCCCTCGCCGTAGACGACCATCGAGGAGGCCAGGACCAGCCGGCCGACGGCGTGCCGAGCCATCGCGGCCAGCAGTACGGCGGTGCCGTACACGTTGACCGAGGCGTAGTCCGGCAGGTCGGAGACGTCCACGCCGAGGCCGACCTTGGCCGCCTGGTGCACGACGGCCTCGACGCCGGGCAGCAGCCGGTCCAGAGCGGTGGCGTCGCGTACGTCGGCGCCTTCCCTCACGTCCAGGCGGACGATCTCGTGCCCGGCAGCCTCCAGCGCTTCGACGACGTGGCCGCCGATGAACCCGGCCGAGCCGGTGACCAGCACTTTCACGTGATCGACGGTAGTCCGGTCGCCGGGTGGGCTTGAAGGCATGTTCGCGGTTCGTAAGAACTCTTACGAACCGCGAACGTTCCGTGAGCATTCGATTACAGAATGAAAGGATGCTCGTGTGAAGGTCGGGGCGGTGCTCGTGCTCCTGGCCGCCGTGCTGGTGGGGACGGTGGCCGGTTCGCCGCGTCTGGGCTGGTACCTGATCGCCTGGGCGCTGTTCGCCGCCGCGTTGTGGCTGGCCAGGGGGCTGCCGGAGCGCCGGATGCGCGTGCTCGTCGTGGGCGGCGGGATCGTGCTGGCCGCCACCGGGCTGAGCGCGCCGCCGAGCAGCAGCAGCGACTTTTATCGCTATGTCTGGGACGGGCGGGTGCAGGCGGCGGGCATCTCGCCCTACGACCACCCGCCCGCCGATCCGGTCCTGGCGCCGCTGCGTGACGCCTGGTTGTTCCCCAGCGTGTGCGAGGCTCGGTATCCGCTGCCGGGCGGAGGATGCACCCGTATCAACCGGCCGACGGTGCCCACTATCTACCCGCCGGTCGCCCAGGGGTACTTCCTGCTCCTCCACGCCCTGTCGCCCGACGGGGTGCGGCACAAGGCGCTGCAGGTCGGCGGCCTGCTGATGGCGGTGGCCGTCCTGCTGGTGCTCGCCGGGCGCGACCTGCGAGCCGCGGCCTGCTGGGCGTGGTGCCCCGCCGTGCCGATCGAGGCGGTCAACAACGCGCACGTCGACATGCTCGCCGTCCTCCTGGTAGTGCTCGCGCTGTCCACGACCCGGGCCCGCGGGGCGCTGCTCGGCGCGGCGGTGGCCGCCAAGCTCCTGCCCGTGACGGTGTTCCCGGGCGCCCTCGCGGGCGGGCGCCGCGTCCTCGCGGTCCTGGTGCCCGCCGCGGTCGCGGTGGGCCTGACCTACCTTCCCTATCTGCTGGTCTCCGGCGGCTCCATAGCCGGGTACCTGCCCGGCTACATCCAGGAGGAACGCTACGACGCCGCCGGTGGCGGCGGACGGTATCTGCTGCTGCGCCTGGTCCTGCCCGACGGCTGGGCGCCGTTCGCGGCGATCGGCCTGCTCGCGCTGGCCGCGCTGTTCATCGTCCGGTACGGCGACGCCGACCGGCCCTGGGACGGCGCGTTGCTGGTCACCGGCTCGTTCTTCCTGCTGTTCACGCCCGGCTATTCCTGGTACGCGCTGCTCGTGGTCGCGCTGGCCGCCATGTCGTGCCGGTGGGAGTGGCTGGGCCTGGCCCTGGCCGGTGCCGTCGCCTACGTGGCTCCGGCGGGGGCCACGGTCAGCTACACCCTGGCCGCCCTGGCCATCTTGACCGCTCGCCGTACCCGCGATCTGGAGGCGGCGCGATGATCCCGCGTTTCACCAGCAAGCTGCGCTCGGAACAGGTGGCCGCCAAGCTCGGCCTGTGGCTGGGCGTCAGCTTCACCGTCGCCTTCGCCACCGGCCTGTTCAGCCACTTCCTGCAACATCCGCCCGCCTGGCTGCTCTGGCCGTCACGACCGGTGAACCTGTACCGGGTCACGCAGGGGCTGCACGTCATCGGCGGCATCGCCACGGTCCCGCTGCTACTGGCGAAGCTGTGGGCGGTCTACCCGAAGCTGTGGCAGTGGCCGCCGCTACGCTCGCCGGGGCATGCGCTGGAGCGGGGGTTCGTCCTGCTCCTGGTCGGCGGCGCGTTGTTCCAGCTGGTCACGGGGTTGCTGAACATCGCCTACATCTACCCGTGGCCGTTCGGCTTCCTCCAGGCCCACTACTGGACCGCCTACATCGTCTACGGCGCCCTGATCATCCACGTGGCCAACGAATGGGCCAAGATCCGCAAGGGCGCCTGGAGCCGCGTCGAGGGCGCCGAGCGCCGCCGGTTCCTGCGCACGGTGGCCGCCGCCTGTGGGCTGACCGCCCTGGTCACCGTGGGCGAGACCCTCACTCCGCTGGAACGGCTGGCCGTCCTGGCGCCCCGCGACCCGCGCATCGGGCCCCAAGGCGTGCCCGTCAACCGCTCGGCCGCCGCCGCAGGGGTGACGGGCGGCCCCGCCGACTACCGCTTGCTGGTGACCGGCGCGGTCCGGACGCCGCTGTCGCTCGGCTACGCGGACCTGCTCCGGTTGCCGCAGCACACGGTCCGGCTGCCGATCGCCTGCGTGGAGGGCTGGAGCGTCACGTGCGAATGGACAGGGGTACGGCTGCGCGATCTCCTGGCCCTCGCGGGGACCGGACCTGATGTCCTGGTCACCCTCGAATCGCTGGAGCGAGTCGGCTACTACCGCAGCAGCGAGGTCCGCCGCCCGCACTGGAACGACCCGCTGACGCTGCTCGCCCTGAAGATCAACGGCCGGACGCTCGACGCCGACCACGGCTACCCGGTGCGCCTGATCGCGCCGAACCGTCCCGGCGTCCAGCAGACGAAGTGGGTGAGGGAGGTCCGCGTGTCATGAAATTTCCTGCATATGCGGTCGGGTGTGTGCTGGTCGGCATAGGCCTCATCGGGCTGCTGCGCGACGGGATCGTCGTCGGCTGGGCGGTCTGCTTCGCCGCCATCCTGTTCGCCCACGACGCCCTGCTCGCGCCCGCGACCCTCCTGGCCGGGACTGTGGCCGGACGCTGGCCCGCACCCTGGCGCGCCGCCGCGATCATCGCAGCCGCGCTCACCCTGGCCACGCTTCCCACCGTGCTGGCCATCGGCCGCCGCCCCGACAACCCGTCGATCCTGCCGCTCGACTACCCGCTCAATCTCGCACTCGTCCTGGCCGCGATCGTGATCATCGCGCTGGCCCGTCAATACCTGGCAAGGAGCAAGCCCGATGCCTAGCCGCGCGCAGATACTCGTCCTCGCCAAGGAACCGGTGCCCGGCCGGGTCAAGACCCGGCTGACGCCGCCCTTCACCCCCGGCGAAGCCGCCGCGCTGGCCGAAGCCGCGCTGGCCGACACCCTGCACACGGTCGCCGCGTCCCCGGCCACGCAACGCCTGCTGGCACTGGACGGGCTGCCGGGCGCCTGGCTGCCCGCCGGATACGTGATCATCCCGCAGCGCGGCGACAGTCTCGACGAGCGGCTGGCCGCCGCCTTCACCGACGCCCACCGGCTGCGTTCCGACCCCGTCGTCCTCATCGGGATGGACACCCCGCAGATCACCGCCGACCTGCTGACCGAGGCGACCCGGGCCTTGAGCGAGTACGACGCCGTCTACGGGCCCGCGGCCGACGGCGGCTTCTGGCTTCTCGGCTTGCGTGAACCGGATCCCGGTCTGCTGCTCGGCGTCCCCATGTCCCATCCGGAGACCGGCAAGCACCAGCTCGACCGGCTGGCGCAGGCGCGGCTGGCCGTACACCACCTCCCCGAACTCACCGACGTCGACACCGGAGCCGACGCCGCCCGGGTCGCAGCCCAGGCGCCGCACACCCGCTTCGCCGCCGTCCTGCGGGCGCTCAACCGATGATCGGACAGCTCTACGCCGAGGCCCTCACTGGGGCACCGGCGCAGGTCGAGCACCTCGACGGCACCACGCGCCCCCTCGAAAGCGCCTCGTGGTTCCACCTCGACGACGCCGACGAGGCCCTGCTCGGCCACTGCACCGGCCCCACCCTCGACATCGGCTCCGGCCCCGGCCGGCTCACCGCCGCCCTGACCCGGCGCGGCGTCTACACCCTCGGCATCGACATCACCCCGGACGCCGTCGCCCTGACCCGCGAGGCGGGCGGACGCGCCCTGCTGAGAGATGTCTTCGGCCACCTGCCCGGCACCGGCCGCTGGTCCACGGCGCTCCTGGCCGACGGCAACATCGGCATCGGCGGCCACCCCGAGAACCTGCTGCGCCGCATCCGCCAGCTCGTCCGCCCGGGCGGCGCCGTACTCGCCGACGTCGCACCTCCACAGACCACCAGCCGCATCGATCTGGTACGGCTGCGCCGCGGCGAGCGCACCGGCGACTGGTTCGCCTGGGCCACCGTCTCAGCCACCGACATCGCCCGCGTCGCCCACGCCGCGGGCTTCCCCTCCACCCGGTGCCGGCCGATCGGGGACCGCTGGCTCGCCCGCCTCGCCTGAGCAGGCATTTCACCCGCCCGACCTGATGGACCTCATGCCCGCAACCTTGCACACCAGTTCCCCGCGCGGAGCTCGCGGGGGGCTGAGGGGGTGCCGGTCAGCCGGGTCCTCGCCCCTTTTCCTTGCCCTGCGTGTGCACCACGGGATGACTTCCAGGGTGAATGGCCGCACGACCCGCGTTGATCACCACTCCCCGTCATCAGCATGTTGCATCCGGTGGTGAGGTTGGTCCCATCCGGTGCGGCTGTGGCTCCGAAACCCTGGTGTGACTGTTGAGAACCGGCCCCGGATCCCGGGCTGCCGTGATCCGGCCGAATGTCCGCGGTCACGCTGGCGAGCGCTCACCCTCGCGCCCGCACCGAGTCCGTCCCGTCCAAGGTAAGGAATCCCAGTATGAACCGTGGTTTTGTCGTCGCCGGGCTGCCCGTTCTGGCCGTGGCCGTCCTGCTGACCGGCTCCGGCGCGCTCGCCGCGGCCGGCGACGCCGACAGCATCGCGCCGGCCGCGAACCTCGCTGGCGTGGCCTCGTCGGCTGCGGCCCGTTCGCCCTTCGGCCCGGCCTGCTCCTCCGTACCGGCGCGCGGGAAGGGCAGCTTCACCGGCATGGCCGACGACCCGGTCGCCACCGCCGCGTCCCACAACCCGGCCCTGTCCACTCTGGTCAAGGCGGTGAAGAAGGCGGGCCTGGTCGACACGCTCAACGGAGCCGACGGCATCACCGTCTTCGCGCCCACCAACCAGGCCTTCGCCAAGATCCCCAAGAAGAGCCTCAAGAAGGTCATGGCCAACAAGAAGATGCTGACCAGCATCCTCACCTACCACGTCGTGCAGGGCCGCAAAACCCCCGCGGACCTGCGTAGCGCCCGCTTGACCACCCTTCAGGGCGGCAAGGTACGGGCCAGCGGCTCCGGCACCACCTACAAGATCAACAACGCCCGGGTGGTCTGCGGCGACGTGGCCACCCGCAACGCCAGCGTCTACATCATCGACACCGTGCTGATGCCCAAGATGTGACGACGGCGGCGACCCCGGTCAGGAAGGAGGGGCGCCGGACGGCAGGAGCAACCGCTGGCGCCCCTCTCCCGGAGGTGGCACCAGCGGCCTCCGGGAGGCTCGCGGACGTCGTCCCGTGCCGGTCTCCGAGGTGACACCGCCACGTTCCCGAGCCGGTTCTCCACGCGCCGCGATCATGTGCAGGCCGCACTAGGGCACGCTTAACGCCCTTGCGTGACTCAGCTTTTGGCTGGTTGGGCAGGCGTGGGGGCCGCTTGCTTCGCAGGATGAACGGTCTGGCTGGTGTCGCATCGCGGGCATCGGGCCCGGCCGATGTCCGCGGGGACCCGCCACTGGCCGCGGCACAGACGGCGGAAGTCGCGTACCCGTCCGGCTTCGCCGGGGGCCGGGTCAAGGTGAGGCAGGAGCTGGTCGGCGTCCAAGGTCCCGTCGTGGCGGGAGATGTGTTCGCGGACCTCGCCCAGCTCGAACGCCCGATCGCTGCGGCCGGAGTCTTCCCGGTCGATCAGCCGCACCAGGCCCTCGTCAGACGACCACAGGTAGTTCGCCCGGCTCCCGTCGGCCGGCCCGAGGACGGGCGGCAACGGGTTGGTGAGCAGCTGGTCAGGGGGCGGTGGAGGCCAGCCACGCGGCCCCGCGCGGAACGCCCTCCCACACGAGCGGATCGTCGCCCAGGTCGGGCTGCTTGTCGGCCCAGGCCCGGCCACGGCCCACACCTCGCCTGCCTGGAGGCCGGGATCGAAACCCATCGTGAGTGGCGGCACGCTGGAGATCAGCCGCATCACCGTACGGAATCGTCTGTGCCCGCTACGACTGTGCCGCCCGTGGACAACGGCAGGACCATCGCAGAAGATCACCAGCCGGTGCGGCCAGTGAACACTGAGAGAGCGGAGCCCAGTGGGCAAGGTGATCTCATCCAACCGCCGTTCCACCACTTGCCCCTGGCGGGTCAGGCAGCGTGAAGAGAACAAGCCGGGGCGGACTTGCGACCGGGCTGATTGCCTCCGGGCCAGGCCGATGAGGATGCCGTCCCAGGCGGCGGCGCGGATCCCGGCCGTGGGCTCACCCCGAGTTGCAGTTCATATTTCCATATGGCAATATGAACCCCGTTCCGGTCGAGGATCCCTGACGCCTCGAACGACACCCGAAGGAGAAATCCATGACCGACGGAACTTTGGAAACGATCGACGGCCGCCCGGCGCTGCGCTTCGAACGCGTGCTCGCCTATCCGGTAGAGCGCGTGTGGCGGGCGGTCAGCGTACCGGCGGAGCTGGAGCGCTGGATGCCCGCGGCCGTCAACTGGACGCCGGCGGCGGGGGAGAGCTTCGAATCCTACGGCGCGACCCTTGAGGTGACGGAGGCCGACGCTCCCCACCGCCTGGCGTGGACCTACGCCGGTCAGCCGCACGGCTTCGAGCTCTCAGCTCAGGACGGCGGTTGCCGGTTGATCTTCACCCACGTCCTCGACGACCGTGCGGTCGCGGCACAGACGGCTACCGGATGGCACACCTACCTCTCGCGGCTCGATCGCCATCTCGCTGGCGGGTATCTGTCCGAAGAGGAGGCGCACCAGGGATGGGCGCAAACGCACGAACGCTACGCTGAGCGTTTCGGCGTCGACCCGACGCCGGGACGGCGCTTCGCGGAGACTCTGCGCGCAGGTCAGGAATGATCTTTCAAGGCCGGCTCGTGGCCGGGGCGTACTGAGAGAGCATGGCGCGCACCGGGTTCGCCCCTGCGCACGCCGGTGGCACTTCGAGCGATTGGCCCTTTTCGGCTATCGCGACCGAACGCATCTGGATGGCAGTGCCGCCGGCGTGCCTCGGGGCCGGGAAGGCCGACATCATGGGAGCCGTGGCGGCGACTCCACAGGCCATATCGCCATCTGGTAATATGATGGAATGAGCACTTTCGCTGCCCTGGCTGAGCCGCATCGCAGGCAGATTCTCGACCTGCTGCGTGATGGCGAGCGGTCCGCCGGAGACCTGGTGGAGCGACTTGACCTCAGCCAGCCCGGCGTGTCCAAGCATCTCAAGGTGTTACGTGAGGCCGGGCTCGTCGCGGTACGCGTGGATGGCAAGCGGCGTCTGTACACGCTGCGGCCAGGCCCCCTCACGGACGTTGACCAGTGGCTGGAGCCCTACCGCGTTTATTGGTCGAGGACCCTCGACACGCTCGAACGCCACCTGAAAGAGAATCCATGACCGACGGGACTTTGGAAACGATCGACGGCCGCCCGGCGCTGCGCTTCGAACGCACGCTCCCCCACTCGGTCGAACGCGTGTGGCGGGCGGTCAGCACACCGGCAGAGCTGGAGCGCTGGTTTCCCGCGACCGTCGACTGGACACCGGCCGAAGGGGAGACCCTCCAGGCCTACGGCGCGACCGGCGAGGTGACGGAGGTCGATGCGCCCCACCGCCTGGCCTGGACCTTCGGCGGCGAGCACTACAGCTTCGAGCTCTCAGCTCAGCAAGGCGGCTGTCGGTTGATCTTCACCCACGTCTTCGGCGTCCGCGCGATCGCAGCGCAGGTGGCAACCGGCTGGCACACCTATCTTTCACGGCTTGAGTCTCACCTCGCCGGCCGGCGCCTGTCCGAACAGGAGGCGAACAAGCCGTGGAAGGACATTCACGAACGCTACGCCGAGCGCTTCGGGGTCGACCCGACGCCAGGCCGGCGCTTCGCGGAGACACTGGACGGAGACAACGACGACGCCTGAGTCCATGGCACCGCCGCGTTACTGGCCGTGTCCGCAGGGTCCACCATGCTTGGCGGGCGAACCTGGTGGTGGCCGGGCTGGAGCGGCCCGCGCTCGGCCGGGGCATTGCAGCGCCAGGACGAGTTGCTGTACACCGCCCGGCGCAGTGTCCAACGGGAGACGCCGAGCTTCTTGGCGACGGATGTCTGGGCCTTGCCGGCGGCCAGGAGGATGCGGGTGTCGAGCACGATGCCGTCGAGGGTGCGGAAGCGCCGGCCACGTGCGTGCAGGTGGTCTTCGACGATGGCGAGCAGTTGGCGGGTGTCGCGGCCGAGGCGGGTCAGGTCGAGGACGATGAGGGTGTCGCCGCGGCGCATGTGCCCGAGTGCGGCGGCAAGGCCGGGGCGGTGGGTGCGCTTCTTGCCGGAGCCCTTGTCGAGGAAGATCTTGGCGCATCCGGCGGCGGTGAGGGCATCGATCTGCTGGGCGAGTTCTTGGGCGTTGGTGGAGACGCGGGCCAGGCCGATGAGGTCTTCGCGGGCGTGCGGGTCGTCGTTGTCGATGACGATCTCGTTCACCGAGTCTCCGTGCGGGGTGACTGAACCGTGGTGTGGCAATAGGGGTAGCG
This sequence comes from Nonomuraea sp. NPDC059007, assembly GCF_042740555.1. Lineage (NCBI taxonomy): Bacteria > Bacillati > Actinomycetota > Actinomycetes > Streptosporangiales > Streptosporangiaceae > Nonomuraea > Nonomuraea sp. NPDC059007. The sequence goes on along the minus strand of NZ_JBHYJD010000101.1, from coordinate 232 downwards.
GTCAGTCTTCTGCTACACCACGGTTTTGCCCCCTAGTTTTGCTACCGAATCGGGGCGGTCATCCTGCTGGGATGATCGCCGTGGGCGGTGGGGCATAAACGATCGTTTATGCCCCGGCCAGGCGAGCGCCGGTCGGGGGTGACGCGTCCAGGAGATGGTTGGTCACGCGTCTGGGCGGGTGCAGGTGATGTCCTTGCCGGGCAGGTCGCCGTCGAGGAGGTAGCGGGTCACT
>NZ_JBHYJD010000100.1:0-12801 GCF_042740555.1 Nonomuraea sp. NPDC059007 | reverse complement strand
GACAAGGTCGGCAAGGAAGGTGTCATCACGGTCGAGGAGAGCAACACCTTCGGCCTGGAGCTTGAGCTCACCGAGGGCATGCGCTTCGACAAGGGGTATCTCGCCCCGCTCTTCATCACCGACGCCGACCGGCTCGAAGCGGTCCTGGACGACCCGTATGTCCTCCTGGTGAGTGGCAAGGTCTCCGCCAACAGAGAGGTGCTGCCCCTGCTCGACAAGGTCGTCCAAGCCGGTGGCCCGCTGCTGGTCATCGCCGAGGAGATGGAAGGCGAAGCCCTCGCCACCCTGATCGTCAACAAGATGAAGGGGATCTTCCGCTCGGTGGCGGTCAAGGCTCCGGGTTTCGGTGACCGGCGCAAGGCCATGCTCGGTGACATCGCCACCCTGACCGGTGGTCAGGTCATCGCCGAGGAGGTCGGCCTCAAGCTGGAGTCCGCCACTCTCGACCTGCTGGGCCGCGCCCGTAAGGTCGTGGTGACCAAGGACGAGACCACGATCGTGGACGGCGCGGGTGACGCCGACCAGATCGCCGGGCGGGTCAACGAGATTCGGGCGGAGATCGACCGTACCGATTCCGACTACGACCGGGAGAAGCTGCAGGAGCGGCTGGCCAAGCTGGCCGGTGGCGTGGCGGTCATCAAGGCCGGTGCGGCGACCGAGGTCGAGCTGAAGGAGCGTAAGCACCGGATCGAGGACGCCGTGCGTAACGCGAAGGCGGCCGTCGAGGAGGGCATCGTGCCCGGCGGTGGTGTGGCGCTGCTGCAGGCCGGTACCAAGGCGTTCGACAAGCTGGAGCTGTCGGGCGATGAGGCGACCGGCGCGGCGATCGTGAAGAAGGCGCTGGAGGAGCCGCTGAAGCAGATCGCGGTCAACGCCGGTCTCGAGGGCGGCGTCGTGGTCGAGCGCGTGCGCAACCTCACCCCGGGTGAGGGCCTGAACGCGGCGACCGGCGAGTACGTCAACATGTTCGACGCGGGCATCCTCGACCCGGCCAAGGTCACCCGCTCGGCGCTGCAGAACGCCGCCTCCATCGCGGCGCTGTTCCTGACCACCGAGGCCGTCATCGCCGAGAAGCCGGAGAAGAACCCGGTCACTCCGAGCGGCGGGGAGATGGACTTCTGATGCGCGCCTACGGAATCACCTACGACACCGGCTTCACCTCCGCCGGATCCACCACCCACGAGCCCTTCGACCCCGGCACCGTCCGCCGGGAGATGCGGATCATCCACGACGACCTGGGCTGCGACGCCGTACGCATCACCGGAGGCGTCCAGGACCGCCTGGAAACCGCAGCCCGGCACGCTGCGGAAGCGGGCCTGGAGATCTGGTACTCGCCGTTCACCAACGGCCTGACCCAGGACGAACTGCTGGCGTTCCTGCTGGACGCGGCCGAGCGAGCCGAATGCCTGCGCCGGGCAGGAGCGCGAGTCGTCCTGCTCACCGGCTCCGAGATCAGCCTGTTCACCAGCGGCTTCCTGCCCGGAGACACGCTGGAGGAGCGCCTGGGCCTGTTCACCGACCCCGAGCGCATGCGCGCCGCCCTGCCCGCCCTGCACAGCGCCATCAACGCCTTCTTCAAGGAGGCCATGGCCGGCGTGCGCGAACGTTTCGGCGGCCAGGTCGGCTACGCCTCGCTCCCCTTCGAAGGGGTCGACTGGACACCGTTCGACATCATCGCGACCGACGCCGGATACCGCGACGCGACCACGCCACCCGGCTGGCTGGAGGGCCTGCGGGCGCAGGTCGCGCAGGGCAAGCCGTTCGCCGTCACCGAGTTCGGCTGCGCCACCCACCGGGGAGCCGCCGCGCTGGGCGGCCGCGGCGACTCCATCGTCGAGTACGACGCTCACGCCCGCCCCCGCCTGCACACCCAGGTCATCAGAGACGAGGACGAGCAGACGCGATACGTGCTGGAACTTCTCACCCTTTACGAGGAAGCGGGGGTGGACGCGGCGTTCGTCAACACGTTCGCCAACCGGCACCTGCCTCACTCCGATGACCCGGAGCGCGACCTCGACACCGCCGCCTTCGGAATCGTCAAGATCCTGGAGCACGGCCGTACCGGCGCCGCCTACCCAGAACTCCCATGGGACCCCAAATCCGCTTTCCACGCCCTGGCCGACTACGGACGCGTACGACATAAACCTTGAGACGCGAGTGAGGGCCCGCCAGGCACAGGCGGACCCTCACCGGAGTTGCCGTCAGTGCTCGACGGGGTTGTCCGACCGGGCGGGAAGGATCAGGGCGGCGATGACCACGGCCACGGACAGCACCGCGCCGATGATGAAGGCCAGTCGCATGCCGTCGAGAAGGGCGACGTTCTCCGCGATTCCTCCGGCCTTCAGCGAATCGGCCCGCGCGCTCATCACGGTGATCACGAGCGCGGTGCCGATGGCCGCGGAGACCTGCTGCAGCGTGCTCAGGATCGAACTGCCGTGGGAGTACAGATGCGAGGGAACCGCGCCGAGCCCGAGGGTGAACACCGGAGTGAACAGAGCCGCCAGGCTCACCATGAGCAGAGCGTGCAGTCCGAGAATCTGCCAGAACGGCATGGTCATGGTGACCTGGGTGAACCCGACCAGCGCCAGCATGATCCCGATAGAGCCAGGAATGACCAGCACCCGCCCACCGAACTTGTCGAACAGCCGCCCCACAGTCGGACCGAGCAACCCCATGGCGAGACCACCAGGCATCACCAGAAGCCCGGTCTCCAGAGGGCTGAGCCCGCGGATGGTCTGCAGATACAGCGGCAGCAGGATCATCGAGCCGAGCATCGACATGAAGGCGACCGACATCAGAATCAGCGCGACGGTGTACGTGCGGTGGCGCAGCGTACGCAGGTCCATCAGCGGCGTCCCGCGCTTCTGCAGCGACATCTGACGAAGAACGAAGGCCCCGATCAGGAGCAGCCCGACGCCCACGATCGCGGCGGCCGTCCCCGGCGAGCCGCCCTCGAACCGGCTGAGGCCGTAGACGAACCCGCCGAACCCGGCGGCGGCGGTCACCACGCTCAGCCAGTCGATCGTGCTGAACTTCGGCTCCCCGACGTTCTTGAGCTGCTTCAGCCCGCCCCACGTGATCAGCGCAGCGATGGGAAGCACGACGATGAACAGCATCCGCCAGTTCCCGAACTGAAGAATCAGACCCGACACCGCCGGCCCCATGGCAGGCGCGACCGAGATGGCGAGGGAAAGATTCCCCATCACCCGGCCCCGGTCAGAAGCGGGCACGACCTGCATCAGCGTGGTCATGAGCAGCGGCATCATCACCGCGGTGCCGGATGCCTGGACGATCCGGGCACCCAGCAGCACCTCGAACGTCGGCGCTGCGGCGGCCAACGCCGTGCCGAGAAGGAACAAACCCATCGCCGTGGTGTACGCACTGCGCGTGGACACGCGCTGCAGGAACCATCCGGTGATCGGGATAACCGCGGCCATGGTCAACATAAAGGCGGTCGAGAGCCATTGGGCGGTCTGCTCAGTGATGTGCAGAGCCTCCATGAGCTGCGGGATCGCATTGATCATGATCGTCTCATTGAGGATGACCACGAACGTGGCGAGCACCAGCAGCCGGATCACGGCCGGGGTACGACCTGCGACGACGCCGGTCGTGGGCTTGGCGGGTGAGTCGAGCTGTGGACTGGACACGGAACCTCGATCTTGATTGTCGGTAATGACGTGGTCACGGCCGGCATCCCAGCCTTGGGTCTCACAAGAAGTTGTGGTCATGCAAAGACTGACCGGCACCACCGACAAAACTCATCGCCCCCGCTCAACATTCCGGGAAGAGACATGAAATGTCACCCGGTTTTCCCCCGAAAGACGATCACCAAATCACCCCGCTAAGCCCCAAATAGCCGCCTGACCAGCACGAACACCCACCCAAGGCCCTCCTGGCGCCCACGGGGGGTGATTCTCGACTCCTGAGACCTCCTCGGCGAAGAGCCCGCCATGTCGTGTCAGCGGCCGCGTCAGGACGGCGACCACCCGGTATCAGGGCACTTGGCGATGCTTTGAAGCACCGCAAGACCGCAAAGCCCAACAGATCCGAAGGAGCACACCATCATGTCTGTCACCCTCACCGACCAGGACAAGGCCACCCTGCGCACCGCCGCCTACGGCGCTGTCTCGCTGATCGCCGCCGCCGACGTCGCCGGCTCGCCCCACAAGGCCGCCACCCAGGGCTCCATCGCCCTGTCCTCCGCGACCGGCCTGATCGGGCACGTCCTAGCCGCGAAGAGCAAGGACATCAACGTGACCGGCAAGACGGTCGCCGAACTGGCCGACCGGGTGCTGCCCGCCCTGACGGCAGCCGTCGCCCTGCTCAAGCAGCAGGACCCGGCCGAGGCCGGCAACTACCGCGACACCGTGATCGTCGCCATCGAGGCGGCCGCCCGTACCCACCAGGCCCAGCCCAGCCCCACCGTCGCCGACATGATCCGCAAGATCACCGAAGCCCTCGACGCCGCCTGACCTGACACAACAGATTCGAAAGGAGCACCACCATGACCACCACCCACGACACCCGCCCCGAACTGCAGAAGGCCATCCAGGAGTTCGTCGACGCCGGCCTGGCCGCCGGAGTGCAACTGCGAGTGAACGACGAGCAGGGAGAATGGGTCGGCAGCGCCGGCGTGCGCGAACTCGGCCAGACCGCCAAGCCGGCGACGGACGGACTGTTCCGGATCGGCAGCACCACCAAGACCTTCACCGCGACCCTGGTCCTGCAATTGGTGGCCGAAGGCCGGATCGAACTGGACACCCCGGTAGACGACCACCTGCCCGAATACGGGCTGGACCGGCGAATCACGGTCCGGATGCTGCTGCAGCACACCAGCGGCGTGTTCAACTTCACCGGCGAGTACTACGAGGACGGCACCTTCGCGCCGGGAATCCCCGGACTCGGCAAGGAATGGGTGGAAGACAACCAGTTCCACACCTACAAGCCTGAGGAGCTGGTACGGCTGGCGCTGTCCAAGCCGGCCCGGTTCGAGCCGGGAACTGCCTGGAGCTACTCCAACACCAACTACGTGCTGGCCCGCCTCCTGGTCGAGAAGATCACCGGCGGCACGTTCGCGGACGAGATGGCGGCACGGATCCTGCGCCCACTCGCCCTGTCAGGCACAGTGCTCCCGGAGTCCTCCCCGGACATCCCCGAGCCGCACGCCCACGGCTACTACCGCTACCAGGACGGCGAAGAGTGGAAGACCGCCGACACCACCAGCTTCAACCCCTCCTGGATCTCCGCCGCCGGTGACATGATCTCGACCACCAAGGACCTCCACACGTTCTTCTCCGCCCTGAACTCCGGCAAGCTCCTGCCCGCCCCGCTCCTGGCCGAGATGCGCAAGCCCGACCCCACGATCGGCTACGGCCTGGGGGTGTTCGTGGAGACCACCGAGGACGGCGTCACCCTCCTGCACCACAACGGCGGCTTCTGGGGCTGGGCCGCGATCATGTACAGCACCCCGGACGGCAGCAAGACCATGACCGCCTCGGTGACCACCGGCGAAGCCGAACTCGACATGGTCGCCCTGTCCGGGGCATTCGAGAAGGTGAAGCAGCAACTCGTCAAGGCGGTCTTCAGTGACGAGCAGACCGAGCCCACCAAGTAACAAGACCTTCCACCGAACGCCGGCAGCGGCACCGTCGGCCAGAGCACCCCCACCCGCTCTGGCCGACAACGCCGCCTTCACCGGCTGTGAAGTTCAGGAGCGCTAGGCAGGCTGGCTCGGCCCACGAGCACGTAACCATCCTCATTTCCCCGTACACCACATTCACATGGCGTGACGATGTCGGTGGTGGCTCAGGTGGAGGCCTTCCAGGAGTCGGTGAGCCAAGCCAGGTCCGCTTCGTGACGCTCGCGGGCGAGACGCTCCCGTTCGAAGAGGGCTTCTGTCTTGGTCAGAACCAGGGTGTACGGCCGGCCCTGGCGTCTGGTCTCATGACGGACGGGCAACTCCGCGTCATCTATTCGAGTGTGGACATGCCTGCGCTTGTCCTTGGCGAGCGGCCAGTCGAGAGCGCGCCGTTCAGGATGCCGGAGGAACGTGCCGAGTACTTCGCACAGCTCGCACGCGCATCCGGTGGGCAGCTCGATCGACCAGTCGCCTGGCACACGCTGGGGTTGCGCCAACCATGTGCGGAGCCGTTCAGCACAGATGACGGCCAGGTCGCCGAAGCCCGCCTGGTGCGTCGCGGCGGCGCGCAGCGTGGCCATCGTCAGCACGTGCGCTCGATCACCGGCCGTCCGCGCGAGCCTGTGGGCGTCCTGCAGTACGCCAGTCGATCCCAGTTGGGCCGCGGCGGCGATGATCCCGGCGCATGACGCCCCCAAAGAGGTCAGCCAGGCGCTGTGCCGGGAGGTGAGGGGGCCGTCGAGCGCCGGACCGACCTGGCCCGCGATCATCGTCCACGACAGATCGACGATACGGCGGGCGGCTGTGACGGACGCGCTCCCCTCGGCCGAAAGCGCAGTACACAGCCGTGGGAGATTCTCAAACCAGTCCAGCGGCGCCTGGGCGAGGCCGTAGGAACCGGGCCGCCAGCTCGCGGCCCAGTCGTGCAGCAGAGCGTCGGTCCAGGTGTCGCCGTAGTGCGCCGCCAGGCGGGCGAACGCCAGGCCGTGTCCGGGAGTCAGCCGCTCCAGCGCGAACGGCCGCAGCAGCATGGCGGCGATCTGCGCGTCATCCAGTTCCCTGGCTGCTTCCAGCGCTTGGCGGAGAAGTTCGGTCTGGTCGGTGTAACGGCCTGCGGCGTGCCAGAAGGACTCCAGCGAACGCGCCGCCTCATGGGCTTCCGCGATCTTCCCGGCGCGGGCCATCGCAGTGAGTTCGTCCAGCGCCCATCCCGGAGACGCCTCGGCACGGCTGGCGAAGCCCTGGTTTCGTGGCCAAATGACTAGCGCGGCTCGCCGGTACCACCGGTCCAAGGTGTTGCCGTAGTTACCCATGTAACCCTCGTACTCCGAGGAGTAGGGCGTCCTGTCGGCAGTCGGGGTCGTCGAGGCCACCTCGGCATCGCTGAGATCCAGTGAGATGTCCACGAGCAGCCCTGTTTCCGGGCTGATCCAGTGAGCGAGCGTGGTCAAGGTCTCGATCAGATCCTGAAGAACGTACTGCCTGTCGTCCGCGCTGCCCGAGTCCTCCTCGTCGGGTTCTTCGTCCTCGTCATCGCCATACCACGCATCCTCGTCCTCATCGGGATCGTAGGCGTCCCAGGTCTCCTGGATTTCTGCCAGAGCCAGGGTGATCTCGCAACCCGCCTGCTCCGCCGCGGCCCGCACCAGGGCGGCCCGCGAGGCGTCGGAGCCCTTCAACCGGGACCAGCTCAGCCCGCGGGCGGTGTACTCATGGTCGAGAAGGTACGCCAGCCGCGTCGGCGGATCGCCCCTGCGATGGCTGTACGGCAGGACGACCGGGGTGGTGAAGTGCGTGCGAAGGCAGGCCGCGAGATCACCGACCAGCGGATGCCCGGCCGCCGCGTCCTGGCTGTTGCCCGTCAAGAGCAGGTTGTAGGTCAGGGTGACGCGGTTGCCCGTCTTGACGGGAAGAACCTGGTGCCGGCAGTCGGCGTAGAGGGCCACCAGCGAAAGGGCGTTCTTCAGCCCCCGGTATTTCCTGGTCTGGCCCTGATGCTCGACGACGAGCTCGCCACCGGTGTGCGCGGACGGCAGCGTCACCACCAAGGTCGCGACCATGGCGTCGTCCTTCTCGGAGTCCTGATGTGCGACAAAGAACTGCCCGGTCTCGTACAGGAGCATGGAGTGCAACTCCGGCGTGAGCCCGCAGTGCGGCGGCAACCCCAGCTCTTGGCGCATGTCATCGAGGACGGTCACGAACGCGTCCGTCCACTCGACGCACACCAGCTCCTTGGGAATCTCCCAGCTGTCGCGGACCTCCGGGTCGGTCAGCGTCTGCTCGCCGCGCCCGAACCGCGCGCGACGGCCGAGCCCGCGCAACTGGACGGCCTGCTCATCGGGAACGGGAAACCGCAGCCGGCCGATCCCATCTACCACCACCGACATCTCGGACTTCGCAAGCTTCCGATAGACGCTGGACGCGGCCGGCGCCGCCGACGCATCCAGTAACTCGGCCAGTCGGTCACGAGCCATGCCGGGCACGGGGTCCCCCTTCTCTCTGTCGCGGAACCCAAGCTACTGCGTGGGGGAGCGCCCCAATGGGCCTTCCAGAACGTCGTCCGCGCGGCACTCTTGCCCGGTACGCACCTTGGTCAGCGGGACCTCCAACTGATCAGGGGGGCAGGCGGCGCGCGAGCCGTTCGGCGTTGAGCGCGCGAATGGCGTCGTCCACGGCTCGCCGGTCGGTGAGGTCGACGCCCTGATCAGTGAGAGCGGCGGCGATCTGCTTGGCGGGACCCCAGGAGGTGTCGTCATCGAACGCCTGGGCGAACTCGGGAAGGTGGGCGTCGACGGCGTCGACGACCGGGGTGATCCATCGGGGATCGACGCCGCGCTGATCGAGGGCATAGGCCAACCACTTGCGCAGAACGTCAGGAAGGGCTGTGCGATGCGGATCGGCGCGGCGGGAGGAGCGAACGACGGACCGGTTTGCTGCTGGTGGCCTTGCGGCGGCCGCGGCTCTTGGGCGTGCTCCAGTCCACCACACCCCGGCGACCGCGCCGCATTCTGACCGGGGCGGTCAGATGGGTCGCGTGGTCGGAGAATGACGGCCACTCGTCGCGATAACCGTGGCCTATGTGCAGCCGAACCAGTCGGGTGCAGCGCCGGCGAGTCCGGAGTCCGGCAATGCGACGCCGGCCTTGCTGAGGCGTTCGGTGAGCGTTTGTGCTCGCTGGTGGGCGCGTACCGCGTTCGAGGAGCGCCTGGCGGCGGCCATCGATGCCGACGCGGGCGCTTCCCGTCGACGCAGCCGTGCCCAGCAGGGTCAGGTCAACTGTGTCGGAAGTCCGCGTCGGCTTGACAGGGCACATCCAGCCACTCGCGCAGCACGAATACGAGGTGACAACTGTCACGCTCATTGGAGGACAACGGTGAATCTCATCCCCCGACTCTCGACCCGGCGCCAGCGCCTGATCCCGGCATCGGACGGCCAAGCGGCACGACCGCGCCGCAGGTGGCTCGGCTCGGCGGCACGCCGCCGAGCCACCCTCGTCGCGAGCGCCGCGGCGGCGGTGATCCTCAGTGCCGGCCTCGCCGCATCCACTGCCACCGCGGCACAGGCGAACGTCTCGGTGGGTATCAAGAGCTTCAGGTGTGTCAGCTACACGCCCAACGACGGAGAGTTCCACTGCACGGCCAGATGGATCGGCGGTCGCCCACCCTTCACGATCACCTGGAAGTCCAACCTCCCGCTCGGCATCGAGACCGACGAGGCCAACCGCTGGAGCCAGGCCGATGGGACCTGCAGCCGCAGAGGCGCAACCTTCGCCATGTTCACTGTGACGGACGCCGATGGCGACAGCGCCTCGGCACAGGCGAACAACATCTGCCCGAAGTCACCACGCTGACGCCGACATACCAGAGAGACGGCGGCTCCATACCGGATCGCCGTGACCCAGGGCCCCGTTGAACGGGGCCGACCGGAAGATCGCGGACCCGGTACAGGAGCCGGATCAGGGGCAGGGTCACCATCGGGCCGGGTAACGTCGTCACACAGTCTGGTGGTCGTCTACTGGCGCGAAGACCCATCTCTAGTGGGCTGGCCGCAGCGTGCACCGACTGCGAATTGATGATGCCGGTGACAGGGGCACCGGCATGCGCGGACACGCAGGATACGGCGCAACTCATCCCGGATCGGCTGAAAGACCCCGGCCCTGGCCCAGCCGGCGAGGAACCCGAACACGTAGGCGATCTAATCGAGCGGCTCGGCCGAGAAACGATAGCCGTCCACCGGTTCTGCTTGGTGCGCTCATCTACAGACTCAGCGGGTCGGCGATCCGCGTGCACCGCTCCTCTCGTTCCTGATCGAGGCCAGGATCCGGTGGATGATGTAGGAGACACCAGCTCGACGCTGTGGCGGGCCAGCGGGAGGCCACCCGGCGCCGCTACTTCGGCTGCTTGGGGGCGTACACGTGCACGATCACACCGGAGGGCAGCGGCGTGCTGCGTACGTACTCCAGGTGTGTGGTGTCGATGCCGTCAAGCACCCGCTGGCCGCTGCCGGCGATGACCGGGTGCACCCAGAAGTGGTACTCGTCCACCAGGCCGAACAAGGCCCGGTCCAGTTCGCCGGTGCCGAACTTCAGCAGGTGCCCGCCGTCCTCCTTCTTCAGTCGCGCCACCGCCTCCGCGACGTCTCCCTCGATGACGGTGGCGTTCCAGCCGGCCTCGGTCAGTGTCCTGGAGGCGACGTGCTTGGGCAGCTTGTTGATGGTGTCGGCGTAGTCGCCGCCGTCCTCGGCCGTCGGCCAGTAGCCCGCGAATCCCTCGAACGTCTCCCGGCCCAGCAGCAGCGCGCTCGCGCCGAAGAGCAGGTCGCCGTTGTAGGCGATGTAGTCCTCGTCGATGTAGCCCATGCTCCAGACGTCCAGGCCGTCGATGACCCCGTCCAGCGTGATGAACGTCGACTCGATCAGCTTCCTCATCGTCTTCATCCCTTCGGTGTTTTCTTGGCGATGAGGAAACCCTCGTGCAGGCCCATTACCGGCTTCTTACCGCTTCCTTTAGGGGTCGGCCAAGCTGCTGCGAGATGCGTCAGCCCGCCCTATGAGCAGGCTGATGGGTGAGGGCGGGCTGGGCGCCTGTATCCGCAGGTGTGGTGATGCGCGCAGGGTCGCGCCCCCGGCCCGCAAGGCACGCCTGTACGACAGCCTGGGCTACTACCCCCGGCAAACAAAAAGTCCTGGTCAGCTCCAGAGCCGACCAGGACCACATAGGCGAATCGAGTGTGTCCGAGGGGCGACGGGCACTGGTACCCAATACGCTGACCTGCAAGGACTTCCGGCACACATGGCTTGCCAGGACTACTCGCGCATATTGCTCGACTGACGCTCGCGGTAGACATTCGTGGGACAGACGTACGGCCTGCCGAAGGTTACCGCGCTATGCGCGGGCATGCAGAGAAGACCCTGCCGCCTCCCCGCGACTCCATCGGCTCGGAAGCCATGATCCCGCACGGTGAGCCCCCGGAAAGCGCGAAATAGCACACCGGAGGAGCGGTCTGTTGCAAATACGTCTCAGGCCCGGCAACGCGTTCGTCCAGAGACGTACAATAAGGGCAGGGCTTCGGCTGGAGGTGCCATTGACCATGTCGCCCAGAAGTGAATACTGGATCTATCGATGGATAGACGAGTACGAGATTCAAGATCGGAAGGATGTCGCGCGCCTGTTTAACTTCCCCGGTTCTGTTGCGCGGCTCGCAGAATTGGCAAGGGAAGCTCAAACACATTGGCAGGACTCGGCTGATCCTCCGGCCGCATCGGTCCTCGCAGGAGCTGGGATCGATCTCGCAGGCAGTCTTACATGTAGCGACTATGAATGCCAAAAGAAAGCCATCGATAGCGCTTACGGTCGAATTTGGCACTACTTTGATCATATAGTTGTTGAGGGTTATAATCCAAAGCTGTTTCTTCAGCGCCTTGCGGCACTACCGAAGCGTCGCCACGCGGAGCTGGTTTATGACATTGGCAACGATGTCCAGACGCTATTGTATCTACGCTCAATAGGAGCGGAAAAGTATCTCGTCTTCCGGTCAAAGCCGTATGCGTTCTGCAATCATCACTTTACCGTCCATGCTGAAGAGTTCGGCTTGGACGTGTTTCTCGATGAGGACTCGATCGGTGCCGTGGTTTCCAGGCTGGCAAACGAAGCGGAGATTACTTCTGATTGGCACAAGGGTGTGTGGCGCTACTGGATAGAGCATCCCTTCTTTGCTGAGCCTGCCTCGGGCTCTATTGTTCGCGCCAAAAAGAAGAAACCCACGTCCGAGGAGTTTGTGGCCCGAACCTTCGTCGAATACTCGACGGCTCTCGTGGCCGACGTAGCCTGCGCAAATAATCTTGGGGTCCCTCTCGCTCGGGCAGTTACGGCGTCATGGATGAAGCCTTCGGCTTCTGTCGGGGGATCGAGTGATGGAGAGGTGGCGCTACATCTAAATCTGCCATTCCTCGATGGGTTGGCTGCAGGTGATATTATCAAGCTGCGCGAAGACGAACAGGCTCACTTTCTCGCATTTAGATCGGCCTTGACTGCAGCGATCAAAGAACAAGTCGAGAAGGTCGATTCTGCATCGCCTCAAGAGGTGGCGCAGTCCGTAACGCGGCAGTACATAGAGCCTGCGCTGGCAAATATAGAACGGCGCCTTAAGGCCAATAATCACGTTCTAGCGGGTAAGGCTGGCACGAGTATGGCTATCAGCCTTGCTGGTGCATCAGTTGGCCTCATTGGCTCGATGCCGCTCATCGTTGCGGCAGGTGTCGCCGCCCTGGGTACAGCTTTGCCTCACATGCACAAGTATTTGGAGGAGAAGCGCGATGTTCAGCTGGCCGACATGTATTTTCTTTGGAAACTAAAGAACCTCAAAGGTAGCCATTAGTTTTGCTTTGAATGGTTCAAATTGGCTGATGCTGTGCACTGTAGCGCTCGTTTGTCGCCGTGTGGTGGGGCTATCTCCCGGCCCGTGCTGCTGTGGCTCCTGCTCCAGCGCTGGCCCGATGTTGGACAATAGAGCAAGCATGTTTACCAGCATGTGGACTTGGATTACAAGCCGATATTGTTTATAGATCCGGCATCTCAGCTACACATAATCTCGCCTGATCGTCCCGTCGCCGTCGTCCCACCCGTCAGGGGAAGCAGGCCAGGGCCAGGGGGTCACGGTGGAGC
>NZ_JBHYJD010000099.1:0-15000 GCF_042740555.1 Nonomuraea sp. NPDC059007 | reverse complement strand
AGCCTGCCGAACACCACCGAGGTGAGATCACCATGCCCGCCGGTCGTCAGCACCTGCCGGGCCGACACCTTGATCGGCTCGCCCGCTGACGCGTGAACGGCGCCGCCGGTCAGCAGAACAGCCGTCATGAGGAGAGCTCCCCACCGGCCCCTCGCTGTCACGTCAGGCAAGGGTTCAGCCTTGCGCTTCTGCGATCGCGCTCGTCCAGTTACGACACGTGGTCACGACGAAGCGCTCCGTAGCACCAATTCCATGCCGATGGGCACGATGCCGAAGGTATTGACCGGTTGTTCAGGAGGTGCGAGCGGAACACCGGCCATTTCCTGGTCAGCCAGAGGTTGCCACCCACGGCCTCCGCGCCGCGCCACAGATTGGCGCGACTTTTGCGGAGTATCGCTTCGCCGGGCGTGGCGGCGACATCCGTTCCCTGGAATACCTCGACTAATTCTTGTTCACTCATCAGGTGTTGCACTCTCTGGAATCGTCTGAGGTCCGGTGGCATGGCGAGGGCGAATATAGCCCATCCCGTCACCTTAGTCCACGCAGTGTCGTACCCCAGCCCAAGCTGGCCCCATCCATGAGAAACGCCGACGACGGTCCCGCAGCCTGAGAGCAGGAGAATTGGGCCCCACCCTTCCTGCTGGAAGGGTGGGGCAGGTGTGAGGTGTCAGTGTGCGTAGACGTTGGGAGGAGGGGAGTTCGTCTGGACGGTTCTGTGGTTGAACACCCGTGTACCGCCCTGCGTCCATGCGTTATTGAAGGAGGTGACGTTTCCGTTTTGAATGTTGACGCGCGCGTTGAAGACGATCCACGTCACTCCGGGGGTGTATGGAGGTGTCGTCAGAGATCCGGTGTACCGGTAGTGGGTGCGGTCGACCGGCAGCAGATTGGCGAGGTTGATGTCGCTGTGCGATTTCAGCTGGTCGGTCACCCTCGGTGGGTCGGTCAGGAACGCGTCGAAGGTGGTCGAAGTGAAGATGTTCGGGTCGGTCTTCGACTGCACTGCGAGAACTAAGGTCTGCCCGCCGACCGACTCGTGCTGGAGATGCGCCTCGATGGGGGACACGGCGTCGCCGGCGAACCGATGCTCGGACAATCCGTGGAAGTGCACGTTGAGGAGCTTGTAATGCACACCAGCATAGGTGACATAGAGGTCGGCGTTGTTGACCTTGAATTTCATCTCATCGTTGGATGACGTCTGCCCTTGGGGTGCGGCGTCGTGGAATTCGAAAACTCCGCTCAGCAGTGTGCTGTAGGTGGCGGGAATGATGAGCTGGTTGGCGGTACCCGATATCGCACAGGCCCGATCGATCTCCACGGGGCTGGCGACGGCGGAGTCGGTTCCGGGTGAACATACTGCGACGCCCTGCGCGGATGCTGTCCCCGGGACGCCGACCAGGGCGATGAGGGTGAAGAAGGCGACGGCTAATCGATAGATACGTACCGGCATGCGCAAACCTTCCGTGAACGGCCCTCTTATATGCGACAAGGGCTCAAATGGTGAGCCTCATCATCAAATAAGAGGGGCATTGGGGAGATGTCTCCTACTGCGATTTCCGGTTCCTCGAACACCCTGCGTCTGACCTCCAGGCAGGTCGTCAGCGCGCCGGTCTCCACGGTGAAGTCGGCGGTCAGCGTGGCGAGCTTCTTCACCGTCTCGTCGGTCGTGAGCAGGCCGCTGTCGATCACGATGACCTGGAGGAGCTCGCCGAAGATTTCGACGTCCGGTCTCTGCTGGATCCGGTCGCGCGGGAAGGCGCGAACGCTGGAGTTCCCACGCACTGTCTGCGGATGACGTTCGCTGTCATCTGTCATTCTGTTCTCCGTGGTCTGCAGGATGCCTGTTCGTGATATCGGGCCAGCCGCCCGTACGGCAGCTTTCTGCACGAATGGCGCAGGATTTCCGCACGCTGTGACAAATCATGGCAACGACAGCGTTCTGGTGCCGTGAGGGCGGTGGTGCCGAGGCTCCGGCGCCGAACAGCAGGGATCATCCGCGTGAACATGGTCAGCACGCTCGGGACTGTGGCCGTCACGCGCTGACCCGGAGGTGGCTGTCTACCGTGGTCAGGAGTGCCAGGATCGCCGTGACATCCCGGAGACCGGTCCGGCGTGGTGAACATCGGGGTGCATGCCGGATGCGAGGCTTCGTGCGAGGACTGCGTGGAATCCCCGGCACGCCGCGTCAAGGAGATGGTGACGGGCCGGATGGCGTCCGCAGGGAGCGGCGGTAGGTGCTGGGGCTGGTGCCGAAGGTTTGGCGGAAGGCCCGGGAGAAGGACGATGGACTGGTGAATCCCCAGCGGGCGCCGATCACCTGAACGGGCTGCCGGAGCCAGGCGGGGTCGGCCAGATCGGTCCGGCACTGTTCCAGGTGGCGTCGCCGTATGTGCGCGGCCACGCTCTCCCCACGGCTTTCGAATAGGGAGTACAGGGTGCGGAGAGAGACGTTGTGGGAGGCCGCGATGGTTTGTGGTGTCAGATGGAGGTCGGCGAGGTTGTGGTCGATGAAGGCGTCGATACGCCGCAGCAGCACCTGTTTCCGGGTTTCGATCGGGAGACGATCCCAGGCGTCGATCTGCTGGGCCAGCAGTCCGGAGACGAGTTCGAGTATCGACCGCTCCAATGCACGCAGTTGTGGTGTCGCGCAGTGCGCGGCGTGGGTGTCGAGGGAGGTGAGGAACTGGCGGAGGATGGGACCGATGCCGTGGCGCAGGATGAGCCGGCAGCCCAGCGCAGCGTCGAGCCGGTCAGCCGGAAGACTGATCATCGTGCGGGGGATGTGCACGATGATCACCCCGGTCCCTTTCTTGTCAGGGGTTCCGGCGGCGTAGGTGTGGGAGGTGTCGAATAAGACCGCGTCCCCGGCCGCCAGGTCGCTCCCGGTGCGCCGCTGGGAGATCCCCTGCGACCGTGCACGATCATCCCAAGTAGATAGTGCTCCGGATCGCTGCGGCGGATCAGCGCGGGCGTACGCCATGCCCGGTGGGCGGCATGGCTGTGCCGCGAGACCTCGACCTGCCCCAGGCTCAGGACACAGGTTCGCGCTCGGAACCCGGCGGGGTCATCAATGGCCAGGATATGGGGAGCCACGGTCCTGGACACCACATCCTGGTACCAGTCGGCCCTGTCCTTGGGCACGACCTCGTCCGTGGACATCCGCACCCACACGACGGTCTCCTCTCATAAAGCGCTGTACTGGGTGAGCATGCTGGTCTGGGCGTCGACGACCCAGTATGGTGCCAGCGTGGCGGTCTCGGGGAAGACGCCGGAGGCGAGGTGCGCGGGCCGGGGTCGAGGATGATGACGGCGCTGTGCACCGGTTCGGCGGGGGCGGCGCGATGAGCACGGTCCGCTGTCTGGCGCAGGCCGGGGCGCCTTCCCAGGGCAGCAGCCACTTTGCGGGTGACACCGCCCGAGTTGAGGGTTTTCAGGGGATGTAGTCCCCTTGCCGGCGGTCCGGAAATGACAAAGCACTGACGAAGACCACTGACAGGGATGTCGTCGTCTGTGCCGGACACGATTCACCCGGTGTCCAGAAATGTCGTGAAAGGGGGCCGTAAATCGGCTTGGCGCCGCGCTCATTGCGATCCCGCGCCAAAGTCGGTGAATTGCCGGGTTTACAAGAGATCGCGGCCAGAGTCTGATGGAGGCCGGGCTTCTTGGGAGGCGATCGTGCGCTACGAACAGTTCTCCTTCACCGACCCGCTCTTCTATGACCTGCCCTCACGTTCCCCGCTGGCGAACAGGCGGTTCGCCGCCGGCCGCCCCGTCCCCGCCGGATGGCAACGTGAGGAGCGCGACGTCTGGACCGGCCTGATCCCTCCGGGCACACGGCTGCCCATGCAGGGCTGGAAGATCCACGTGTCGGCGGCTGCGGAGTCCGCCGACAAGGTCGTCTGCCAGGTCTGGGACTACTGCGTCCCGCGCACGATCTCGTTCAAGTACCTGACCGACCACTCCGGCTTCCATGTGCGCAACGGAAAGTACGCCGACCGCGGCGGCAGCGGCAAACTCCTCACGCTCTACCCGGACGCCACCGAACTGGAACAGGTGCTCACCGAACTGGGCGACGAACTGGCCGGGACGCGGGGGCCGTACATCCTCAGCGACGTCCGGTGGCGGGACGGGCCGCTGTACGTGCGCTACGGCGCCTTCGTCGAGCGGCACTGCCTCGACGCGCGCGGCGAGCAGGTGGCGGCGATCTCCACGCCGGACGGACGTCTGGTGCCCGACCGGCGGGAGCCGGAGTTCGTCGTGCCCGAGTGGGTGGAGGTTCCGGCCTTCTTGGAAGCCAGCGTGCGGGCGCGAACAAACCCGGATACTCCCCATGAGTTCCCGTTCCTGATCGAGCGGCCGCTGCACTTCTCCAACGGCGGCGGCGTCTACCTGGCCGACGATCCGCGCACCGGGCGCCGCGTGGTGCTGAAGGAGGCGCGACCGTTCGCCGGGCTGGACGTCGGCGGGCGCGACGCCGCACGACGGCTGCGGCATGAACGGGACTTCCTGACCGAGCTCAAGGGCAGCGGCACGGTGCCGGAGCCGTACGACTACCTCACCTGCTGGGAGCACGAGTTCCTGGTCGAGGAGTACATCGAGGGCGATTCCCTGCTCAGCCTGATGACCGGCCGCTATCCCCTGATCCACGCCGACCCGACCGAGGACGAGGTGGCCGCCTACACCCGCTGGGCGCTGGACGTGCTGGAGCGGATCGCGGCGGCCATCCGCACGCTGCACGGGCACGGCGTGGCCATCGGGGACTTCCACCCGCGCAACGTCATGGTGCGCCCCGACGGCCAGATCAGGTTCGTCGATCTGGAGGTCGCCTCCTTCACCCTGGACGAGACTACGGCGATGCTGGGCGCCCCCGGCTACGCGGCGCCGGACGGCCGGACCGGCGCCGAGGCCGACCGCTACGCCATGGCCTGCCTGTACCTCAGCATGTTCCTGCCGCTGACGGCGCTGCTGCCGCTCGACCCGGGCAAGGCCACCGTGCTGGCCGACGCCGCCGCAGACCGGTTCGGCGTCGACCGCGCCCTGTTCGACCAGCCGGTCCGGGAGTTGCGCGACCGCCGTCCCGCGCACACCCACGACCCCGGCCACAACGTTGCCCGGCTGGCCGGGGAGATGGACGCCGGCAGGCTCGATTGGCCGGGCCTGCGCGCGTCCCTGTGCGAGGGGATCGCCGCCGCCGCCACGCCCGAGCGCACCGACCGGCTCTTCCCCGGCGACATCGAACAATTCTCCGCCAACGGCCTCGGCCTGGCCAACGGCGCAGCGGGCGTGCTCCACGCCCTGGCGCTGGGCGGCCGCGAGCGTTCCCCCGCTCACGAGGAATGGCTGCTCGAAGGGGTACGGCACCGCCGCCACAACAGCCGCCTCGGCTTCTACGACGGCCTGCACGGCATCGCCTACACCCTGGAAGAGCTGGGCCGGCGGCAGGACGCGCTGGCCGTACTGGAGAGGGTCGTGAACACGCGGCCGGAGCGGCTGTCGGCCGGCCTGTACGACGGGCTGGCCGGAGCGGGGCTCAACCTGCTGCGCTTCGCCGAGCTCACCGGCGAGGACTCCCTGCGCGAGCGGGCCGTGGCCGCCGGCAGGGAACTGCTCGCCCGGTGGGAGACGACCCGCTACCGGCCCGGCCTGCTACACGGCCCATCCGGCCAGGCGCTGCTGCACATCCGCCTGTTCGAGGCCACCGGCGACCAGTCGTTCCTCGACCACGCCGCGACCGCGCTGCGCGCCGACCTCGCGGTCTGCGCGACGCTGGCCGACGGCAGTGTGCAAGTGGATGAGGGCTGGCGGATGATGCCCTACATCGCCACGGGCAGCGTCGGCATCGGCCTGGTCCTGCGGGAGTACCTGCGTCACCGCGAGGACGAGGCGTTCACGACCGCGCTGGCCGGGATCGGCCGGGCGGCCCGCTGCGAGTTCGTCATCGGCTCCGGTCTCATGAACGGCAGGGCGGGCTTCATCGCCTTCCTCGCCGGGCCGCGTGAGCCGGAGCTTCTCGACCGGCACCTGCGCAGGCTGTCCTGGCACCTCCTGCCCTACCGCGGCCACGCCGCGTTCCCCGGTGAACAGCTGATGCGGCTGTCCATGGATCTGGCCACCGGTTCCGCCGGTGTCCTGACGGCGCTGTGCGCCGTGTTCGACGGCACGCCCGTTCTGCCCTTCCTCACTCCCTCAGAAAGGACACGATCGGCATGACGCACGTACTGGACCTGCAGAGGCTCAAGAACCCCGACGCCGACCTCGAGCGCGCGGTCGCCGGCAACAGCAGCGTCAGCCTCCTGATGTGCGGTGACAGCAGCACGCTCAGCATCATGTTGTGCCACGGCTGCCACTGCTGACCGGCCCTTCTTCGATCAGCGCCGACCCGGCCGGCCTTCATCCGGCCGGATCGGCGCGCACGGCTTTGGCCGATCCGATAGCGAGGCCGGCAGGGTTTGCGGCCGGCCCAAAGCCGGGTGGCGGGGCCGCTCTGAGAGGGCTGAGCTTCCCCCAGCTCTGCGGACACCTTGACCTGAGGTCACCCTTGATCATCAGGGAGGATGCCCTCTGTGGCAGCACCCCCCGATGAGGTGCTGTGGTAGGCGGCGCACAGGACATCAACGGCTGAGCAGGTGGCCACGCTCAAGGCCCAGCCCGGCGGCGTCATCGTCACCTACGGCCTGGGCCCGGACGCCACGGGCTGCTCGACGAGATCCACCTGTCGGTGCCCCCGATCCTGGCCGGCAAGGATGAACCGCCCGAGCCGCTGTTCACCGATGGACTGACGGGCAAGCTGCGGCTGCTCGGCACCCTGGTCGCGGGCGTCGTCGTCCCGTCCTACAGGGCTACGGCTTAACGCAGCAGGTCGGCCAGGGCCGCGACGCCCTGGTCGATGGCCTGCTCGCGGACGTTGCCGAAGCCCATTACCAGACACGGACCGCTGGTTGCCGCGCCTAGTACGTTGCCCGACATGCCGTACAAGCCCACCCCACGCTCACGCGCAGCGGCCACGAGGCTCTCTTCCTTGGCACCGGCGGGCAGGTGCGCGATCGCGTGGAAGCCCGCGTCCAGGCCGGTCAGTCGAATCTGCGGTGCGTGTCGGCCGACGGCGGCTACCAGGGCGGCGGGGCGATGGGCGTAGATCCCGCGCATCTGCCGAAGATGCCGGTCAAACCGCCCCAATTCGATCAGGATCGCCAGCGCGACCTGGTCGAGCGCCGGTGATCCCCGATCCAGTAGCGCCTTCTGCCCCGCCACTCGCCCGGCCCAGCCGGGCGGGCATATCACCCAGCCCAGGCGCAGCACCGGGGCGAGCGTCTTGCTCACCGTCCCGAGCAGAAACACGCGATCGGCGGCCAGACCCTGCAGGGCGCCGACAGGCTGGCGGTCGTAGCGGAACTCCGCATCGTAGTCATCCTCGATGATCAGTCCTCCCCAGGCCAGCAGCTGATGACGCCGCTCGGGAGCCAGCACGACACCGGTCGGCCACTGGTGGGCAGGGGTGAGCACGACGGCCTGCGCGCCACTCGCGGTCAACGCCTCGACCACGACTCCCGCACCATCCACCGGCACCGGGACCTGTCCGGTGCCAGAACTGATGCAGGGGGTCTGACCTGGTCTTCTAGGCTCGTCTCTTGTGTTGTTTCGGCTTCTGTATCTGCTGGTGGTCAGGGTGTTCGGCTGGCTGGTGTTGCTCACACGGGGGAGTGCTTCGAAGAGGTGGAGATCTTGGTGTTGCGGCATGAGGTCGCGGTGCTGTGTCGTCAGGTCGTCCGGCGCAGGCCGGATTGGCCGATCGGGCGTTGCTGGCCGCGCTGGCGAGGACGTTACCCGCTCGCCTTCGGCTGCATCGCATCGTGACACCCGGCACGCTGCTGGCCTGGCACCGCAGGCTGGTCAAGAAGAAGTGGACCTTTCCCGGCAATCACGGTCGGCCACCCATTTCTGAGAAGCTCCGTGCTCTGATCGTCCGGTTGGCGCGGGAGAACTCGGGGTGGGGGCATCGGCGCATCCGGGGCGAGCTCCTTGGTCTTGGATGCCGGGTAGGGGAGGGGACGGTCCGCCGGGTCCTGGCGGCGGCGGGGTTCGGGCCCGCGCCGCGCCGGGCTTCACCGACCTGGCGCCAGTTCCTGACTGCTCAGGCCTGCGGCATCCTGGCGTGCGACTTTCTCCACGTCGATACGGTGTTCCTCAAGCGCCTGTACGTGCTGTTCGTGATGGGATCGAAACGCGGCGCCTGCACATTCTCGGTGTCACGGCTCACCCGACCGGTGCCTGGACGGCGCAGCAAGCGCGCAACCTGCTGATGGAACTCGGCGAACGAGCCGACAGGTTCCGGTTCCTGATCCGGGACAGGGACGGCAGATTCGGCAGAGATTTCGACGATGTGCTCGCCGGCGCGGACGCGCACATCGTCAAGATTCCGCCACGCTCGCCACGGGCGAACGCGTTCGCCATCAGGCGCTGTCACTACGTCAGCCCCTTCACGTTCCGGTTCACGATCCGGCCGAGGTGGTCGATCTCACCCCCGAATAGAGAGACGAAGCGCCGTCTGCGGCCTTATCAATGAGTACCGCAGAGCTGCTTGACGACGTACGAAACCGCAGGCCGGCACCACGAGCAAGTTGTGGCACCGGACAGGCGGCGCTGACCGAGCTGTCGCTGCGCACCATCCGGCACTACGAGGAGGTCGGCCTGGTCCGGCCCTCGGCCCGCAGCCAGGGCGGTTTCCGCCTGTACACCGAGGCGGACGTGGCCCGGCTGATGGTGATCCGCCGGATGAAGCCGCTCGGATTCACGCTGGAGGAAATGGGCGAACTGCTGGCCGTCACCGACCGGCTCGACGGCGGCGAAGCGCCGGCACTGGAGGCGGCCGAGCGCGAGCAACTGCTGGCGCGGCTGGGCCGCTTCCAACAGGCCACTCGTGACCGCTGCCAGGTACTGCACACGCAGCTAAGCCGGGCCGAGGAGTTCGCCGCCGACCTGCAGCGGCACGCCGGCCAGCTGGCCAGCGGCGCTGTCTACCCGCGGTCTGGGGCCATCCACTCCTGCTGGCGGGCGCGAGACAGGCTGCAGCCACCTCCTGCCTGACCCACCGACGCGCAGGAACGCCCGATCAGCGGGCGGGTTGCTGATCGGCCGGCTCGCCAGGGGCGTCGGGTGTGCCGTCACGCCGTCGCGGCAGCGCGGCCGCCAGGAGGGCGACGGCGACCAGCACCACGGCGAGAACGGCGAACGCCTGCCCGTACCCGGCCGCCAGAACGTGTGCCGGTGCCGGACCGCCGCCTACGCCGTCCGGTCCCGTCGTCAGCGTGACCAGAGCGGCCAGGCCGAGCGCGCCGCCGATCTGCTTGGCGGTGTTCATCAGTCCGGAGGCCGCCCCCGTATCGGCCGGGGCGATGCCTGAGGTGGCCGTGACGGTGAGCGGCGTGTTCAGCAGGCCCGCGCCGAGCGAGATCAGCACGGCCGGGCCGCCGATGGCCGTCAGGTAGTCCTGCCCCGGGGCGATGCGGCTCTGCCACCAAAAGCCGGCCGCGCCGATCAGCGCCCCGGCGGCGATGAGCACGCGATCGTCGGCGCGGCGCATCAGCCACGGCGCCACCCGCAGGCCGACCAGCATGGTCAGCAGGGTGTGCGGCAGGAAGGCCAGCCCGGTCTGCAACGGCCCGTAGCCCAGGACGTTCTGCAGGGACAAGGTCAGGAAGTACCACATCGGGTTCAGGCACGCCCCGGCCAGCAGCATCACGGTGTTGCCCAGCCAGATCGGCCGCGGCCGCAGCAGCGACGGCGGAATAAGCGGCGCCCGCGCCACGCGCACCTCGACCAGCACGAACAGGGCCAGCACAACGGCCCCGGCGAGCGCGAAGGCGGGCGCGCCGGACAGGCCATAGGCCAGCGCGCCCAGCCCGGCACTGGCCAACACGGCGCCGAGCACGTCCAGCCGCCGCCGGCCATCGCGCGCCCGGCCGGGGGGCAGGCGGGCCGCGGCCAGGCAGACCAGCCCGATCGGCACGTTGATCAGCAAAATCCAGCGCCAGGACAGGTACTGCGTCAGCGCGCCGCCGATCAGGTTGCCCGCCGTCCCGCCGGCCAAGCTCACCGCCGTCCAGACGGCGATCGCCCGGGTACGCCGCGGCCCCTCGGCAAAGGACGCCATCAAGATCGTGAGTGTGGCCGGAGCCAGGATCGCCGCCCCCACCCCCTGACCGGCGCGGGCGGCGATCAGCGCGCCGGGCACATCGGCCAGCCCGCCGGCCAGGCTCGCGACGGTGAACACCGCCAGGCCCGCGGCAAAGACACGCCGGTGCCCGTACACGTCGGCCAGTCGGCCGCCGAGCAGCAACAGGGCGCCGAAACTCAGCGCGTAGGCGTTGCCGACCCACGCCAGATGCGCCGCGTCGAAGCCGAGCGTGTGCTGGATGGACGGCAGCGCGACGTTCACCACCGACACATCCAGCACCACCATGAACTGCGCGGCGCACAGCAGCGCCAACACGACCGGCACCCGACCCGTCTCCCAACACATTACGATGTGACCACATTGGTTTACGCTGGCTCCAGCATATAATCCGATGTGTACACATTGAGAAGCTGGGAGGGTCCATGGGCAGAGGGCCGGGTGCGCAGCACGCGCAGCGGCGCAATGAGATCGCCGACGCGGTGCTCGCCATCGTCGCCGATCGCGGCCTGGCCGCGGTCTCGCTGACCGAGGCGGCCGCCCGGGCGGGCGTCTCACCCGGCCGGGTGCAGCACTACTTCCCCGCCAAGCAGCAACTCCTGGAAGCCGCCTTCGAGCGCGGCAACGAGCTGTCCAGCGCCCGCATCCGGGCCAAGGCCGGCGCCGACCTGCAGGCCGCCGAGCCCCGCCTGGTGCTTACCACGGTGCTGAACGAGCTCATCCCCTACGACGCCGCCAGCCAGGCGCACATACGTGTACGGCAGTCCTTTCACGCCCTGGCGCTGGCCGACGAGCAGATCGCCGCCCGGCTGCGTCAGCTGTATGACGCCTTCCACCGGGACATGACCGACCTGCTGCACATCGACCAGAGCGCCGGCCGCCTGATGCCCGGCGCAGACCCGCACCGGCACGCGGTCAGCCTGGTGGCGCTCGCCGAAGGCCTGGCCACCTACGTGCTCATCGGCGTCACTACCAGCCAGGCCGCCCAGCACCGCCTGCAGGCGGCGATCGACGACCTTTACCGCTGAGCGCCGCGTCCCACCCGCATCGTCCGCGGGCCCGAAAGCGTCCTGGCGTGCCGAACGGCGTGGGGCTGTGCGCCCCGTAGTGTTACGCTCACACCTGTCCGCTTTCGTTGCAGTTACGCCGCAAGGTCCGAAGCGAACGCCGCACATGCTGCGGCCAAGGGGTCCGAAGGGCGGCATGAGGATGCCTCATGTCTTCTTCCGGCTCCATCCCCCGCCTCCATCCTTCCCACCAGGGCTCCGACTCCGCTCAGCAGGGGCCAGCGCTGGTCGGCGTCGAAGACCTCAATCCACCCTCGTGGGCCGACGCCCGCACGCAGGCCGGCCAAGCCGGGACGCGTCAACTGGTCGGCGGCCTGATCCGCACCGTGACCCTGATAGCAGGCTGGGCCTGGCGCAGCTCCCCGCGCCTGACGCTGGCGGCCCTGGCGGTCTACGCCGGATCGGGAGTAGCCGGCGCACTCGGCCTGCTGGCAACCGCGCATGTGCTGAGCGACCTGCTGAGCGCAGGACCGGCACCGCACCGACTCACCGCCTGTACTGCTTCAAAACTCATCGCGTAGTGCTTGATCTGCGGCTTTGACCTCCAGGCACCGCGCAGGCAAGATCGCGGTCTGTGTCGGTTCGTCTGCTGTATCTGACCTTGACCGGGTGTTTGGCTGGCTGGTGTTGCTGGGGCGCAGCCAGGCGTCCAAGGACGTCGAGATCATGGTCCTCCGCCACGAAGTTGCTGTGTTGAAGCGTCAGGTCGTCCGGCCGAAGCCGGACTGGGCCGATAGGGCGCTTCTAGCGGCCTTGGCCCGCTTCTTGCCGTCGATGCTGCGGGCTCATCGGCTGGTCACCCCCGGCACGTTGTTGGCGTGGCATCGTCGTTTGATCAGACGCGCATGGACCTACCCACACCGTGCCGGCCGCCCCGGAACAAGCAAAGAGGTCCGAGACCTGGTCCTTCGTCTGGCCCAGGAGAATCCGAGGTGGGGGTACCGGCGGGTCCACGGCGAACTGGTGCGGCTCGGTGTGCGAGTCAGCGCGGCGACGGTGCGGCGGATTCTGCGTTCACGCCGACAACCGCTGGCGCCACGAAGCGTCGACACCTCGTGGCGGACGTTCCTGCGCCTGCAGGCGAAAGGACTGTTGGCCTGTGACTGTTGAGTCGGCCTGGGGTGCGGTGGCGGGTTGCTCCCGCTCCGTTTCCCCAGGCCGCTCGCCGAACCCGCCGTGCGGATCTCTCCGCAACGGGCTCTCCACGGTTTCTGCCGTTTAGGTGTATTGCCCCGAGAGGTTGGGGACACGGCTGGCCGGTGGATGGCCTCCGAGTGCGGTGTGGCCGGATCGCCAGCTGACACCACAAGAACCGCAGGCCAGACGCAGAATCCTATTATTGAGCCCCACAGGACCCGCTGATTAGGAGTTTCCTTGATCGATGTCCGCCGGTGTCGGGGCGGTGGCGATCGGTCCTGTCCGGCCGACGCCAGCGCATCTTGCGCTGACGACTTGGTCAGAAGAATGATCCTTTGCGGCGCAACCTGCGCTCATAACGCTTGAGCTGCACGACATGACGTCCAAGTAGAAGCTGAGCAACTGCTCAAATCGGGCTGAGCGTTCGCTCAGACGAGAGTGATCGACACTTGAATGACTCCAGGTCAGATTAGGTGGACGAATTTTCGGCACCCACAATGTACCGACGACAAACGTCGCTGACGTCGCCGCCCACTGGTGGAGGGGAGCTCTGAACCGGTCAGAGCCCTTGCCAGGGCGTCGTGGGCAGTTCTTCGGGCCAGTCCGGTATCAACGCACGCACGAAGGAATCGGCGTCGTAGCGCGCACTGGCCTCGGGCCACGGCGGAAACTCCGCCTCCGGGGCGGATCGGATCCACCCGGTGTATCGCAGTTCCTCGACGGCCAGGCCGCGCTCGTCACCCAGTTCCGCCTCCATCTGCACGCCCAGCCCGTCGCTGTGCACCATCGCCCGAGTCGGTGCCTGATAGTGCGGGTTTCGCCATCCTAGCGTCGCCAGCGTCGTGTCGAGCCCTGTCCGGAGGGATGGCTCGGTCAGGTTCTCGCGGGCCAGCCAGGGATTCATCACCGTTCCCGCGGCGGGTCCCGGCCGGACACCTCCAATGGCGAGCAGCAGGCCCAGTTCCCAGTCCCAGAAGGTCGGGCCTTCCACCTCGGCCCAGTGCGTGCCCGTCGTCGTCTCCACCGGCATGCGCAGGGCGCCTTCGGCGAAGTACTGGGGCAGGGCCGGCCCTACGGCCTTTCCGTCCATCGATGTCGTGACCTTGCCGAGTACTCGACGGGCGGGAAAGTCCACCAGCATGTCCGTGGCCGAGGTCACCCCCGGCTCCACCACGTGGATGGATGTGTGCGCCCGTGACCGTCCCGTGAGCAGCAACCGCTGAACCAGCGATGCGGCGGCCTGTGCGGTCGCCGCATCGTTCACCGGGTCATGGTTCGTCAATGAACCGCTCCCCCTACCACTCCGATTTGCAGACTCCGTGGCACGGCCGCGTCTCACTCCCGCACACCACGAGAAGGCAGGCGAGCGCCAGTGCCAGTGTAGGCAGACGTATGCAATTCTGCGCGCGGTCGGAGCAGTTGGCGCCTATGCACGCGAACATGCACCTGAAGTAGTCATTGGGGCTGAGCGGTTCAGCCTCACCCGGCCGAGCCAGCGACAGGGGCGAGACCTGCAGCGCGGCCGTATTGATCCTGCCGCCGGATGCCAATGCTTTCGGATCGCCGGACACGTACTCGAGCGAGGCGTCGACCCGGCCCCGGGCGACACGTCTCACCAGCACGGCGGCTCGGGTGGGATCTCCGTCCTTGCGGGCGTAGAACGACAGGACGGCCGCGTCCGCGACGGTGCCCACCACGATCTCCTCCTGCGGCATCAGTTCGAAGCCGGCGCGCAGAAGCCTCTGCCGCACAACGTCCATGCGGTCGTATCCGGCGGCCTGGGCGAGGAGGTCCCTCTTCTCCTCCGCGGTGAGTTCCGGCGTTGTTCCCGCCAGTGCCGTACCGGGAAGCAGTATCGATCCGGTGACCACTGCCAAACCGGCCACTCCGGTTCGGAGAAAGGCACGCCGCTTCTCCGAGACGTTGCCACGGTCATCGCCGATGGCCCTCAGCACCGTCGCGGACTGCCGTGCGCCCAGATGACGGACGAGCGTGGCGATCATTGACACCCCGGTGAGCAACCGGGTCTTCTGCGAGGAGAGCACCACGAGCGCGGGCCGCAGGGGAAGAGGCTTCCCTGCCTCCTCCGCCCATTGCGCGGCCAGTGGGTCATCCAGTCGCACGGCATCCAGGCGCTGCTCGGAAACCGCAACGACCTCGGTCGCGAGTTTGCTGCATCGACCGCACTTGCCTTCATAGAGCAGGATGTGTCTGCGCATTGAGAATCCTTCTGCGAGGCTGACCTGAGTCGGTGACACAGAACACGCTAGGCGTGTGTATTGCGCATGACGTCCACCCGCTGGGGTCAACTTTCGCAGTACATAATCAGCTCTCCCTGGAAGCGTCGGCGGCAGGCCGTCACCAAACCGCAGTCGTAGGCCAATGCCACGACTTGGGCCCTGTTCGACAAGCCCAGCTTGGCCATCAGACGATTCAAGTGTGTCTTCACCGTTCCCTCGCTCAAGTGGAGGATTTCGGCGATTTCTCGATTGGAAATGGCGCGCCCCACCAGCGCCAGCACCTGCTGTTCCGGTCACGTCCACGGACGTGGTGTATGAATCGATCTTCGCGTGATCCTGTTTCTGCAGGTTAAGCGGTAAGTGTCCGCGGGAGCGGGTTCTGGGC
>NZ_JBHYJD010000098.1:0-16084 GCF_042740555.1 Nonomuraea sp. NPDC059007 | reverse complement strand
GAGCTCGAAGTGGTCCTCGCGCAGGTCGGCGTCCGGACGCGCGGTCAGCCGCAGCTCCGTCGCGTGGGTGATCGTCATACGCCGACCGTAGGAAGAGACGCGGAACAGACATTGATCTCGATCATGGTGTCCTCTCCGATGCGGATGTGATGAAGCCCCGGCCAGCCGGAATGGCTGCCCTCCCGAGTACTCGTTGCTGAACTATTGTCCAAAAACGCGACCACCATCGGCCGGGCGCCGAGGAGTGGCAGCTCGTCCTTGGTCAGGAGGCAGCGCTGCACCAGGCTCTGCTCGGCACCAGATAATCGTATGGATATATTTTTATATTGTCGAGCCTGTTTCCTCAAGGCTGCGAGGAGATGGGCGTGAGCGCCTTCCTGGTCGTCACGAGCTCGTGCCAGCCAGATGCTTAACGTTCACCCGGAGTGACAACGCCGGATTCGTACGCCAGCACCACCGCCTGGACCCGGTCGCGCAGCCCGAGCTTGGTCAGGATGCGCCCCACGTGGGTCTTGACCGTGGTCTCCGACAAGAACAATCCGGCCCCGATCTCGGCGTTGGACGCGCCCCTGGCCAGGCTGAGGAAGACTTCGCGCTCGCGCCCGGTGAGCACCTTGAGCACGGTCTCCGGGTCGGTGTCGGCCTTGGCCACGAGTCGCCCGATGAGCCGCCGGGTCGTGGCGGGCGCGATGATCGAGTCGCCCCGGTGCACGTGCCGGATCGCGGCGATGATCTCCTCTCCCGGCGCGTCCTTCAGCATGAACCCGCTCGCACCGGCCCGCAGCGCGGCCAATGCGTGCTCGTCGAGGTCGAACGTGGTCAGCACCAGCACCTTCGGCGGGTCGTTCAGCCGCTGGATCTCCCGGGTGGCGGTGACTCCGTCCATCCGGGGCATGCGGATGTCCATCACCACCACGTCGACGCGCCGCGACTCCAACGCCTTCAGGGCCGCCAGGCCGTCGGCAGCCTCGGCGGCCACCTCCATGTCGGGCTGGGACCTGACGACCATGGTCAGGCCGTTGCGCAGCAGTTCCTGATCGTCGACGATCATGATCCTGATGATGGGAGGCTCCTCGGCTCATAGGGCACGGTGGCCGACAGTACGAAGCCGGCGCCGGCACGCCTACCGGCCTCCAGGGTGCCTCCCACCATGCTGAGCCGTTCGCGCATCCCGGTCAGCCCGACGCCGGCCCCTTCGGCGGGCGGGCCGTCGCCATCGTCGGTGATGGTGATGTGCAGTCCGTCCGGGCGCCACGCCAGCGTCAGGTCGGCCGCGGCCGTCGCCCCCGCGTGCTTGATCACGTTGGTCAACCCCTCTTGGATGACGCGATAGGCGGTCAGGTCGGCCGCGGGTCGCAGCGGCTGGGCGTCCCCATTCTCCTGTACGGCGACGCGTACCCCCGTATCGCGCACCTGGTCGAGCAGGTCGGGCAGGTCACCGAGGCCCGGTTGCGGAGCGGTGCCGCCGTCGGCGCGCAGCACGCCCAGGAGCCCGCGCATGTCGCGCAGGGCCTCGCGCCCGACCCCGGCGATGGTGGCGAACACCTCCGCCCTGGGCGCGTCCGGATCGGACAGCCTGCCACCCTCCGCCTGGCTGACCATGACGGCGAGCGAGTGGGACACCACGTCGTGCATCTCGCGGCTGATGCGGTCGCGTTCGGCCCGCGCCGCCTCCTCCCGCTCCCGCGCGCGGTCGGCCTCGGCCCGCTCGGCCTTCGCCCGTAGCTCGGACAGGAACAACCCCCGCATCCGGCTGAGGCGGCCCAGCGACCACAGGCACGCCGCCACCGCGACCAGGCCGGCCGACAGCCCGATCCGCCAGGCGACCAGCTCGTGGGAACCCGACGACCCGCCCCAGGAGGCCGGATTCCACAGACGCGCCAGGAGCAGGCCCACACCCGCCAGGGCGACGGCCAGGCAGACCAGGCCGGGCACCAGGTCGAGCCGGCTGGACGCCGTGTAAAGCAGCAGCCCGAAGACCAGCGTGCTCGGCAGCAGCGCCGCCGGATAGTAGGCGCCGCCCGGGTCGTGCAGCGGCGGCAACGCCACCAGCAGCAGCATCGCCGCCGCGCCCAGCCCGTACGCCGCCAGCGGGCGCAGCCGGCGCGGAACGACGCAAGCATGCAGCACCAGCAGGCCGAGACCCGCGAGCAGGCGGAGCGACAGGGGACTGTCCGACGCCTGCAGCAGGCCCAGCGAGACCAGGCCGAGCGGCAGGACGAGCAGGACGGCGAGCACGGCATCGGCGCTCACCTGATGCCGGTTGAGAAGGGAGTCCACCGCGGCGCCTGCAGACCGGGACTCTCGCACGTCCACCATTATGGTCGGCGTGCGTGAGCGGGGTGCCGGCGGCGTGAGAGGTAGGCCAGCGCGGCCACCGCCAGGGCCGCGCCCCACAGCGGCCACAACATCTCCGGAAGCCAGGCGCCCAGCTCGACGTCGGCGCCCGCCGGGCCGACCTGCTCGCCGGTGAGCTTCTTGCGCACGTACATCAGTCCGGCGGAGGTGATGGGGAGGGCGCCGGCCAGAGCCAGGCAGGCCGGGAACCGCGCCGGAATCGGACGCCCGCGCAGGAACGGCACCCAGCGCGGCCAGTTCTCACCCCACGGCCGGACCAGGCCGACGGTCAGGAACGCGCCGAGGAGACCGAGCGTGCTGAGACCGGCGCCGATCGGGGTGATCTCGGCGATTTCGGCCAGGAACCGGTCGCTGATGCCGACGGGTACGCCCAGGAGCCAGCCGAACCGGGTGACGGCGTAGACGACGGGGACGGCGACCGCGACGGCGGTCGCGTACCGCCCGATCCGGAGCGCGCCGGCGGCGCTGCCGGGCCGTCCGGATCCGGCGATCAGCGCGCGTGTCCCCAAGAGCATCAGGCTGACGCCGGCCGCCATCAGGATGAGCAGGTTGACGCTCGGCCACGTCAACATGGTCGCGATCATCGAGAATTCGGCCTGGCCGGCCAGCGCGGCGGCCAGCATCACCGGCAGGTAGCCGGCGGTCATCATGATGCGTACGTCGGGCAGGAGGACCGCCAGGACGGCGCCGGCCACGACGGCGACGACGGCGGGGACCCGGTTGAGCGGGCCTCGGGCGGCGAGCACGGCAACGGCACCGGCCACCAGCGCCGACATCGCCAGCAGACCCCCGCCGGCCGCCGCCGGAAGCGGATCGAGCAGGGTGCTGCCCGCCCCCGTACGGCCGGCGTCGAACGGATATCCGGGCCCTCCCAAAGCCCAGAGCAGGCCGAGGGCCAGATAACTCACGGACCAGACAACGATGATCAGGACCGGCACAGTCGTCCGGCGGCTTCCTGGAGGAAAGGTGTTCACCCGGCTCAATCTGCCGCCGCGGCGATACCCCGCACATCGTCACCGAGTCTCACCCGCCTCCTCCGGAGGTCGCGACGCCGTCGTACCAGCGGAGGACTGAGGGCGTGCGGGAGGGGCGCGCTACGACACTGTCGCCTGCGGTGCGGTATCCAACCGCCAGGAGAGGGAAACCGCGGGCGGCATGATGATCGGTCGCGCTGCTTCGCCTGGCTGCGGGAAGCGCCGTCGTCGGATCGTTTTGGGTGTCAGGGGCAGGGGTGGGGCGGGCGTTGCCAGATCCAGACGTCGACCGCGGTGCCGGCCGGGTAGAGGACGAGTGGGTTGGAGCCGACGGATGTGCGCGGGTTCTGGCTGGCGATCAGGCCGATGTTGTTGCAGACGTGATCGATGGTGGAGCGCTGGATGCCGAAGGAGAAGCCGAAGGTGGCCAGTGTGGAGCGGGCCTGGCCGATGCCGAGACCGACGATGTCCGGCATTTCGCAGAATCGGGTGCCGTGGTTCGTGACGCAGACCGGGGATGTGGCGGTGCTCTGCGCGGTGGCGCTTCCGGTGAGCAGGGCGGTGCCCAGGCAGGCGGTGGCGGCCATGGCGCTCGCCCAGCGGAGTGTTCTCATCAGGTGTCCCTTCGAGGAGATGTCATCACCTTCGGGGCGTTCCATCGCGTTCCCCGCCGTGCCATGAGCAGACGCTTGATCTCGGCCTGCGCACAGGCGGTCCGCGAGGGGACGGCATCGCGATCACCCGATGCCCGCCGTGGCGGGGTCCGTGCGGGCGGCGAGGGACTTGGTGAGATCCCGGGCGCTGGGCTTGCGTAGCCTTCGTGATGAAACGGGGAAGGGAGTTCCGCATGACACCGAAACAGCCCAAGACCGAACTCGACGCCCGCTACAGTTCCGCCCTGAACCCGCGTCCGGGCGCGGAGAACGTCACCGCCACCGACTGGGACCAGGCCCAGCGCCAGCTACGCGCCGCCGAGATATTCTGGATCACCACGGTACGGCCGGATGGCCGGCTGCACGTCACGCCACTCATCGCCGCCTGGCACGACGGGGCACTGCACTTCAGCACCGGGCCGGGCGAGCAGAAGGCGAAGAACCTGGCCGGCAACGCCCACTGCGCGCTCACCACCGGGAACAACTCACTGTCCGAAGGTCTCGACATCGTGATCGAGGGTACGGCGGAGCGGGTGACGAATCCGGCACGGCAGGACGAGGTCATCGCCGCGTTCGAGGCGCAGTACGGGGACCACATCACCTCCCCCGAGGGGACCTTCTACGGCTTCGGCGACAGCATCCGCAAGGGCAAGGACCTGCTGTTCGCGGTGACACCCGGCACGGCGTACGGCTTCGGGCACGACAGCCAGGTGTTCAGCCACACCCGCTACACCTTCTAGCGGGCCTCGCCCGAGGTCGCGCACGGACGCGAAACCCGTCCCACGGGGGGGTGACGATGTGCTGCGCGATCGGCTGCCCCATCAGGTACGCCAGGGAGTGCAGGTCACCGGTGCGCGGATCCACCTTGGAATGCGCGTTGGCGCTGAAGCCCTCCGGGGTGGCGCCCTTCGGGCAGGGGCCGATCGTAGCCCTGTCCAGCGCGTCGGCGACCTCCGCCGCGCGGGTTGGGCCCTATCCGCAGGTAGCGGCCCTCAAGATCGGCGGGAAGGCTGCCGGTCACGGGCAGGTCGTGGTGCAGTGGGGCGTGGTGGTGGCCGTCCCGCGCGTCGGCACCGCTTGCGGGCGGACAACATACCTGGGTTGCCCGCCCACGCGGCTTGAACGGAGGCTACGGCCTCAGCCGACCGGCAGCCCGTTGATCGGCAGTCCTCGGGTCAGCCCGGCGAGCAGGGTGCCGGGCATGCTCTGGCCCTCGTTGGGCGGCGTCGGTGCGGCTTGGGCGGGAGAGGCCAGAAACAGCCCCGCGGCGGCAACGGGGATCAGAACCAGGTAGCGCATCGTGCTCCTTACACAGGTCGGCATGGACCCCTGCATCCTGGGCCACGACCTGGGCGGCTGCCATCCGCCCGGCGCGAGTTTGACCAACCCCAGACCGGCGGCCGCCCCTCACCCGACGCTCCTACGTCTCGGAGGGCCGGGCGGAGCGCCGTTCCAGCACCTCGATCGAAGCCAGGTAGCCCGCCCCGGTCACCCGCGCCCGCACCAGGTCCCCGTCGGCGACGCCCGCCAGCTGGCCGGCGAGCGCGCGAATCGCCCGCACGCGCCGCGGTCCGTGGTCGATGGCCAGGTAGTGCAGTTCGCCGGTGATCTCGGCCGCGTGCAGTCTGATCACCCGGCCCTCCAGCGTCCGGCGCGGCTTGGCGTTCCTAGCCCGGCGCTTCCACACCGTCTTGGTGACCAGCCCGATCGGCAAGATCACGATCAGCATGAACACGACGGTGACGAGTCCGCCGCCAACGATCATGATCATCGAGATGACGAACGGCGCCGGGTCGTCGGGAGCCAGGGTGCGCAGGCCGTACCAGATGCTCACCCCCAGCGCGCTCCCCACCCAGATGCAGAAGATCAGAAGGAGCAGCAGCCCGG
This sequence comes from Nonomuraea sp. NPDC059007, assembly GCF_042740555.1. NCBI lineage: Bacteria > Bacillati > Actinomycetota > Actinomycetes > Streptosporangiales > Streptosporangiaceae > Nonomuraea > Nonomuraea sp. NPDC059007. Next base: position 10,212 of record NZ_JBHYJD010000098.1, on the reverse strand, counting down.
TGATCACCTTGCTCTGGCCGGGGTAGGTGACCCGGACCCGGTGCCAGAGCCCGCCGTGGTCGGACCAGGCGTGCTCCTGATCGCGCGGGAGCAGTACCGGAAGGCTGGCCAGCGCGGCGCGGGTGAGACCGAACGCGGCGGCGTAGGCGAGTCGCCTGCCCCAGATCGTCACCGCTGCCGACGGCAGGCTGTCCACGTGCGCGATCCCGCGCAGGTGCGCGCGCACGCCCAGCCAATGCCCGGCGGCGGCCCGGCCGCGCCTGGTCAGCCGCTCGCCACCCAGGCGCTTGTCGAAGGCGGTGGTCGCGACGAGCCCGATCAGGAGGATGTGCGGCGTGAGCGCGCCCACCGGCCTGGGCATCAACGTCAGGTCGGCCAGCACGCCCCACAGGAGGGCGGCGAGCAGCCCGGTGATCGACATACCGGTGCCGGGGCCGCCCGCCTTCCCGGTCAGGCCCAGACCACGCGCCTCCGCGATCACGCTCTTCTCGAAGTCGTCCTGCCATCGCCCCAGGTCGCGGCTGCCCTCGGCGATCGCCTCCGTGGCGACCACGCCGGTGCCGCCCAGCGTGGTGAGATGGTCCAAGACCATCATCTCGTACGGCTTGAGCCCGTCCCTGGCACGATCCCGGCGCAGCCGTACCAGACAGAGGTCGGGCCCGACCTCCTCGATACCGGCGTAACCCCGCGCCGCCAGATCCAGCACCGTGGCCGCGGCCGCCTCGTGGGTGAGCCTGCCGTTCTCGGTGATCAGGTCGACCACCGCGGGCGAGAGCCCCTCGAACTCCGGCGCCGCCACGCCCCGGCCCGCGCGCGGCCCCTTGGCGGCCCGGATGCGCCAGATGACCTGCAGCGACCACAGCAGGGTGAGGGCGGCCGCCGCGATCGCGAGCCCCGGCACGCTCAGAACCTCACCTCGACCGGCCCGCGCTCGGGGTCGGCGGTGCGGAAGTACTCGCGTTCCCGGTGCCCGGTCAGTCCGGCCACGAGGTTGGACGGGATTGTGTGCAGCGCGTTGTTGTAGGCGAGCACGGCGTCGTTGTAGTACTGCCGGGCGTAGGCGATGCGGTTCTCGCCGGTGGCCAGTTCGTCCTGCAGCGCGGCGAAGTTCTCGCTGGCCCGCAGCCGGGGGTATGCCTCCGCGATCGCCATGACGCCGCCGATGGCCGCGCTCAGCGTGGACTCGGCCCGCGCCCGTCCTTCCGGACCCGCGGGCCGCACGGCCGCGCTTCTGGCCGCGAGCACAGCCTCCAGCGTCTGGCGTTCGTGCGCGGCGTACCCCTGGACCGTGCGCACGAGGTTGGGGATGAGGTCGTGGCGGCGTTTGAGCTGCACGTCGATCTGCGACCAGGCGTTGTCGACGGCGTTGCGCTTGACCACGAGGCTGTTGTAGATCAGGACGACCAGGAGCGCGCTCAGCAGGATCAGGGCGAGCACGGTCAGGAAGAAAGCCACCTTTCTCATTTACCGCTGGTCGCTTGCAAGCGGCATGACGATTTCATAATCCGGCTAGGGACGCGCTCCCGGTGGCCAAGGGTGATCTGGCCGGAGGTGCGCGCGAGCCTCGAAGTCGCGCTGCGCGTCGCCGAGCAGGCTGCCGAGGCGGTGTCCGGTCGCGGCCACCAGTTCGTCCATCATCTCGGCCTTGGCCTGGGCGGCCATCCCTTCGGCCGCCTCCACGGCCGCGACCACGGCGTCCGCGAGCGCGATGCCGTCGTTTCTGCGCTTGCCCAGCGCGCTGATGTCGAGTGCCACCAGCGTTCCCGCCGCGTCCACCGTCGCGACGACGCCGCCTTCCGCCGCCGCGCCGGTGAAGGTCCGGGCGCTCCACTTCTCGACGATCGGGTCGATCTTGGCGGACGCCCCGGCGAGCCGCTCGGCGTACATCCGCAACTGCCGCATCTCGTCCATGCTCACTCCTGGCGCAGAACAGCGTCGAAGTAGGGTTGCAGCACATCCGGTTCGGCGGTGGACCGGCCGCCGCTCAGGGCGGCGATCGTCTCGTCCAACCCCTCACCCATCCTTTCCCGGGCGGCGAGGATGGCCTGGAATACGGCCTGGCCCAGCGCGGCGTGGTCGAGATCGCGGATGGCCCTGGGATCAATGGTCACCTGGAGCAGGCGTCCCGTACCCGAGATCGTGGCCGCCACCCGGCCCGTGTCGTCGACGCCGGTCAGCCGCCGGTCCGCGAGTTCGCTCAGCGCACCGGCGAACGCGTGGACCCACCCTTGGAAATCGCGGACGAGGCCGTCGAGGTCACCGTCCCTGCCTTGGTTGAAGGCGCCGGCGTGTGTCACTTCGGCTCCCGGGCGAAGGCGGGTTGCCAGTGGCGGACGTCTTCGATGTCCGGGTTCACGGTCAGATTCCGGGCTCCCATGTCGGGCCGGCCCATGGTGTAGAAGATGCCCTTCACATCGTGAAGCTTGAGTTCGAGATCCAAGAGAGTGCTCTCGTTCTTGTTGTAGACGTCGGCGAACTGCACGAGCAGGTTGCCGGCCGCGGTGAGGAAGAGGCCGGCGAACGTCATCAGGGCTACCCTGCCGACCGGATGAGCGCTCATCTCGATGAGCCCCGCGAAGATCGGTGCGGACAAGCCCCACAGCGCGGCGGCCGACAGGTCGTACTGCAGCACCTCCTTGTACTGACTGTCCATCGCGCCGCTGAGGTCCTCGGCGAGGCCGGCGAGCTGGTCGAACATGCCGATCAGCTTGAACCTGAGGTACTGCTGGAACGTCTCGACCGCTTCGCCCTTCCAGTTGCCCGAGATCTCGCTGAAGTAGGTGATCCACACGTCCCAGGCGCTGCCCTTGATGTTGCCGTGCAGCTCCTTCCACGTCTCCCGGCGGTCGGAGTACAGCTTGGGGTTGCCGAGGTTCAGGAGGGAGGCCACGAGCAGCGCCCCTCCCGCCGCACCGGCACCGGACATCGCCAGCCCGAGCCGGATCGGCTGGTTGTGGTTGCGCACTTGGGCGATCAGGTTCCTGAAGAACCCGGGATCGCTGCGCTGCCCCAAGGTGACGGTCCGCATGATCTTGCCGTCGGGGCCGTACACGTGCATCTGGCGTGGGCCGGGCGGAGGCATTTCGCTGGGGAAGTTCAGAGGGGCAGGCGGGGGAGGCGTCATGTGGTCGTCTTCCAGGGGTCGGTCTTTTCGATGGCGGCCACCGTCTGCTCGTTGGCCGCGCGGTAGTTCTGGGCGACCCTCATCAGCTTGTGGCCGTCCTCCTTCAGCACCTCGCGCAGAATCGCCGCGCAGTCCGCCCATGCGTCGGCGATGGCGTTCAGCCTGCTGACGAACATCAGCCCGATCATCGGGACACCGGCGACGGGCGCGAGATTGGACCCCTCGAACCTGGGCGTGGCGGTCTGGAGCATGCTGACCACGTCGGCGGCGGAGTCCATCACCTTCGCGAACGACATGATCGTGTCGCTACGGAACTCGACACCGTCCTTGTCCGGCGCGGGCGTGGGGGCCTTGCGATCAGCGACGTCCGGAGAGTTGACCTGGCGCAGGCTGGTGGGCAGGCACACCGAGAAGGGGCACTGCGGGGTGTGCGGGCATGGGCTGATCCCGGCTGCCGGTGGCGCCGGCTCGGTTGCCGAGAGACTCGGCGATGGGGATGGTGTTGGCGTCGCCGAAGCCGTGGGGGAGGGGGAGACGCTGGGGGACGGTTGGGGAGACGTGCTTTGTGACACATCCGGATATGTCGGCCCTTGGGCGGCGACATCAGACAATCTGTTCACCTTTCTTGATCCGGTCGGTCACCGGTCACACGTTCATCACGGGGATGCCCGCCGTACACCACACGCGCACGTCTCATGGTTGGAGCGGCGACGGGCCTGGCGGGCCAAGCCTGAATATCAACCTGCCGCCACGGCTCAGAAGATCCGCGCACGGATTGCACAGAAATCCCGCACGGCACTACCAGAGACTGACGATCAGGCAGGGACAGGCGGAGCGGACGGCACGAGACCTCACCTCGGGTCCCCGCACGTTCAGATGTGGCAGGCGGGGTTTGCCGTGTCGGCGCGCACCCTGGAGAGGGTGACCCCGAGGGATTGGGGAAGGTGCCACTCTGCGGCACGGCTGCGCCAAGCGCGTCGAAGGCCATGCCCACCTCCGCAGGGGGCTGTCCGCACCTGGCGTTCAGCCGGGTCACGATCTTGTACCCTGCCCGCCTGGTCCCGCCGTCCCGCATGAGGTTCGTCTTTGCCCTGATCCTGTCGCGAAGCACCATCACCGTAGGGATCACCCATCGTCCACTCGCCACCGCCCAAAACAAAGTGCTCAGTTGATGAGCACTTTGAGCGAGATGATGGATACACGACCTCGAGAGAGAAGGAAGATCACATGTTGCGAGGGCTCACCACCACGTCGTTCTACTCGCCCGACCTCCAGGCCACCAAGAGCTGGTACACCGAGCTGTTCGGGATCGCGCCCTACATGGACACCCCGGCCTACCTGGAGTGGCGCATCGGCGACTACCAGCACGAGTTCGGCGTCATCGACAGCTCCTACGCCGACAGCGAGCTGGCCAGGACTCCGTCGCCGGAGGCGGTCGGCCGGCCGGCGGGCGCGGTGGTCTTCTGGCACGTCGACGACGTGCCCGCGGCGCTGGACCGGCTCGTGAAGATGGGAGCCAAGGAGCACGACGCGCCCCGCGACCGCGGCACCGGCTTCATCACCGCCACCGTGATCGACCCGTGGGGCAACATCCTGGGCCTGATGTACAACCCGCACTACCTGGAGATCTTGCGTTCGCTGAAGGGCGAGTCATGAAGATCGTTAACCCGGTGCCTCAGCCATCAAGAGATGACCAGCCCGACTCGTGATGAGATCGAGAGGCCGTGGGCTGGGCGAGTCTCTCCAGGCCGGACAGAACGAATCTGGCGGCGAGGCTCACCTGCGTGATCCACAACCACACGTTCATGGAGGCGTATCCCCGTCCACGTGCTGAGCGCCCGGCGGAGCCCTGGTGGGTTCGGGATGCCTTCTGCCCGTCGCGGACACCTACCTTGTCGTCATTCCCGAACGCTTCCTGATCTTGCTGAGGGTGAGTTGGCTGGCGCGGATGTCGGTGATCAGCACGTACGCGACCAGCAGGAGCCCGAGACACAGAGCGGCCGCGCCCCACCAGGGGATCTCGGCGAGCAGCAGATAGCCGTCGCGGTCACTCAGCGACCTGATCACCATCGTGACCGCGGCCACCACCACGGTGCCCATCAGCCAGCTCCGCAGCCGTGGCAGGCTCTCCATGTTCCACAACCGGATCCGCCACGTCATGAACACGGCCAGCACACCGAGCAGCGCGCAGAACCCGATCAGCCACCAGGGCAGCGCGAACGACTGCTGTTCGGCGATCTGCGCCTGGGCGGCGCGCAGCTCGGCCTCGGCCTTGCGCTGGGCCGTGACGGCGGCGTCGAGTTGCTTCTTGAGCTGCGCCACGCTCTTCTCCTGACGCGCGGGCGGCGTGGCGGCCTCGGTCGGCAGCATTCGCGCCACGACGGTCAGCATGATCGCGACGAACGCCAGCGCCAGCACGATGGCCATGAACAGGTCGATGAAGCGCAGGTCGAGCGGCGGCGCGAACGACCTGGCCGGACGCTTCCTCACGGCTCCCTCACCAGCGTGTACTTCTGGGGCCTGCTCTCGGCGGCGCTCAGCCGTTCCACCGCCGTGCGCAGCGCGTCGAGGCCCTTGACCAGCTCCTCCGTCCTGCCTCTGGACTGGGCCAGCTCCTGCGTCAGCCCCTGCATCGCCGGAGCCGCCTGCTTGGCGGGCAGCCGCGCGACATAGGTCAGGAACACCTCGTCCGCGGCCACCACCGCGGCGCGCTCGGCCCGCTCGACCAGCGCCATCGCGCCGAACGCGAGCACGCTCAGAAACAACGCGATCAGCGTGACACCGAACGCCGACGCCAGCTCCGGCAGCACGTGCTGTTTGAGCGCGGTGATCAGCACGGAGGGGTCGCCCTGGCTGTCCAGGGCGCTGGAGAACGAGCTGACCATTTCGGCCATCGTCAGTGCGGTGCCGATGAATCCGAAGACCGGCAGCGCCCAGATCAGCGTGTGGTCAAGGTGGTGCTTGTTGGCTATCTCGCTGTCGTCCAGGGCTGAGCGCGCGCTCAGCACCGCCTCGCAGTCGTTGCCGGCCTCGGCCGCCTCCCGGAACAGCTTGAGCCGCCGCGCCACGAGCGTGTCCTCGTTCGCCTTCACGGCCTGAACGTTCACCCTGGCCCGGGTGATGGCGGCGTTCTCCCGCCGGATGTCCGGCACCGCCCGCGCGATCCTGAGCACGGTGGTCAAGAACACCCCGATGATCACCGTGACCACCAGCTCCGCCGCCGCTGGGGCCGTGGTCGCACCCACGGACACCAGCACCGTTTCCACCACTCCGGCCACCATCAGCAGCACGGAGACGATCAGGGCAACCACCGGCGCGAACACCGAGTGGTGCCAGTCGTACCTTGACACTCGTCAACCTCACTCCGGCACAAGAATTGTCAAAGCAATACCCAAGCACACGTAGAGCGATTAATGGTGACGGCGAGGCATCAGATCTCTGAGAGCTCGGCGATCGGACGCTGGGTCGGGTGAAGCCCCTGGAGCTCCGCTTCGAACAGGACCCGCATGTTGCGGCAGGCTTCGCTCGCGGCGCTGGGTGCATCCCCCTCGACGGGGACGCCCGCCGAGGCCTACGGCGCGTACTTCGGGTCCACGGCACTGTGCCGGTTCCACCGGGACGTGATCGTGCTGCTGGGGGCGAACGATCTGGGCCTGCCCGGTTCGTCGTCGGCCCCGAAGGAGGAGACCGTCACAGCCGATCAGCTCATCCGGGGCCATCGACGCCTGATCGCGATGGCACACGCCCGCGGGCTGAAGATCTACGGCGGTACGGCGCACGCGCCATGGCCGCGGCGGTCCCCCTGCGGCTCTTCGGCTGACCGTCAGCGCAGGACGATCTCCGCGACCTGGAAGGCGAGCACGATCGTCAGCATCACCGCCAAGATGAGCCATTGGCGATGGGTCCACGAGGATCTGGCCGGCTCGATCGGAGGGCGCTGATCCAGCAGGTCGCGCAGTACCGCGTTGACCTGGTAGTCGGGCAGCAGCCGCTCCAGCTCCGGGATCAGCGCCGGCAGGCGGGAACGCACGTCGGCCGGCCGGCGTGCGGCGGCCCAGTCACGAACGTCCCTCAGGATGTCCTCGACCTGCCCGGCGCTGGTCGCCTCCGCCAGCTCTTCCAGGAAGACCTCGAAGGCGTCGCGCGCGGCGAAGGAGTACGGCTCGGGAAGGGCCTTCGGCAGGGGCATCGACCCCGATGAGATCGGTGTACGGGGCGCGGGCGGATCCTGCGCCCCCGATCGCGCCGGGAAGTGCGCGGGGGACAGGGGCACGGGATGTCCCGCCGAGGCGGGCTCGCCGGCGGGCGACGGGGACACCGGGCGCGCCAAGGTCGTCTCCCTCGGCACGCGGGCGGTCCCGAGCAGCTCGATCCGTTCCTCCATCGGCATTCCGTCGGTGATCCGCAGCCGCTTGACCAGCCCTTCCAGCTCTCCGTCCGCGTACGCGCGCGCGATCATGTGCGCGATCTCGTTGTAGGTGCTGCCCTCGTCCGGCTGCCGCAGGTCGACGCGCCGCCGGTGTGAAGCCCGCGAGGACGGTCCCGGCCACTGCCGCAGGAAGATGACCTCGGCCCCCCGCTTGAGGTCGTCGCTCTCGTAGGTGGAGAACGTTCCCGGGTAACGCCCGAGCACCAGGTCCAGGACGTCCACCAACCCCCACAACTGCGCGATCGCCGGCCCCCGCGACGCCACCGACAGCGGCTGCCCGCGTCCGCGCAGCACCTCCGCCACGATCGGCGCCAGCGCCTGAGCCTCGGCCTGGGCCTGCCAGTCGAGCTCCGCGGCCGCCTCGGTGTAGGGGGCGAGCAACTGGGCCAGGTCGAGCGGCGCGGAATCGGCGGGCACCAGCGCCTCCCAGCCGGGCGCGAGCGCGAGCGTCTGGCGGACGTTCGGCATCGCCGAGGGGTGCGCGGCCGGGCCGCCCAGGTAAACGCGGTTGTCGCCGTCGCGGTGACCTATGTGTCGCTGGCCGTGGTCGCATTCTGGCTGCGTGGTCAGAAATGCGCCTGCTTCGGCGCCGCGCGCTTGGCGGCTGTGGGGCGGACCCATGTGTCCCTGAACGCGGTGGGGGCGGTCGTCGCCACGATGGTGGCCATTACTGGCAGCGCTGGGCCGTCCTCTGTGGTGGTGCGGCTCGGTGTCACCGCCGGCGCCGCCGTCGTCATATTCGGATTGATTCTGCTCCTCGATCGACGCCGTGAGACCACCGCGACGGCGCCACGACCGTGCGACGATCGCATCTACGGCGTGCGCCTGTATGGGGCTGATGACTGTCCAGCGTGCCAGGCCCTCAAGGAACTGATCGCGAAGATGGACCCGATCCGGCACAGGACGATCGAAATGGTCACCGTGGCCATGAGGGAGAAGCTCCCGGAGGAGGTGGACGGACTCGGCATCCCGTGCGCAGTTGGATTGGACGCCGAAGGCAATGTCGTTTGCGCGCCCGCCGAGGGAATCGGACCGGTCAAGCGGCTGATCGAGTCTGTGACGATTTCCGCGACGGCGGTGGCAAGTGACGGGTGATCTCAGTCAGACTCGGTCGCACCGGGAGATCGCTCCGGGAGGGCTGGCATGGGCCATCAACACCGTCCCCAGGTATCCGTCCATCGCCGAGCACAATCCCGTCTCCGTCACCTGGGACAGGCTGACCATCGATCCTGATCTCGGAGGCGCTCCTCCACCAAGGGGCCGTCCGGTGCGAGTCGAAGTTCGTGAGCTGGGACAGAGGAGAGGATGGGTACTCCCCGTTGAGGGAATGCTCGCCGCCACTCTCGCCTGGCACCCGGAACAGCCGCTGGTCGCCGGACTGGCGGTCCGCCGCCGGTGCGCGTATCCGTGGATAGCGAACTACCGGCTGGCGACGGTAGCGCATCACGAGAATGTGCGGGTGGTGACCTCGCTCGCGGGGCAAGGAAGCCCAATAGCGTGGGCAGGAGACCGCCTGGTCGTCCTGGTCCCCGGTGAGCCCGCCGATGACGAGGCCCCGGCTTCGCTTGCTGCCCCGGCGATCTACGAGGCCTCCGGTCCGGGTGAGGTCACCTTCTCACCCGGACTCCGCGAACTGGAAGGACTGGCCGCCGCCCGCGTGGCGACATTCGATCCGGGGACGGAGCGGCTCACACCGGTGAGCCCGCCTCTGCTCGTTCGCCAATTGTCCCCCGCGCCCGGGGGCAACCACCTGATTGTCGAAGCCAGTGCCGGGGAAGGGCCAGGCGGATTACTTTGGCGCCTCGGCTGTATGGAAGTAACGGGTCGCGCGCGAATGCGTCCTTTGGCCGAGGGGGCGCGATGGGCGGTCGATAGCGATGCCACCGCCTGGTGCGAGGACGACAAGGTTCGCGTTGCCGACCTGACCGGTGACCGGTGGTCCATTCCGGTGCGGCCCGACTCGCCTTGGTGGGTGGTGTGGCACGGCGACGAGCCGGCAGTCCTGTCCTCGCACGAGATCGGACTCCAGATGCACACCGCATCCGGGGATCGCCGCGAAACTTCCCTGCCTGAAGGAACGCGGATCCCGGCCGGTGCACGAGGACGGATGTCCGACGGGCGTTTCCTTATCGGCTGCCGAGGAGCGGACGGGGAAGTCGGATCGCTTGCCGTTGATCTCGATCCGTTCAAGGCACGGGCCAGGTGGGCACGCGATGACGTGGCTCCCTCGGCGAAGAACCGTTCCACCGCAGGAGGGGCGGGGCCGATCGTGGATATCCCCACCGGATTCGGCAACGCACAACTGACCCATTCATTCCAAGAACAGTTCGGAAAAGGTGACTTTGCTCTGGGTTCGGGCGGGCCTGATCGGAGACGCGGAACTCGGCCAGGGCCCGCCGCCGATTTCCTCCGGCTTTCGGGAGGCGACCCTTGACCTGCCTTTGCACTGGCCGTCCGATGCGACGGTGTCGATGGTGCATGACCAGATCACCAGTGCCGTGAGCGCTGCCGTGGACCGTTGCCAGTCAATGGTGACCGTTGGCGGACACAGTTTCGGCGCCACCCTAGGAGCTGTTTCTTAGATCAGGTGCGGAGCCAGATGGCCAGCGCTGCCAGGGTGACGGTGCCGTGGAAGATGTAGGCGCGTTTGTCGTATCGG
>NZ_JBHYJD010000097.1:0-16424 GCF_042740555.1 Nonomuraea sp. NPDC059007 | reverse complement strand
GGTGCAGATCTCGCAATCCACACCGAACCCGGAAGCCCTTCCTTATGCCAAACCGATCAACCCCTGTACCTAACCTCCGTGGTCAGTACACCTAGGTAGGGGATGAAGTAGAGCCGGATGTGCGCCTCATACGAGCGGCGCGTGGTCGGGTCGATCCTGCGCTTTCTGCGCAGGAACTCCTCCATCCATTGCGCCACCGTGACGGACGGGTTGAGGTCTTGACGGGTGCGGACCTTACGCCGCACCTCCTCCACCGCCGGCAACGCCCGCGTGTCCTTCAGCACCGACAACATCAACTCAGCCACCCTGCGCCGGATGTGCGGATCCTCATCCAACGCCAGCAGCTCACGAGCCTGCCCCAGCTCCGCCTCCACCTCTACCAGCGTCGCGAAGCCCTGACGACGCAGCGGATTACGCCGCCGCCCATCCGCATGCGCGGGCAACTCCAACTGATAGCCCCACCGGCCATGGCTACTACTCCACTGCTCTCCTCCCCCACCAGCTCGGCGCAGCCGAGGGCAGGCCTTGCCGAGCTTCTTGCCCGTCTCCTCATCCCGGCACGAACACGTCTTGAAGATGGTTCCGTTCACCCTGGTGCCTGACCTTTCCTCGTTCCTGGTGTCTGCTGTCGCCGCCCCGGCGAGCGCCCCGCACGCTGATCGCCGCACCGGCAGATGCGATCCGGCCAACGCATGGCGGGCATGGCGGGGGTGATCGATCCCGCCGACGGCCCCCAAGGACACCGTCAGCGGCACCCCACGGGCGTCACCGCCCCAGCACCCGCAACCGGGCCACACCCCCGGCACACGCCGCCGTAGGCGGCCCACAGCGCAACGCGTGGGCGCACCCGACCCGGCGGCGGACGGTATCGACGCCCACCTCCACACCCCGTGTCAAGCGATATCCGCTGGTCACAACCCCGCGCCCTGAACACATGCCGATGGATGAGGAGGCGATACTCGCCTCAGCCGGCAGAGCCAGCAAGAACACCAAAAGCCAGCATCCGGGCCTTCTGACGCTGTGCACGCAGCAGCACGAACGCCGTTCAGCCAGTCAGCGGCACCAGCGTGGAACGATCTGGCCACGGCTCTCCTTGATCAGCCAGCGGAAAACTCCCCTCACTGATCTAAATACCGGCCTGAAGACCCGGGTTAGGACAACGCGGCAAACCAACCCTTGGTCAACCCAGAAAGCACAGACACCACCGAGTCAGCCGAGCAACCACCACACACACGACCTCAAAACCCAGACATTCCAGGGCAAACCACCGCCCCACCCGGGTTTCTATATGCCCGACTTCCATAGATTCGCGGCATCACTATCCGACCCACCGCGACACAGCCAGACACACCCCGACATACGAGAACCAAACTGGGGACCTTTAATCCGCAGGTTCCGAGCTCGAGCCCCGGGCGCCCCACCCTCAGAAACCGCACCCGACCTGGAGCTTCTCGATACTCGACCTTCTTCTGGCGGCCGAAAATGGCCGAGTCGGCGCCCGCACAGTGCTCTTCGGCACGCGTCCGGCGCATGCGGGCGGGTCCACGGTGGGCGCGCGGGCGGCCCCAGGACCCCTCAGGTCAAGCCAGGCCCGAGAGAAGCTCACGGGAAGGGCTTTGCGGAAGAACGGGCGGGCGCTCTAGCTCTAGCGCGATTCCTGGCTCGACCAACCAGCGGCAAAGTAGGAGCCGATTGAGCCTGTCACTTTTTACCCTTTTGCCCCTTCTGTGACTGTGCACCTCGCTGCGACTCGGCTGCTGCTGATCGCTCAAACCCGCCGGGTAAAGGCAGGATCACTAAAGGGTAGTGGGCGGGGTGTGGCTGGAAGGTGGGCAGGGAGGTCTGCTCTCAGTTTGATTGCAGGCGCGTCCATGAGCTGGCAAAGGCGTGAACGGGGCGCGCTGGTTTAGGCGGGTGAGCGTGAATGTGAACTCGGCCGATCACGGGCGGGGGTCCTCAGTCGAGTTCAGAGGACCCCTGCATGTGTGGCTTCAGTCGTATCAGGGCCTAGAAGTCGAACTCGTTCTTTTTGGCACCGTCGATGAAGGCGGCCCATACGGAGGGTGAGACGACGTAGGCGGGGTGGTCTGGGCGTTCGGAGTCGCGCAAGCCGACGCGGCCGTCTGGCAGGGGGGCCACTTCGAGGCAGTCGCCGCTGTCGCCTGAGCGGGTGGCCTTGCGCCAATTGGCGGTCTTGAGAAGCTGTTCGGTCAGTTCGTCCATTTCTCCGCCATCTCCCTAATCAGTTGTATCGAGGCTCTTCGAGGCAGGGCCTCGTCGTGCAGCATCTCGTACTTCAACCTGACTTCTCGGACTCGTCCGCTGTCGGCAGTGAGCTGGCCCATCGTGATCGACTCCAGGTATGCCATGTCCGGCATCCCGGTTCCGCCGGCCAAGATGAAGGCGCCCTGCAAGCCTGTGGTCAGCGAGGAAGTTCGTGGCAGCACGCGGATGTTGATGCGAGGGTGTTCGTCCAATGTGAGAAGTTGTCTCATCTGCTCGGCCATCACCGCCTCGCCGCCTGTCAGTCTGGTCAGGACTCCCTCATCCAGTATCGCCCATAGCGTGGGGCTGCCTTCTCGATGCAGGACGCGCTGGCGCTCCATGCGGGCAGCAACGCTCTGCTCGACTTCTTCGTCGGTGATGCAAGGCTTGCCGCTGAAGATGGCATGAGCGTAGGCCGAGGTCTGGAGCAGGCCCGGGACGATAAGCGGCTGCCAGGTACACAGGATGTCCGCCTGCTGTTCAATCTCGGCTAGTTGAGCCAGCCAGACCGGCCAATGGGCAGCGTGTTCCACAGTCTCGCGCCATCGCCCCAGCAACCCACCCCCCGCGCCCAGAGCGGTGTCGGCGGCGCGGGCGAATTCCTCGTCGGCCGGGCGCTCGCCGCGTTCGACCATGCTGATCTTCGATACCGACCAGCCGAGCGCAGCGGCGAGTGCCTTTTGCCGCATGCCTGCCATTTTGCGGTATTCGCGGAGATGGACGCCGAATTTTGCCCGGGGTGCTATTAGCGCGGGCTCCTGCTCGATGTTTTGCATGGCCAAACGCCTCCGTCTCCATGACACACGAGAATGCACGGGGCATGTGTAGTAGCACACCTGGTTCGTGCCTGGGAAGTGCTTGGCCTTACACCCCGCACGCAGGGGTTATCTGAGATCGTCGTTTCAGGTCAGATTGACGTTCACGGCCAACCGCACCATCGGATGAACTTCTATCCACACCACCATCATTGCTTTCACGCAGCGGCTTGGGCGGTGATCGACGATTAGCGAGGCGAATGCGGTGATCTTCCACGTCCCATCCTCTGAACTTCACAATCTCGGCGCGATTGAGTTGGCGTGTAGTGCGCGGGCGCCGTATCTGGCCCGTCAGGCGATCGACGCCTGGCTAGGGATCGGGCATCCCGCCTCGGAGATCGCCCAACTGGCTACCTCGGAACTGGTGACCAACGCCGTCAAGTACGCCGACGCCAACGGCGGTACGGCTTCCGTCCCAGATATAACAGCTGATGACCCAGAAGGCGTGATCACGCTCAAGCTGTGTCAGGGCAGCGACTACCTGCGGCTGGGTGTCACCGATCCCGGCTCGTCCTGCTCCAAGCCGTCGGCTATCCCGCTGCAGGCGCCGAGTTTGGAGGCGGAGCGGGGCCGGGGACTGGCGATTGTGCAGGCGCTGTCGCGTAACCGGTGGGGCAGCTTTCGGCTGCCGTTATCCGGAGGGCGCGTGGTGTGGTGCCATCTCGACGTCGAGCCGACCCCGGCCCAGATCGAAGAGCTGTTCCTCGCCCCGGCCACGGTGTAGCCGGCCGACCTCGTCTCCCACCTTCCACGCTCAAGCCAACCACCGAGAAGGGCGGAAAAGCACCGTGCGTCGCCATCACCTGCTCGTGGTTACCCGGCCCTGGTAACAGCCGCCCACGTCGGCTGGATCACCGCCGCGCCCGGCAGCATCCCGTTGCCGGTGACGGTGACGGTGCTCATCGGCGGGCCAAGTCTCTTCCTCGGTGTGGTGCTCGGGCGCCGCTGGCGGTCGTGCCGCAAGGCGCTTCACGGCCGTTCGCTGTTCGGCCCCTGAATCACACCCAAGCCCATCCGATTCCCTGTCGTCCCCTTGTTCGTTTCGTGAACTGGAGTTCGTCGTGTTCCGTCGTCATCTGATCAACGGGCTGCTGGTGGCCTTCACCGCCGCTTTCGCGATCTTCTCCGTGGTGGTTCCCGCTGGGGTGGTCCGTCCGGTGGCTCTGATGGTGCTCGGTCTCATCGTGGCCTGGGTGGTCGCGGTGGTGGTGTGGGCTGGTTACGTCGTGTAGCGGCGTCGCAAGCAGAACCAGCCGTCCGCCTGAAACCCGTCATCCCCGCGCCCGGTACATCCGCCGACCGCGCTGCGGCCCCCCCATCCCTTCCCCCTTTCCTGACCGTTCTCGGAGTTGACCATGTCCGATCCCGTTCCTTCGGTGATAGCCGAGCAGGCCGCCGTCTATCTGACCGATCTGCAGCGGGTGTTGCAGGCGCGGGGTTTACTCGCGCGGGTCTTAACCGATGCGGGGCGGTTGCCGCGTCTGCGGGTGATCAACCCGGAGGCCACCACGCTGGTCGAGGTGGTCTCGGCTTCGCCGCGGGAGGGTGAGTGGTTGTTCTGGTGGTCCTGGGCTCAGCCGATCGTTGAGGTGGCCTACCCGGATCGGGCGGCCGATCGTGTGGGGCGGGTGCTGGCGGTGGCGGTTGCGGCCCCGGACACCGCCTGACCGGCACGGGACCACGCCGACCGGGGTCGGGTGCTGTCGGCCCCGTGTCGCGGCCCTGTCGTGGCTGTCAGCGGCCCGGGGACCGGCGGCCCTAAGCCCTGTCACCACGGTGATCCGTCCGTGTGGGGCAGGGCCGTTGGTGGCAGCGCCCTCACCCGCCCCGACCGGGGTGTGCATCTGTTGGTGGCAACTCCGGTCGCAGGCCCTGGGTGGGTGAGGGCAACCCGTAGTGGCTTCTCGGACGGGAACACCGGGTGGTGGGCGACCGTGGCCGGTGTCCTATTCGAGTCCGGGGTGACCGCGTGGTGTGCAGCGCGTGGTCACCGGTGGTGGCTGGCCGGATGTCCTTGCCGGTCAGGTCACCGCCTGGGTGGCGTTTCGCGTGGGTCCCCCGCTCGCGTCGATCGTCGCCTGAGGGGCGGTTCCTCACCTGCTGAGGGAACCATCGCGAACGCCGACGCCGCGATGGGAGGGACCGCCCCCTTCCCCAGGAGGGGACAAGCGAGATTTCAAGGCTTCTCGGGAGCGATGCAGCCGGGCGGACGCGCAGGCCCACCCGGCCGCACTCCCGAGAGTGGGTGACCGCGAGCGCCTCATGCAACCGCGGGCGCGGTCACCCCTTGGGGCGGCTGGCCGGATACCCGAGGAGGTCCGGTCAGCCACCCTCCGAGAAAGACCTGGCGGTTCCCCTTCCGCCCGGTCAACCGGTGGGCGGCCCCCTCCTATGCGCTGGTGCGGAGCGCGGCTGCACAGGCCGCGAGGCGCGAAAGAGGATCCGCCCACCCCTTTTGAGAACTTCATGAACGTCCGGTAGCGGCACGCTCCCAGTCATCGCGGGTGCCGCTACCGGACCCGGACCCCTCCGGCGGGCGGGTTGCGCGCAGGCAACCGTGCCCCCCAAGGGGGGGGGGAGGGGAGGTCGCTGCTCGGGCCCCGCTTTGCGGAGAGCAGCCACACCCTTGGCTGACCGTCCTGGAAGCCCGGTCGGCCAACGCTGATGGCCTTGGTGCAGCCGCTGACGCACCAGGCCATGGCGGGCGGCTCCAGCAGCGTCACACGAGTGTGGGATCCGGGGCCCGCACACGAACGCTGGAGCCGCCACCCCGGGACGCTATGGAAACGTCCGGCAGCGGTGGCGCTACCTCCCTCGTGCCCTGCTGCCGGACCCTTGGGCCTTCGGGACGTAGCGCAAGGCGGGGGGTCACCCTCCCCCTATCGGCCGCTCATCCCGTCCCGAACCCCTCTCCTTCCCGCTGAGGGGACAGGAGACAAGGGGAAAGGGGAGGTAGGTCAGCGTGCGGCTGACCTACCTCCCCCTTTTGGTTAGCCAGTTGCGACTCCCTAGCTGGTGGGCAGGTGGATCACCGTCCCACCCGTACCCTCTCCTCCAATCGCCCCGTCCTGTGCACTCCGTCCAGAGCGGGTGATGCGCCGAGAGGGCAGTAGTGGCCGGGGTGTGGGTGCGGGGGTTCCGGTCAGCAACGCGGCGGTGGCCTCGGCTCCTGCGGCAGCCGCTTCGGGGTAGACGCTGATGTAGGTGTCGCGGGTGAAGGACGCCGTGCGGTGCCCGAGCGCCTTTTGCACCAGGACGGCATCCGCCCCGGCCGCGAGCATCGCTGTGGCTGCCAGGTGCCGCAGGTCATGCAACCTGATCGGTGGCAGTCCGGCCTGGTAGCAGATCGCGTAGAAGCGGTCCGTGACGTGCTGCGGGTGCAGCGGCCGGCCGATCTCGTCGGTGAAGACGAACCCGGACTCCACCCAGTCCGCACCCGCGGCGGCCCCCCGATCCCAAGCGGACAGGTGCAACCCGGCGACCTCGCCTTCTTCCGTATGGAGCCCGACGGGCGCTAACCCCCGCCCACGGGCCCTGTGGCAGCAGGACGGTATCCGTGGCCGTGTGGGGCGCGGAATGCCGTACCGGCCGCCGTAGGGCCATACCGGGCCCACACCGCCCGGACCATGAATGCCTCCCGTCGGACACCGTGACGGCGTCGGGTGATGCCATGGGTCTTGCGTCGCGTCGATGTAAATCTGCAGGTGGAGTGCCTCTTCGTTTCCTGAAACGTGTGGTCACGCAGAGCGAGTTAGCCGATACTGGCCGGGATATCTCCAGCAGTTCTTAATGAAGGCGCCCCCATGTCCGCTGTACGGCTCGCCGCGTTCCCGCTCGTCGTCACCCTCTCCAAGGACTCCGACGAGCCGATCAAGATCCGAGCCAAGCACAAGGTCGCCGGCATGCTCCCGCTCTACCGCAACCAGGTCAGGCGCCTCGACCGAAGCTGGAACATCCCCGGCACCTACGTCCTGCTCGACCGCCCCGATGCAGAGCGAACTGCGTTGATCAAAGCGGGCAAGCATCCCCGGATCATGAGGGCGGACATCTGACCTGACGCCTGAGCCGGTGGTGAAGGAGGTGTGCCCCGGCCAGCACACTTGACTTGTGCTGGGCGGGGCATGCCCCCTACATCACCGGCTCAGGCGTCAGCGCGGCCGTCCTCCTCATACTCGTCTTCTTCGTACTCCTCTTCGTCATTGTGGAGTTCTCCGCCGAAGATGCGGCAGGCGAGTTCTTCCTCGACGGTGAGCACTACCGCCCGCAGTTCGGTGATCCCGGTGTTCAGGGCCTTGTGGAGGCGGTGCCAGCCGTCGATGATCAGCATGCCGCCGTTCGGTACCGGGGCCACGATGAGCGCCTCGGACAGATCTACCCGGGCGGCGTGCTCGGTGTTGATCGTGATCAGGCCGAGCATGCCTTTCCACGCTGCGGGGTCGAGCCGGCCTTGCGGTTCACGGCCCCGGGCGAGCCGTTTGGCGGCGGTGACGTCCCATCGCCAGGCCAAGATCTGGAACCATTCCACCTCCGAACTGTCCACCGGCCCGGGCGTCGGCCTGGTCGTGGCCGCCGCCTCAGAGGTGGCCAGGGTGGCGGAGGCGGGGTGGCCGGTGGCGGTGCGGTCGCTCATGCCGTCGGCTCCTGCCCGGCCGAGTTGGAGGGAGCCTGCTCGGGCTCCGCGGAGGCCGGCGCGAGGGCTTCGGCTTGAGCGATGAAGGTCCGGGCCGCGTCTCGCCGGATCAGGGCCATGGCCCGGTTGAGGTGAATGAGGGCGAATTCGTGCTCGACCTCCGGTCCGAGGACGCCGACGACCATGGCGACATCCGGTGTGGGGTCGTCGTGGTCGAGGTAGGAGCTGATCCAGGACGCGAATTTGGCCAGTGTCTGCTTCTGGGTCAGGCCCTGGCTGCGTCCCGCGTGGCGGATGTGCCGGTCGACCAACAGCCACCAGGTGGCGATGGTCTGGGCGCGCAGGGTGTCGTAGAGCTGCTCGGCGGAAAGGTGCTCCCCCTGACCCAGCCTGCGGGCGATGTCGTCGGCAATATCTCGCCGCGTCGTGCGGGCCTGCTCGATGATGGCCTCCATCGACAGCGCCTCGCCCGGCGCGAGGGCGGGGGTGGCGTCAGTTTCGGTGTCGGGTGCGGGTTTCGGGGCGCCGGGGCTCTGTGACCGGTCGCTCATCGGGTTGTCCTTTCGTGGGGTGGTGACGTCAGCGCCGAGCGACGCTGACGGGGTCGGTCGGTCGGGGGGGTTCACGGCGTGTGTGTCGTGGTCGGGGACAGCGCCGCACGCGTGGCCGGAGACGCGGCCGGATGGCCGGGGCCGGGGTGGTGGTCTCCCGGCATGCCGGGGCCCGGAGGGTCGGCTTCGTCGCCGGGCTCGGTGGCGAGGTGGTGGGTGAGGAGGTGGCCGCTGGCGGTGAGGAAGTCGCGGGCGGCCCGGCGTGAGGCGTGGGCGAGGGCGTGGTCGAACAGGGTGCCCGGTTGCGGGGCGGGGGGTTCGCCGGTGAGGTAGTGGCGGGCCCAGGAGCGCACCCGCCGCACTGCGTGATCACCGGTCAGCTTCTTGGTGGTGATCTCCACCTCGACCCGGTCCCACCAGGCGCGGACGGTCTGGGCGTGCGCGGCGGCGAACATCTGCTCGCCGACCAGTCTCCGCCCGTTCTGCAAGATGGAGACGGCTTCGGCCGCTGCCGCGTAGCAGGCGTGCCGGGCGGAGGTGATCTTCTCGGCGGTCAGCTCGTCGAAGGAGCGGTACCTCTGCTCGGTGTGGTTGGCGTTGCTGGTCGAGGCGGGGGCGGTGTGGTCCGCCCCGCCCGGCGGGCCCGGTGGGGGCAGGGGGCCGGGCTGGACGCGATCATCCATGGGGTGTCTTTCTTTCGTTGGACGGTTGGGACAGGTGGGGGGTGAGGGTCTGGGGAGGGCCGCCGGTGGCCGGGTTCACGGCCGGTAGTGGGTGGCGTCGTCCGCTGTTGTCGTGGGGATAGGGCCGGTGGCGGGGCTGGCGGGTGTCTCGCTCTGCTGCGGTGAGGTGCTCACCTGCTGGTAGCCCTGGGTTCGCGGGCGGAGCGGACAGTTGGTGTGGCTGTCGCTGTTGTCGGCTTGGAGGTCGGCCAGGTATTGGGAGTCGTGCAGGAAGTCGCGGGCTCCCCGGTGGATCAGCCGTTGGGTGAGTTGCCCAAGCGGGGTGCGCGGGTGGTTGCACGTGAGGGACCTTCGGGCCCCTGCGCGGGCGCGTTGAACGGCGTGGCCGCCGTCGACGCCTTCCTCGCGCATCACCTTGAGGACCCAGGCCCACTGCCGATGTACGTACTCCAGGGCGAAGATTTCGGTCAGGTCGGCCTCGGCCAGGTCGCCGCCGAGGTAGGTGGCGGCCAGGTGGTCGCTCGCGGCTTTGGCGCGTGCGTCGGCGCGTTCGTGGTGCAGCAGCACCAACCGGTCGATGGGGCACTGGCTGGCGGTATCCATCAAGGGGTTCTCCTTCGCTTTGATGGGCGGGACAGGCAAGGGCGGGGGCGGGGGTCTGTCCGGGTTAGTCATCGGTCTGCCTGACGGCAGGCCCGTTCTGGGCTGAAAATCGGGGGTGGTTGCCCGCCGACGTCGTCTCTTCTTTGGTCCGGTCGAGGCCGTGGGTTAGTCGGACGCCGGGAGCCGCGCTGTGGGCCCTTCACTGTGCTTCGAGCACGCGGATTAGATTCGCTCGTTCCCTTGCGGCTCTTGCGGGCAGCCCGTGCAGGGTGCAGGACCGGAATCGTCGGGAGGCTCGCATGCTGGAGGAAGCCAAGGACAGCGAGGAGATCATCGAACGCGTCGCGGCGCTGGACATCGGCAAGGCGTCGCTGGTGTGTTGTGTGCGGGTGCCGGATGAAGCGCGCAGGGGAAGGCGGTTGCAGGAGGTCGAGACGCACTCGACGATGACCCGCTCGCTGCTGGCGTTGGCCGACCACCTGCACTGCCTGGGGGTGACCCGGGTGGTGATGGAGGCCACGTCGGACTACTGGAAACCGGTCTTCTACCTGTTGGAGGCGGCCGGGCTGGAGACCTGGCTGGTCAACGCCCGTGATGTCAAGCACCTGCCCGGACGGCCGAAAACCGACCGGCTGGACGCGGTGTGGCTGTGCAAGGTCGCCGAGCGGCAGATGCTGCGTCCCAGCTTCGTCCCGCCCGCCGACATTCGTCACGTGCGGGATCTGACCCGCTACCGCGTCGACCTGATCACCATGCGCACCGCCGAGAAGCAGCGCGCGGAGAAGCTGCTGGAGGACGCGCAAATCAAGCTGTCGGTGGTCGCCTCCGACATCTTCGGCGTCTCGGGCCGGGCGATGATGGATGCCTTGGTGGCCGGGGAACGCAGCCCCAAAGCGCTGGCCCAACTGGCTCGATCCACGCTGCGCCGCAAGATCAGCGCGTTGGAGGAGGCGTTCACTGGCCACTTCACCGGCCACCACGCCTTCCTGCTGGGGAAGATGCTGACCCGAGTGGACCAGCTGACCAGCGACATCGCCGAGGTCGATACGGCAATCGAGGAGTTGATGACCCCTTTCGCCGACGCGGTGGCACGCCTGGATGACATCCCCGGTATCGGCATCACCGGGGCGCACGCCATCCTCGCCGAGATCGGGCTGGACATGAGCCGCTTCCCCACCGCGGGACACCTGGCCTCCTGGGCTCGGTTCGCTCCCGGGGTCAAGGAGTCGGCGGGCAAGAAGAAGGGCCGGGGCGCGACCGGCCACGGCAACCCCTACCTGGCCCGGGTGCTGGGCGAGGCCGCCGTGGTGGCCGGCCGTAGCAACACCTTCCTGGGCGAGCGCTACCGGCGCATCGCCCGCCGCCGCGGTACCAAACGCGCCATCGTGGCCGTCGGCCGCTCCATCCTGACCATCATCTGGCACCTGCTGTCCGACCCCGACAGCCACTTCATCGACCTGGGCGCCGACTTCTACGACCGGCGCGTGGGCACCGAACGCAAGAAGCGCAAGCACATCCGCGAGCTCGAAGCTCTGGGCTACCAAGTCATCCTGGAACCAGTCGCCTGACCCGCGGAGCTGATCACCTACCCCGACGCACCTCCGTCCGCCGGGGTACGCTGCCGCCTGCATGCTTACTCTCCGATTTTCGGATTAGAAGACGGGGGGCTCGTTCCACGGGTCGGGCAGGGGCCCGGCGTGTCCGCCGTAGGTGTCGTCTGGGCGGGCATCCGGCGTGGGTGGTGTGGTGAGGGCGTCGGCGAGTTGCCGGGTTTTGTCGAGGAAGGTCTGGGCGGCGGCGCGGCGTGATTCGGCCATGGCCAGCGCGAAGGCCCCGCCGTAGGGGGTGCGGGCCTCCAGCAGGAACTGCTGGGCGCGTTGCCGTACGGTCAAGACGGCGGTGCCGCCGTCGACGGTGTTCTCGATGCCGTGGGTGAGGTCGGTGACCTGCTGCCACCAGGCCAGATGGTGGTAGTGGTCGGCGATGCGGCCCAGGTCGTAGTCACCCAGATTTCCCTCCTCATCGAGGGAGCAGATGTGGTCGAGGGCCTCGCTCAGCGCATGGCGGGCGTTGGTGGCGTACTGGCTGGCGATGTCTTCGAGTCGGCCCATGGCGATGATCTCCTTCACGGTCGGGGCGATGGGGTGTGGTGGGCGGGTGTCCGGCCGGGGCATGGGCCGGGGCGCTGGCGCGGTATCCGGGGGTGGGGGCGTCCGGGGTGGGGCCCGTGCCGTAGCGGCGCGGGCACCGGGCCGGGTAGCCGCCATGCCCGGTTGGGCCGTGCCGGGGATGGTGGTGGGCCCTACCCGGCCCCACGTGGGGGCCGAGTGTGTGGCGGCGGGGTCCGGTACCGCCCACGTGCCGGGGCCGCACCGGACGCCGGGGGTGTCAGGTGGTGGCCAGCATTCGGAAGGCGCGGGTTTTGAGCTTGGCGTTGTCGTGGTCGTCGAGCAGGGCGCGCTCGGCGCGGACGGTGGCGACATCGCGGCTGCCGAAAACGGGGCTCTTGTGGTCCAGCCGCTCGGTCACCGCGTTGTAGGCCGCCCACCGCGTGTTGCGGATGGGCTCTTGGGTGGGCGCCTCGTTGAACAGGTACTCCAGCTCCCGCATGGTCAGGTCGTGATTGCGTTTGGCCTGGTCTTTGGCGTCCGAGGGGAGGGGGTGCAGGCGGGTGGCGAACTGACGGAATTCCTTGCGGTCCATCGGGATCGCGAGGAGCTTCTCGGCTTCGGCGGCGAACGCCTCGCCGTGCTTCCACGTGAGCTTGAGCGCTTCCCGGGCTTCGGCGATGCGCCCGGCGACATTGCCGGTGTGGCGGACGGTGAACCTGGAGGCGTGGTTGGCCAGCGCCGCGCGTTCGGTGTTCGCGCACACCACCCGCACGGGGGTGGCGACCGTGGTGAACGACCCCCACCCGTCATGCCGGGAGAACGCGGCCAGATACAGGTCGATCTGATCGAACCCGCCCACCATGAGCGGCTCGGGCAGCCGCATGGTGATGAACACCCGCCGCCCGTGATTCAGCGACCCGCCGGTGTCGAAAATCGCCCCCGACTCATCCACCAACGTCTGGAGAAAGTCACAGACCTCCTCGTTTTGCAGCGGCTGGTACTCCCGCCCGACCCGGCCGAGCCGTTCGGGCTTGCCCGTTACCGGGTTGGTGCGCACCGTCAGGAAGTCCTCATCCGTGACGACCGGCTGGCCAGTGACGGGGTCGGTGACCTGGCCGACCGACAGTTTGCGGACGTTCCATCGGGCGAGTTGGGCGTTGGACAGCAGTTCCTCGGCGGTCATCGGGCCGGGCGCGGTGTAGCCGAGCCCGTGCCAGCCGGGCTTCCCGGCGGCGGCGAACCCGGCCGAACCGTTGGCGAAGATCTCGATTTCGTGAGGCATGACGGTGTTTCCTTTCTGAGGTGCCGACGTGCGGCGTTGTGGTGTGTGGCGTTTGGTGTGCGGGCATGCGGAACAGACGCGATGCCGCGAAGGGTGTTGGAGGTGGGTCCGATCCCGGCCCGGAGCGGGCCGGTGGCCGGTGATCTGTGCGGGCTACGTGCCCGTCTGGCGCGTGGCCGGTGCCCTGACAGTGGGGCAGTGCGGGGCTGGGTTGGTTGCGGTGGGGGTGCGGGGTGGCGCCTCCGGGCTATGGGGCGGGCGGGGCTGTAGGGGTGTCCCGCCCGTTACCCGGGCCGGGGCCGGGGCGGGCCGGTCAGGGCGGCCCGCCCGCGCCCCGGCTCAGCCGCCGGAGGTGTCAGCCGCCGCGCCGTCCCCGGCAGCGTCGGCGGGGTTGGCGGGGGGCACGGCGGAGGTGTTGGCCGGGGCGGGGTTGGCGGTGGGGGCGAGGGCGAACCGGCGGGGCCGCTCGGTCGTCGGAACCGCGTCGCCGAGCTGGACCAGCCGGTCCAGGGCGTTGGCCACCGCGCCGGACGAACGACCGCCCAACGCCTTCGCGATCTCATGCGAGGTGAACTCCTTGCCGGGGAATTCGATGAGGTGCGCGTGAACCAGGTCCCGCAGCCCGCCCGGCCGCGTGCTGCCGCCGATGCCCACACCGACACCAGCACCCGGTACGGCACGGGCCGGGGTGACGGTGCCGGTCAGCGCCGCCCGAACGGTGCGGTGCGCGGCGGCGACCTTCGTCATCGCCATTTCCAGGCACCCCAACGCCATCACGGCGTTCCCCTCGTCCTTCGCCGTGAGCACCCCGTTGAACAGGTCCGCCAGTTCCGACAGGTCGGCACGGGCCCGCGCCCACGCCGGGTCATCCGCCACCGGCTCAGACTCCGGCTCGTCGGCGTCGGCGTCGGCGTCGGCGTCGGGATTCGCGTCGAGGTCACCGTCCACCTCGCCCGGCTCATGACCGGCCGTCTCCTCGGTCGGGTCCGTCTCGTCATCGGTCGGCTCGTCCGCCGGGGCGGGGTCGGCCGAACCGATGCCGGACGGGACAACCTCCTCCTCCGGAGCGGGGGCCGTGTCGGCGCCTGGCGTGTCCGTGCCGGGCGCGGGGGTCGCGTCGGGTGCGGCGTCCGGCGTTTCGGGGGCCGGTGCGGGCGCGTCGCCGTTGCCGGTCGGCGCGGCGGTGTCCACCGTGGCGGCGGGGGTGGCGCTGGGGGTGATCGGGAACCACCGGTCAGCCGCCCGGCCGCGCCCGCCGTCGTTCACGCCCGGCTCACGCAGGGCGTGCCCGTCGGCTTCGAGCTGGTTCAGGATCTTCCCCGCCAGCACCCGGCTCAGGTCGGCCGCCGCCCCGATCATCGTGGTCGACCCGCCGGGCTCGGCCCTCAGCGCCGCCCACACCGCCCCCACACGCCCGTCCGCGTCCGTCGCCGGGTCAGTGACCGGGTCAGTGGCCGGGGCGGTGGCGTCGGGGCTGTCAGGGGCCGTCAGGGGCGCGGCGTCGACCGGGCCGGTAACGGCGATTTCCGCATCAGTGGCGACGGTTTCGGTGACGGTCATTTCCGGTGTGTGAATAGCCATTTCGTGACGCCCTTTCCCATCGAATTCCCGGCCCGGTGCGGGCCGGTGTTTTTCGTTTGCGTCACGACCATCCCTCGCACATAACCCGGCTGGCAAGCCGACCGGCCAATAAATAGTGTCACCGCAACGGCTGGAGAGGCTGCCCTAACCAACAACGCTCCGATCTGCGAAAACATCTCGCGAGAAGGCGACGGTTTCGACTTGACATCCCGAGCCGGCCCGGCTCTTCACCCCACGAGAAGACGACGGCGGACGATACCCAATTGCCCGAATAGCATCGTGAAGAATCTTCGAGGTGAATGCGCATTCGGGTTGACATCAATACCGGGTCAAGCGTCCATGGAATTAGGCGGGAAACGCCGCCGATAAACGTATCCGGCCAACGCGCCGGGAAACGAAAGGGAACGCCACATGACCCACACCGGCACCGACACGGGCACCGCGCGCCGCACCGTCGAACCCGCCCACGCCCGCGCGCTAGCCGAACACGGCCCCGGATGGGCGATCATGTGGGACGACCGCCACGATCAGCCCGTCATCATCCGCCCCGAACGCGGTGACGATGGCACCCTGCTCGAAATCTGCCCCTTCGAGCACATGTTCGGCCTCGGTGGGTTTTGTGACAGGTGCGGTTACGCCCACACCTGCGACCAATGCGTGCCCAGCGGGCCATCCGGCTTCGAGGTGATCGCCGCCCACATGACCGACATCCTCGGCGACTACTACCTTGACCGAGCCGACATCGCCGCCCACATGCCGCTCACCCTGCCCTACACCCGCGCGCTCGCCGAACACGGCATCCGCCGCCGCTTTCAGGGCACCCGGCACGGCGACACCTTCTATCAGCGCTACGTCTCACCCGATGACCGTCACTTCTATGTGATCATCCCCATCAACCCCCCGCCCGCCGACGCGCCCGCGCCCGCACTCACGATCGAGTGGATCTACCTACGCCCCCACCCCTGCCCCTACACCACCGACCACCCCGCCCCTCAGACCCACATCCCCGCCGACACCCCGCCCGCCGACATCGCCGAACTCATCGTCGCCCACCTCGCCATCCACCCACCCGCCACCCGCGGCATGAACGCCCCCGAGAACCGCGCTCACCTACGCGGGCCAGTGGCCACCGGCCCCGACACCACCGACGACACAGACGGGCCTGACAGCCCCACCACGCCCGCCACCGCATAGCACCCGCCCCCGGCATGTCTACGGCCCCGGCACCGCCCCACGTGGCGGACCGGGGCCGTAGACATGCGTGCCCGGCCGGTCAGTCCGCGTCGGCGAACCCGTACCCGGTGGCGTCATCCAACGCCGCCAACCCCAAACACCCCACCCGGCACGGCTCACCCGCCCCGGCATCACACGCCTCACACGCCCGCGCCGGATCAGCCGGACGGAAGATGCCGACCGGGCCGCCGGGTAGATCCGCCGCCCGCGTGACGTAGCGGGCCGGGTTCAGCGTCACATCCGTGGGCCGCACATCCGCCGCCGCAACCGCCATAAACTCGCCGTCGAATTCGTTCGCATTACACGCCATTTCTTCCACCTTTCTACTTTCTCTCGCCGACATTCCTATTTTATCTCGATAGCGGCAACAAAAAAGGAGTGCGGGACTTTATCTCGCGATAAAAGGGTAAAGTTTTCCGGCGGAATTCACAGCCGCCGCACCACCCCGGGCCGGGTGCCCGGCCACCGGCACACCGCCCGAGCCGGGGCCGCACGTCCAGAACCCGTTTGACCTGCTCGTTCGGAGGTTCGGCTCGTCGTTCACGGCGAGGTCACCGCGAGGGCCGGCCCGCGGCTGGCCGCGGGCCGGCAACTGCTGATGGGGGAGAAAGAAAGGGGAAGACGTAAAGGGCGGAAGAAGGGAGGAGAAGATGGTGTAGGCATCCACGAG
>NZ_JBHYJD010000096.1:0-16717 GCF_042740555.1 Nonomuraea sp. NPDC059007 | reverse complement strand
GGGCTACACACTCCCGTAGTGCGGGACCACCGGGAACGGTGGCGGCTCGAAGGCCGCCGTTCCCGCCGCACCGGGGGCGGTCTGCCCCGCACCCGTCACGGGCAGCGCCCGCCCGTCGGCCGCCGGGTCGGTGTAGGCGGCGAACCAGGCGTCCATCCGCGCCGCGAGCTCATCCTGTACGGCGTGCGTCCCGGCCAGGTTGCGCTCCTCGCCCGGGTCCGCGGCCAGGTCGTAGAGCTCGTGGGGACCGTACGGGTAGCGGTGCACGTACTTCCAGCGGCTGGTCCGGATCATGCGGACCGGGCCGTACTCGTCGAAGACCACCACCGACGCGTCCGGGTCCCCGGGAGAACCCGCGAGCACCCCGGCGAACGACCGGCCGGGCAGCTCAGGATCGTCGCCGCCAAGGCCGAGGTGGTCGAGCAGCGTGGGCCGCATGTCGTAGGCCGACAGCAGGGACTCGCACACCCGCCCTCCGGGCACCCGCCCCGGCTGGCTGACGATCGCCGGCACCTTGACCGAGCTGTCGTACATGTTCTGCGGGAATGTCCCGTTGCCCTTCCCCCAGATCCCGTGGTGCCCGCAGTTGAAGCCGTTGTCGCTGGTGAAGATCACCAGCGTGGAGGAGGTGAGGCCGAGCGAGGACAGCGTGGCCAGCACCCGCCCGATCCCGGCGTCCATCGCCGACACCGCCGCGAAGTAGCCGGTCAGCGCCGCCCGCGGGTCCGGCTCGCCGCCGACGGGAGCCCCGCGGGAGTCGTACTTCTGCCAGGGGTGCGGCTCCCCCTGCGGGCACGACTCGAACGCGCACCCGTCGTAGAGCGCCTCGAACTCGGCGGGATGCTGCCCCTGCCACGGCTTGTGCGGCGCGGTGTAGTGCAGCGACAGGTAGAACGGCGCGTCCTGTTCCGCCTCCGCGCGCAGGAACGCGCACGCCTCGTCGGTGAACACGTCGGTCAGGTAGCCGGGCTCGTCCCGCCGGACGCCCTGGTCGTAGAGCACGGCGTCGCGGTACGGCCCGCCGCCGCTCTCATGCGCCAGCCATCGCACGAACCCCGGTCTGGGCCGGTCGTTGGCTCCCAGGTGCCACTTGCCGACCAGCCCGAGACGGTACCCGGCCTCGTGCAGGTCGTCGGTGAACAGCCGCCGCCCGGCCAGGAAGTCCACCCCGTCCGGCCCCGCGTGCCCCCGGCTGATCCAGTCGTGCACGCCGTGCCGCGACGGGATCTCTCCGCTGAACAGCGAGGCGCGGGCGGGCGAGCAGACGGGGGACGCGCAGAAGAAGTTCGGCAGCCGCACCCCCTCGGCGGCCAGCGCGTCGAGGTGGGGTGTGCTGATCTCGGGGTTGCCCGCGCAGCCGAGCGCCCACGGCCCCTGGTCGTCGCTGAGGATGAACAGGACGTTGGGCCGGAGCGGGTCACGGCTGGCCAACGAGCACCTCCGGGGCGACCGGGCCGCCGGCGGCGGCCGACGCGTAGGCGGCCAGCACGACCTGCACGACGTGCCGCCCGTGCGCGCCGGTCACGGCGGGTTCGACGCCGTGCCGTACGGCGTGCGCGAAGTCGGTGAGCTGGGCGGCGAAGGCGGCGGCGATGTCGCCGGGGGCGGTCCGGTGCAGCCAGGTGGTGGTGCCGTCGCGGTGCAGGGCGGCGCCGGCCGAGGCGGAGACGACGAGGGTGCCGCGCTCGCCGACGACGGTGAGTTCGTCGTGCGCGGGGGGCGGGCCGGTGCTGGTCACCGTGATCTGGGCGGTGAGGCCGCCGGTGAGCGAGAGCCGTACCAGGGCGTCGGTCTCGATGGGCGAGCCGTGGACGGTGGCCTCGACCTGTTCGGCTCGGCGGCCGGTCAGCCAGAGGAGCCGGTCCACGCAGTGCGCGCCGATGTTGATCAGCACGCCGCCGCCGGAGACGGCCGGGTCGAGGAACCAGGCGGGCCGCGAGCCGGGGCGGTAGTCGGAGCCGCGCCGGTCGGAGAGCAGCAGCGGCTCGCCGAT
This sequence comes from Nonomuraea sp. NPDC059007, assembly GCF_042740555.1. Lineage (NCBI taxonomy): Bacteria > Bacillati > Actinomycetota > Actinomycetes > Streptosporangiales > Streptosporangiaceae > Nonomuraea > Nonomuraea sp. NPDC059007. The sequence goes on along the minus strand of NZ_JBHYJD010000096.1, from coordinate 14,724 downwards.
CTCGCCGTCGGCGAGGGCGGCCATCGCGGCGGCCTTGGCGGGCAGGAAGCGCTGGATGTGGCCGACGGCCAGACGTACCCCGGCGCGGGCGCAGGCGTCGATCATCAGGTCGGTGTCGGCGAGCGTGGTGGCCATCGGCTTCTCGACGAGCACGTGCAGGCCCGCCGCCGCCGCGTCGCGGACGATCGCGGTGTGCAGCGCGTGCGGGGTGTTGACGAGGACCGCGTCCACCTCGCTGGAGGCGATCAGGTCGTGGTGGGTGGCGTGTACGCGGGCGCCGTGCGGGGCGGCCAGGCGGTGGGCCGCGTCCAGGTTCGGGTCGCAGACGGCGCTCACCCGGACTCCGGGCACGGCGGTCGCGGCCTCGGCGTGCAGGACGCCGACGGCGCCCGCGCCGACCAGTCCGAGACGGAGTTCAGTCAATGGTGGTCTCCCCCGAGGAGGCGCCGCAGGAGCGGCGCACGACGATGCCGGGGCGAAGCCGTACCTGGTGGTGGGGCAGGCCGGGTTCGCGCAGGCGGCGTAGCAGAAGCTCGGCCGCTTGGCGGCCGAGGTGGCGCTTGGGCGGGGAGACCGCGGTGAGCGGGATCTCCGCCAGGTCGGCGATCTCGTCGTCGTAGGCGACGATCGCCAGGTCGCCGGGTACGTCGAGGCCGAGCCGCCGGGCGGCCGAGGCGACGAAGGTGGCCTCGCGGTCGCCGAAGCAGACGACCGCGGTGACGCCGTCGGCGGTGATCCGCCGCACGTGCTCGTCGGCGACGCGGGGGTTCCACTCGCTCTGCGGCGCGGCGAACGGCTCGGCGGCGCCCAGCCCGAGCGCGGCGACCGCGGCGGTGAACCCTCTGGTGACGGGTGCGGCGGTCGGGTTGCCCGACCGGGTGAGCAGGGCCAGGCGGGTGTGGCCGAGGGCGGCGAGGTGGCGTACGGCCAGGTGGCCGCCGGCCTCGTGGTCGGTGCGGACGTGCTCGCTGGGGTCGTCGCCGTCGTCGAGGCCGCGTTCCATCAGCACGACCGGCACGGGCAGCGCGGTGAGCCTGCCGACCACGGCCGCCGGATCGCCCCGGCCGATGAGGGTGGGCACGACCAGCAGGCCGTCGACGCCGGAGTCGAGCATGCGGCGCAGCGCCGCCTCCTCCTCGGTCGGCTCGTAGCGGGAGCAGGCCAGCAGCAGCCTGGCGCCCGCGCCGGTGAGCGTCTCCTCGATGCCTTCGAGCACGCGCGGGTAGTACAGCGTGGTGTCGGGGACGATGACGCCGACCAGCGCCGCCTCGCCTCTGACGGCGGAGGCGTGCTCGACGACGAAGGTGCCCGCGCCCTGCCGCCTGATCACCAGGCCCTCGCCGACGAGCTCGTCGACCGCCCGCCGGACGGTGGTGAGGCTGACCTCGTGGGTGCGGGCGAGCTCCTGCTCGGTGGGCAGTTTCGCGCCGGTGGGCCAGACGCCGGAGCGGATCTCCGCGCGCAGTTCGGCGGCCAGCCGCTGGAACTTGAGCTCACGAGCCACGTGCACGACGTCCGTCCTCATTTCACCGATCCCAGGGTCATGCCCTCGATGATCCTTCTGCCCAGCCAGACGTAGCAGGCGAGAACGGGCAGCACAACCGTGCAGACTCCGGCGAACAGGCCGCCCCAGTCGGCTCCGTTGTACTGCATGCGCTGCAGGAAGCCGAGCAGGGCGAGGGAGAGGGTGGCGTTCTCCTCGCTCTGCAGGAAGATCAACCCGAACAGGGTCTCACCCCAGTGCTGGATGATGTTGAGGATCATCGCGGTGATGATGCCGCTGCGCGCGAGCGGCAGCATGATCTGCCAGAAGGTGCGGTTGGGCGTCGCCCCGTCGAGGGCCGCCGCCTCCTCCAGTTCCTTGGGCAGCGAGCCGAAGAAGCCGGTGAGGAAGAAGACGGTGAACGGCATGGAGGTGGCGACGTAGAGGATCCAGAGGCCGGTGAGGCTGTCCACCAGGTAGAGCTGGTTCATCATGACGTACAGCGGCAGCACGATGACCTGGGACGGGATGCCGAGGCCGAGGGCGAAGAAGGCGGTGATGCCGCTGTTCCAGCGGGTCAGGATGCGGCTCAGGGCGTAGGCGGCGGGGGCGGCCAGCGCGATGGTGGCCACGGCGGTGCCGACGGTCAGCAGAAGCGTGTTGACCGTGGCGCCGCCGAAGTCGCTGGCCGTCCAGGCGCGCGAGTAGTTGTCCCAGTGGGGGTCGGTGGGCAGCGCCCAGGGGGCGGCGAAGATGTCGCGGGTGGACTTGAGCGAGGTCAGCAGCATCCAGACCGCGACGGCCACGCTGAACAGGGCGAACAGCCAGGCGAAGGGCGATCCGAGCAGCTTGGCCGGGCCGGGGAGCCGGCGGAGTGCGTTCATCGGGGGGCCTGCTTTCAGAACTGGACCGTGTCGCGGCGGAACAGCCGGCGCAGGACCACGACCAGCACGCCGACCAGGGCGAGCATGACCATGCCGGTGGCGGCTGCGGAGCCGTACTTGGGTACGCCGCTGGAGAAGGCCTCGGCGTAGGCGTACAGCGCGGTGTTCCAGACCTTGGTCGGGGGGAGCTGCCCGGCGGCTCCGGCGAACGCGTAGATGAACTCGAAGATCTTGATCGCGCTGATGCTCCAGAGCACCGCGCAGACTCCGACGACGTCCCACATCAGCGGGAAGGTCACGTGCCTGAAGCGCTGCCAGGCGTTGGCGCCCTCCAGGTCGCACGCCTCGTACAGGTCCTTGGGGATGCGGTCGACGGCGGCCATCAGGATCGTGGTGAAGAAGCCGGTCTGCACCCAGACCAGGCCGATCATGATGACGGTGAAGAGGTTCTCGGTGCCGAGCCAGTTGGGTGGCTGGTCCACGCCGAAGGCGCGCAGCGCCTGGTTGACGACGCCTTCGGCCTGGAACAGGAAGCCCCACAGGATCGACAGCACGACGCCGGAGACGATGTTGGGGAAGAAGATGATCGCCCGGACCGCCTTACGGCCCGCCATCTCGCGCAGGATGATCGTCAGCAGGAAGCTGAGCGCGAAGGTGGCGCCGCCGACCACGAACAGGATGGTCAGCGTGTTCAGGAAGGAGTCGTGGAAGATCGGGTCGAGCAGCAGCCGCCGGTAGTTGTCGATCCCGGCGAACTCCATCGGGCCCGCGCCCGCCCAGGTGTTCAGGCTGATCCAGGCGGTGGCGAGGGTGGGCAGGATGTAGAAGACGACGTACAGGACGAGCGCGGGCGCGACGAACGGCCAGAACAGGCGGCGCCGCCGCCGGGCGAGCGGACTGGTCCGCTCGGCGGGGGCGGCGGGCGCGGGACCGGTGGCCTTGGGTTGCCTGACTGCGGTGGCGGTCATCAGGCGTTGAGCTTCCAGAAGTCGACGGAGGTGCTCTTGAGCTTGGCGACGAACTCGGCCGCGGAGAGCTTCCCGGTGATCAGTTCGGTGTTCGCCGGCTGGAAGACCTTGGTGTACCAGTCGGCGTGGTCCATCTTCACCCCGTCGAGCGCGGCGTGCGTCTCGGCGGTGTCCAGCGTCTTCTTGACGTCGGCGAGGACGGCGGGCACGTCGATGTCGGCGCGCGGGGTGATGTTGTTCGCCTCCGAGGCGATCTTGGACAGGCGGTCCTTGTTCATGAAGTGGGCGATGAAGCGTTCCGCCGCGTCGGCGTTTCGGGCCTGGGCCGGGATGGCGAAGCCGATCAGCGAGATCTCCTGGGTCTGCTGCCCGGTGGCGCCCTTGGGGAAGGGGAAGGAGCGGTACTCGAAGCCCTCCTTGGCCGACGGCTTGGTCTCACTCGGCGCGAACGTGCCCAGCAGCAGGAAGTCGGCGTCGCCACCGGCCCACTTCTGCTGGATGGCGGGGAACTTGCTGCCGTCGTAGCCCTTGACGAAGTAGCCGCCCTTGACGATCTGCTCGATCTTCTGGATCGCGGTCACGAACGCGGGGTCGTCGAACTTCGCGCCCGTCTTGTCGGTGGCGGCGGCACCGAACGCGCCGGGACCGAGGTCGCGCAGCACCGCGTGGTAGGTCCAGAAGGCGGAGTAGTCGGCGATGTCGGCGTCCAGCGCCAGCGGTCCTCCGCCGCGCGCGGCCTTGCGCTTGTCCAGCAGGGCGATGAAATCCGCCCAGTTCTGCGGCGGCGCGGCGGCCACGTCCTTGAGGGCGTTGCCGTCGTACCAGATCTGCTCGGCCAGCACCTCGTACGGCACCAGCCACGCCTTCCCGTCCTGGGCGGCGTAGTCCCGGTACTTCTGGTCGATGACGTCCCCGACCTTCTTGCCTGTCTCCCCGGGGATCTCCCGCGCGTACACGCCGGTCAGGTCGCGTCCCTGCCCGGTGGCGACGAAGGTGGACTTGACGAACCGGTCGGCGGAGTCGACCAGGTCGGCGGGCACGTTCCTGGTGTTGAGGGTCGGGGCGAGCTGCTTGGCGACGTCGCGGCCCTTCCATTCGACCTTGACCTTGACGCCCGTTTCCTTGGTGAACGAGGCGATCGCCGACTCCAGCACCTTGGCCTGGGGTTCGCCGGCCTTCCACATGGACCAGTAGACGAGCTCGTCGGCGGCCTCCTTGGACGAGCCGCCGCAGGCCGCGAGGCCGAGGGCGAGCGCGCCCACCGCGGTCACGGTTTTCAGCAGGGATGCGTTCATCGAACACTCCGGGAGGGTGGGGAGGGGTTTCGGTCATCCTGCTCGCCAGTTCATTACAGAGTCAACACCATGAATTAGGGATGAATTCGTGGACCTGCGCAGATGTTGCCACCTGGCCGTGGAACTGCTCGGGATTACTTCTTTATTCATCCCTTAGTCGTCCCGTTGGATACGGCCAACCGAGCCGAGGGAGGCCGCATGCCGGAGATCACTCGTAGGACCGCGCTCATGGCGGGGGCGGCGGGAGTCGCGGGAGCCGTACTGCTGCCGCCTGGGCGGGCGGGCGCCGTGGTCGACGGCGACCTGGAGCAGCGGGCGATGGCCATGCGGCCGCCCGTGTTCCTGCTGGAGTCCGCCGTGCCGTCGCACTTCACCGCGGGCCGCGGCTCGACGCTGACGATCAGCGAACAGGTGGCGGTGTGCGGCACCCGATCACTGCGCTGGGAGTACGGCAAGCGCTCGACGATCACCGTGAAGGCGCCGCTGCGCTGGGCCCCCGACCCCTACCGGCCGGGAGACGACCAGGCCTGGCAAGGACTGGTGGACGCGTTCGCGGTGTGGATCCACAACGAGACACCCGTCGACGACGTGGTCCGCTTCGAGTTCGGGCGCGGCGAACGGACCGACGCCTGGTTCGAGTTCAGGCTCGGCTTCACCGGCTGGCGGACGGCGTGGGTGCGCTACGCCTACGACATGCACGGCCGCCCGCACCGGGACATGGACACGCTGCGCATCGTGGCCCCCAAGCGGGCGGGAGTCTTGCACCTCGACCAGTTGATGCTCAACGTGCCGCTGCGGCCGGACGCGCCGTGCAGCGACGCGCAGGTGCCCGACATCGCCAAGGAGGGCCCGGACTACGACAACCAGCACTGGCAGGCGCTCTACCTGTTCGACAAGCTCCTGTCCGAGGCGGAACCGGACCCGGCCCCGCCCACGGCGGAGGAGACCGCCTCGCTGCGGACGCTGCACACCCGCTACCACGACGGCTACCTGATCGCGCCGGTCAAGGTGGACGTGGCCGCGCTCACCGCGCAGACCGAGGCGCTGATGGGCCGCCCGGTGCACTCCTACCAGTCGCAGATCTACCCGGTGGAGATCGCCGCCGAGCTCAAGGCGTTCGTCAACCCGGTCACCCTGCGCGTCTGCACCGACCTGATGAAGAGCGTCGCCCAGGCCCACCAGGCCGCCCCCGCCGACCGGCCCGCGCTGGCGGCGCTGTACCTGAGGATCGTCGGCCACCTGCGCGAGCAGGGCTGGACCAGGGGAAGCTGCCAGGGCACCATCCACCACCTCGGCTACGACGCGCGCGGCTACTACGACTCGGTGTACCTGATGCGCGAGGCGCTTCGCGAGGCCGGGATGCTGGAGGAGATCCGCGCCGACCTGGACTGGCTGACCGGGCTGGGCCGGATCTTCCGCGGCTGGAAGCACCGGATGGCGCACGGCAGCACGATGGACATCCACAACACCACCGCGCGCGGCATGCTGGCCGCCGTGTTGCTGCGCGACACCGAAGCCGAACAGGTCGCCTACCTGCGGGTGCTGCGCGACTGGCTGAGCGAGTCGCTGCTGCCGACGACCGGCATCCAGGACGGGCTCAAGGTCGACGGGACGGCCTTCCATCACGTCGGCTTCTTCCCCGACTACGTCCGCGACGGGTTCGGCGGGCTGGCCCCGATCGTGCACGTGATGAGCGGCGGCGCCTTCGCCCTGTCCGCCGAGGCGTACGGGTGGCTGAAGAAAGCGCTGCTCACCATGCGCGTCTACGCCAACAAGAACCACTGGCCGATCTCGATCAGCGGGCGCAACCCGATCGGGACCACCGCCCTGTCCGTCGTGCCGTACCAGTGGCTGGCCGTCGACGCCGCCGGGGAGCCCGACCCGGAACTGGCGGCGGCGTTCCTGCGACTGCTGCCCGCCTCCCCCAGCGGCGCGCAGAAGGCGCTGGCCGCCCGGCTGGCCGCGCGCGGCATCACCGCGGAGGCGTCGCCGACCGGCAACTGGACACTCAACTACGCCGCGCTGAACGTGCACCGGCGGGGCGACTGGCAGGTCAGCGTGCGCGGGCACAACCGCTACCTGTGGAGCACCGAGATCTACGTCGGCGCGAACTGGTACGGCCGCTACAACACCTACGGCCAGATCCAGGTGCTGCACCGCGGAGACCCGGTGACCAACCTGGACAGCGGCTACGCGCACAACGGCTACGACTGGAACCGGCGGCCCGGCACCACCACCATCCACAAGCCGCTCGACCAGCTCCGCGGGGATCTCACCGGGGCGATCGAGGAGATGCTGCTGACCGACTCGCGTTTCGCCGGTTCGTGCAGCATCGACGACAAGCACGGCCTGTTCGCCATGGACCTGCGCGAGCATCCCAAGTACGAGGGCTCGCACCGGGCCCGCAAGTCGGTGTTCCTGTTCGACGAGCGAGTGGTCGCGCTCGGCACCGGCATCACCAACGACGACGCGGTCCACGAGACCGAGACCACGCTCTTCCAGACCCGGCACGTGGGCGACGTGCTGGCCGACGGGACCGCGCTGCCGTACCCGCATCCGGCCGCCGAGACGGGGGCGCGGTGGCTGCTGGACGACAAGGGGATCGGCTACTACCTGCCGCCCGGCCAGCGGGTCGGGCTGTCGCGCGGTACCCAGTCCTCCCGGCACAACGCAACCGAGGCGGCCACCGCCGGCGACTTCTCCACCGCCTGGATCAAACATGGGACCGCGCCCCGGCAGGGGGCCTACCAGTACGCCATGGTCGTCGGCGCGACCGCCGAGGGGATGGCCGCGTTCGCCGCCGGGATGGCGGAGGCGGGGCGGGCGCCGTACACGGTGGAGCGGGCCGACAACCGCGCCCACGTCGTCACCGACCGGCAGAGCGGGATCACCGGCTACGCCGTCTTCGAGCCGGCCGACCTGGACGGAGTGATCCGCCGCGTCGACACCCCGGCGCTGCTGCTCACCCGCCGCGACGGCGAGGCGCTGGTGGTCGCCGTGAGCGACCCCGACCTGCGGCTCTACTCCGGGATCGACCACGACCAGTACGAGCGCGGGCGCTACGTCGGCCACTACAGCCCGTGGTCGCGGCGGTGGCTGACCAGCGCGAGCCACCCCCACCTGCTGCGGGTCACCGTGGCGGGCCGGTGGCGCGCGGACGACGACCAGCCCTGCACCACCCGCGCGCACGGCGACCGCACGATCATCACCTTCGAGACCGTCGACGGACGCCCCCTGCAGGTACGCCTCACGCCCGCGTGACTATGTGCCCTTTCACCGGGGCTGGGCTATGGTCTGCCGTATGGCGACCCCGGGGCGGAGCACGCACGGGCCCGCCACCCTTCTCGGGGTGGCGGGCCTGCTGCTGTTCGCCCTGATGCTGGTCGCCGCCACCCCCGCCTGGTACGGCAGCGACCCCGGTCACCGCTCCTCCGACGCGACCGTCGACGTCTGGGCGCCGGGCGCCTGGGTCTCCCAGTCCTCGACGCCGCCGCTGCCCCCGGGCGGTCCCGAACACCTCCCGCGGCCCTGGCCGCCGCGTCACCCGCTGGCCACCGCTCCGGCGAACCCGCCCGCGCTCCCGGCGTCGGCCTGGCCCGACCGTGACACGATCCGCAGCCCGCAGCAGTCCGGGCATCGCACGACCGGCTCGCGCAGCCCGCCGACGGCGTAACCGACCTCCCTTCACAGGCCGGCGAGCCTGACGCCCTCTTCGCCGTCGAAACATCACCGCACCCGCCGCGGCACTGCCGCGCGTGCGGTTCCGAAAGGACTCACCACCATGACGCTCAGCGACGTACAACGTCAGAACATCCACCAGGAGCTCCAGGCTCAGCTGATGTGGCGCACCTCCCAGCTCGACGACCTCAAGGCCCAGATGGAGTACGAGGGCGCAGACCGGCAGACAGCCCTTGCCGACCTCGCCGCGACCGACCGGATCATCGCGGAGATCGGACAGAGCCTGCAGCGGCTGGCCGACGGCACCTACGGGGTGTGCCTCGACTGCGGAGCGCAGGTGCCCTTCGACCGGCTGAAGATCAGGCCGCTGGCCCGGTTCTGCATGACCTGCCAGCTCCGCAACGAGATGCGCTGACGGTGTCCTGCCCGCGCCCCTCGTGCCAGGCGCCTTCGGGCTCGGGCGCGGAAGAGAGGCGGTGCGCCGCCTGACCGTGCGCCGGGGCGGCGACCACGCGCTGCCCCGGCGACACCCGCTCCGGCACCTCCTCGGGCGGCTGGCGGCGTTCGCCGAGCTGGCCCGCCACCCGTACGTGTCCACGACCGTCCCGCCGGCAAGCTGAGGCCGGTCACGGGGTGACCCGGACCCCTCGTGAGAGCGTTGCTGCCGCTGGCGCTGGCCACCTTCGCGGTCGGCACCGACGCGTTCGTGATGGCCGGCCTCCTGCCGTCCATCGCCGCCGACCTCGAGGTCAGCGTCCCGGCCGCCGGCCAGCTGGTGACCGTGTTCGCGCTGACTCTCGCTCTCGCGGCGCCGATTCTGAGCTGGCTGCTGAGCCCACTGGATCGTCGCAAGGTCTTGCGGCTGGCGCTGATCGTGTTCGTCGCCGGCAACGTCGTCACCGCACTCAGCCCGACGTACCCGATCGCGCTGTTAGCCCGGATTCTCACAGCGGCCGGGGCGGCCACCATCACCGCCACCGCGTCGAGCGCAGCTGTCGCGATCACGCCTCCAGAACGCCGGGGGCGTGCCATGGCGTGGGTCATCGGTGGATTGACGCTGTCCACCGCGCTGGGCATGCCGCTGGGCAACTTGATCGGCGGCATCGACTGGCGCCTCACGCTCTGGGCGGTCGCTGCCCTTGGCGTCGTTGCCGTGATCGGCATCTCGGTGGCGTTGCCCAAGGTCGTGCTGCCGGCGACAAGCCTTATGGCCCGCCTGGCTCCGCTGCGCCAGCCCAAGGTGCTCTCCATCTTGGTCGTGACGCTGCTGGTGATGGCCGGGCACTACGCCGTCTACACCTACATCGCGGCAGTGACGGCCGACGCCACGGCCGGATCGTTTCCCCAGGCCCTCACCATGATTCTGTTCGTCTGGGGTGCCGGAGTCCTGGCCGGCAACTTCTTCGCCGGCCACCTCGTGGACAAGCGCCCGGTACTCGGGGTCGCAGTCGGAGCACTCGCCGGCGGCACCGTGCTGCTCGCGATCAGCCCACTCACGGCCGGCAACCTGGCCATTGCCGGCATCTGGGCCGCTATCTGGGTGTGACTTGGATTTCTTGATGGCGTGATTCTTTGAACGCTTTCTGTCGTGATTTTCGATCTTGCTTCGGGTGGGTGAGCCGAAGCACGGTAGTTGTCAAACAGGCAGGCGTTCTGTCACACCTGCGATTGCCGGCTTGGAACGGCCTCCGCCGCTGGAACGGCGGTGAGCACCGGAGATTCCGTCTGACCTGCCGACTACAGTCCACGGGATGATCGAACCTCAGGCCCCCCTCATGCCGACCCCAGCCGAAACAGCACGCTTCTGGGAACTTCTCGAAGCCGTCTGGGAACTTCAGGGTCCCGAGGCGAACCAGGCTCGGCGGACCCTGGCGCATCGCGAGCCCACTGCTGAGCCTTTCGACACTCCCGATGAGGTCTGGGCTCTGCTCGAGGTCGTAAACGAAGCGCTCGATGCTGTGGTCAGCAACCTTCAGGAGCACGCCGAGGTACTTGGGGCGGAAGATCTCACCACATTCGACAGGGTCGTTGAACGGCTGCTCTACAACGTGGATCGCGCGGACATCCACTCCTTCACCGACGGCTCTGACGACGGGTTCCTCTACGCCCGCGGCTTTATTCTCGTGATGGGCAAAGAGTTCTACGAAGCGGTCGACGCAGAACCGGGCAAGGCGATTGACGACGCAGAATGCGGAGAGATCTGCTACCTCTTCGCACACGCTCACAACAGGAGGTTCGGCGACTTCCCCGACACCGGCTCGGGCATCACCCGGGAGACCACTGGCAACCAGGCAGAATGGCCCGATTAGACACAGCCACTCGCCCAGACCGGTGACAGAAAGCCTACGGAATGCAGCCGCAGTGACAGGTGCCACGCCTCATCAGTGACAACAAGCGTGCCGCACCCGAGGTAGCCGCGCTGGTCACGTTACTGCGGTGGTGACAACTATCGTGCGTCGGCTCAGTGGGTGGGGCGGAGGTTGAGAGTGCCGGTACCTGGGCGAATCTGCGGCGCGGCGGACAGGGCGGGCGTAGCGTGGCAGGCATGAGCGGGCAGGCCGGGGCGGGGATGTGGGTCGGAGTCGACCCGAACGCGGTACAGACCGAGCGCGACCATCACGGGGTGCTGGCCACCGCCCGCGAGCCGATGGGCTGGCACGACGCCTTGTGCGGCGCGCGGGTCGCGCTGCTGCTGCACGGCAGGACCGCGCAGCCGTACGGCCGCCTCGCCGGCGACCCGATCCCCTGGGACATCGCGCTGTCCACCGCGTGCCCGTGCTGTCTGGAGGTGGCCCTCATCGCCGAGCGGGCCAGCCGCGCCGGTGCCGCCGAAACTCCGCGCCCGGCGGACCACTGATCGCCCCGCCGGGTGTCCATGGCGGCAGCATCGCGTGCGCGCGCCCTCGTGCGGTTGACCAGGCACGCTCTTCTACTCGCTGGTCACAAACTGCGCAAGGTGCACCATGAGTGCCCAAATGAGAGTCCGACGACACAACAACATCTCTTGGCTTCAAAGTGACATAGAGTCCGTCATGGTCTCTAGTCTGCCCAGATGACCGTTTTGGCTTGAAGATTGCGCGGTGACCCGCTTAACTGAGCGAGGGTGAAATGACGATTTAGCGTCTGAATGATCACCCCGGAACGCCGAAAAGCCCCCGTGCCGGGGTGGGACGACCTGATGGCACGAGGACTTTCCGGTTGTTGCTTCCTAGCGCTGGCCCTGGTCTCTAGCCCTCTTGTGGAGGGTCAGATGCCGGGGCCTTCGCCGTTCAACAGCCTTGTCACCCACTGCCCGAGCTGACCGAACAGACCATCGACCACCGCTCGACCCGATTCGAGAACGAACCGGCCGACGGTCGCGACGGCTTGCACCGCCTGCAACTTCCGCACCGTGCTATCTGGGCTGTCTGGCTCGCGCCGCTTGTGACGCCGACGAGTCATGGCGAGGTGCTCCCTTCCCCAATCCCCCCGCGGGGGGATGACGACGACCGGACGAAATCGTCCGGCCGGGCCACCGTTCGGTCGACCGCGGAAGGCGACCGACGAGGGTGGGGAAGAAACCTGGACCAACGGTACACGCCACGACCGCCGGAACACCGGGAGACATTTCCGCAAACTACGGAAGTGCTCACCGTCCGGCCGATGACCAGGGAGTACGCGAAGCATCCCCCACGGAGGATGACCTGCATGAATGCCCGCCCAGCTTCAAAGTGGAGCAGGCTTTGCGGAGAAGCCAGCAATGTTCGTAACGTAGGGATTTTTGCCTGTCTAGTGGCCAGTCTGTAAGAAGCGTGGCCCATGGTGGCCTGGTCTGTAAGAAGCCTGGCACCGGGAGAGGGTTCCAATGAGTGGTGAGCTTTGATCCTGCTTCCAGTCCGATGACAGAGACAATCCGTTCGGGGCGGGCATCCGGGTGGTGCCAGAACTCACCGACATAAGTGAACGGTGATCTCTTTTCAGATCATCGCTCTACTGGCTGGTCTACTTGGGGGAACTCTTTCCTCCCACAAGATCGACCGTACAGTGCCCGGTGCTGCTGGCGGCTCCAGGAGCCGCAGCCAGCCGCCGGAGCGCGCGGGGCTTCAGTCGGATGGCTGGTACAGGCGCCGGGGACGGGCTCCCGCCATTACGACGGGAGCCCGCGAGCGGTGGTGCAGGTCAGCGGTGGGTGATCCACCAGATGGCCAGCGTGATGGGAGCGGCGGCCAGTGCCGCGGCGGCGCCGCGCACGGCGGCGGCCAGGGCGGCGCGGATCAGGCGCCGCAGATAGGTCCGGTCGATCATGGAGGTCTCCTCACGGGATGAACTCGGGCGCCGGGTGCGTCCGGGGTGTCGCCGTGATTGAGCCGGTCCGGAGGGTTTTCCGGCATTCGCGCACGGTCGCGCGGGCGGGGCGGCAAGGTAGAAGAGCTCGGGGGATGTCGGCAGGCACGTGTTTTCCGGAGAGTTCCGGTCCGGACTGGCGCAGGCGAGGGATAGGACGTGGACGAGCACCGGGCTGAACCCGAGAGCGCGACGAAGCGGTGGGCGGCGGCGCTCCGGGCGCTGCACGCGGCCGCGGGCGCACCGGCCCCGAAGGTGATCGAACGACAGGCGCAGGCGCAGATACCGTCGCTGCGGGTGTCGTCCTCGTCGTGGAACGACTGGACCACGGGCAAGAACGTTCCAGCCGACGACCGGGTAGCCGCCTGGCTGATCGCCTACCTGACCGGCCAGGCCCGCCACCACACCCCGTCCTACGTGCCGCCGCCCGCGTCCTGGTGGAAGGACACCCGCGACCAGGCCAAGAAGGAACGCGCGCGCGGCGGACGTCCAGCCACGCAGCACCCTGACGGCCAGCCGCCCAAGCCGATGGCGCAGCTCCAGGTGGGGCGCGTCCCGCAGGAGGCCGACTGCTTCCAGGAGCGGGAGGTCGCCGGCCGGGTGCGGGCGGCCGCGGCCGAGGACGGGACGGTGGTGCTGTGTCAGGTGCTGGCCGGGATGGGCGGGGTCGGCAAGACCCAGCTGGCCGCCGCCTACGCCCGCCGGGCCCGCGCGGAGGGGGTCAAGGTGCTGGTGTGGGCGTCGGCGTCCTCCCGCCCGCCGGTGATCGATGCCTACGCCGAGGCCGCCGTCAAGCTCGGCCTGGCCGGGCCGGAGGACCCCGGCCAGGCCGCGGAGGCGTTCCTGGTGTGGGCGGAGACCACCACCGTCTCGTGGCTGGTGGTGCTGGACGACCTGCACGACCCCGGAGACCTGCGTGACCTGTGGCCGCCCGCGTGCCCGGCCGGGACCTCTCTGGTGACAACCCGGCGCCGCGACGCCGCCGTGACCGGGGCGGGACGCCGCCTCCTGCAGGTCGATCTGTATACCCCGGCCGAGGCCCGTTCCTACCTTCAGGACAAGCTCGGTGCCCTGGCCGAAGGCCAGGAGCAGGTGGACGCGCTGGCCGGCGATCTGGGCCGGTTGCCGCTGGCGCTGGCGCAGGCCGCCGCGTACATGCTCGACCAGCAGATCGGCTGCGCCCGCTACCGGCGGCTGCTGGCCGGACGGCTCCTGGCCCATACGGTCCCCGAATCCGGCGGGTTGCCCGACAACCACCAGCGGATCGTCACCGCCACCTGGGAGCTGTCGATCGAGCAAGCCGACCGGGCACGCCCGGCGGGGCTGGCCCGGCCACTGCTACGGCTGACCAGCGTGCTCGACCCGAACGGGATCCCGGCGCTCGTCTTGACCAGCGAGCCCGCCCGCCACTACCTGGCCTCCTACCTTCCTGGCCCGCCGCCCGCACCCGGTGACGAGCCTGAGGCGGACGCGGACATGGTCGAGGAGGCGTTGCGCGTGCTGCACCGTTTCAGCCTGCTCGACCACGACCGCGGCGCCTGCTACCGGGAGGCGCGCGTCCACCAGCTCATTCAGCGAGCCACCCGCGAGAACCTCCAAGCCGGTTCACCAGAGGGGCCGGAGCTGTTCAGCGCGCTCACGCACACCGCCGCCGACGCTCTCTACTCCGCGTGGCCGGCGATAGAACGAGACCAGCTCGCCCAGGTCCTGCGCGCCAACACCACCGCGCTGGCCACGACCGCTGGCGATGCCCTGTGGGAAGGCGGCGGCGTAGGCCCGCCCGTGCTGTTCCGGGCTGGAAGCAGCCTCGGTGACGCTGGCCAAGTCGCGGCCGCCATCAGCGCGTACACCGACCTGCACGCCACCAGCCAGCGCATCCTCGGCCCCGACCACCCCGACACCCTGGCCACCCGCAGCAACCTGGCTGGCTATCGAGGTGCCGCGGGGGATGCGGCCGGAGCCGCCGCCGCCTACGAGGAGTTGCTCGCCGATGGGCTGCGCATCCTCGGCCCCGACCACCCCCACACCCTGACCACCCGCAGCAACCTGGCTGGCTATCGAGGTGAGGCAGGGGACGCGGCCGGAGCCGCCGC
>NZ_JBHYJD010000095.1:0-17471 GCF_042740555.1 Nonomuraea sp. NPDC059007 | reverse complement strand
GAGTAGATCGCCTTCTTGGGTCGCAGCCGCTCGGCGGCCCGCGACAGCCACAGGCCGCCGAGCGAGTGGCCGATGGCCACGTCGGCGCCGCCAGGGAGGTTCTCGGCCAGGTCGTCGCCGAGCAGCTCCGGCCGGTACTCGCCGCGCGGGCTGGCGCCGTGACCGCGCAGGTCGGGGGCGATCACCCGGTAGCCGCGGGCGACGAGCTCGTCCTCGACGGCGTGCCAGGTGCGGTGGTCGGACATGCCGCCGTGGATGAGCAGCGCCAGCTTGTCGCCGTCACCGCGTTCGTGGACGTGGAGCTTCATGGGGTCGAGTTTATACGTATAACCATGGAATGAATCAAGAGGCGGTCTTGCTTGCACGTACAAGAAAATCGGCAAGAAGAGAGAAGGCTCACCCGATGGACGCGGCCAGGCTGTTGGTGAAGGCGCTTGAAGCGGAGGGCGTCGAGTACGTCTTCGGCATCCCCGGAGAAGAGAACATCCACTTCGTCGACGCGCTCAACGACTCCCCCATCCGCTACATCCTCGTCCGCCACGAGCAGGGCGCCGCCTTCATGGCCGAGATCTACGGCAGGCTGACCGGCAAGGCCGGCGTCGCCTCCGCCACCCTCGGGCCCGGGGCCATCAACCTGCAGCTCGGCGTGGCCGACGCCACCACCAACTCCACCCCCGTGGTCGCCATCACCGCCCAGGTGGGCCTCGACCGCATCTACAAGGAATCCCACCAGGTCGTCGACCTGGTCTCGCTGTTCCGGCCGATCACCAAGTGGGCCGACCTGGTCCCCGCCGCTGAGGCGCTGCCCGAGATGCTGCGCAAGGCGTTCAAGACCGCCCAGACCGAACGTCCCGGCGCCGTCTACCTGGCCATTCCCGAGGACGTGGAGTCCGCCCAGGTCCCCGACGACCTGATGCCGCTGCGCGTCAACGTCGTCCGGCCGCAGGACCCCTCCCCCGGGCAGGTGGCCCGCGCCGCCGACGTCCTGGCCGGCGCCCGGCACCCGATCATCCTGGCCGGGCACGGCGCCAGCCGCGCCGGCGCCTCCGCCGCGCTGATCCGCTTCTCCGAGCGGCTCGGCCTGCCCGTGGCCACCACCTTCAACGGCAAGGGCGTCTTCCCCGACGACCACCGGCACGCCCTGGGCGCGGTCGGTTTCATGCGCCACGACTACGTCAACTTCGGCTTCGACGAGGCCGACGTGCTCATCAGCGTCGGCTACGAGCTGCAGGAGTTCGACCCGGTCAAGATCAACCCCCACGGCGACAAGAAGATCATCCACATCCACCAGTTCCCCGCCGAGGTCGACGACCACTACCCCGTCGAGGTCGGCATCCAGGGCGACATCTCCCGCTCCCTGGACGCGCTGGCCGCCGCCGCGCCCAAGCGCTTCACCATGAACGGCACCGGCGAGAAGATCCGCAGGCTCATCCGCGAGGAGATGGCGCAGGCCGCCGCCGACGACGCCTTCCCGCTGTCGCCGCGCCGCGTGGTCGCCGACATCCGCGCCGCGATGGGCCGCGAGGACATCGTGCTGGCCGACACCGGCGCGGTGAAGATGTGGATGGCCCGCATGTACCCCACCTACGAGCCCAACACCATGCTCGTCTCCAACGGCCTGTCGTCGATGGGCTTCTCGGTCCCGGGGGCGCTGGCCGCCAAGCTGGCCTTCCCCGAGCGCAAGGTCCTGGCCGCCACCGGCGACGGCGCCTTCCTCATGAACTCCCAGGAGATCGAGACCGCGGTGCGCGAGCGCATCCCGATGGTGGTGCTGGTCTGGGTGGACGACGCCTACGGGCTCATCGAGTGGAAGATGGACCTGGAGCTCGGGCACAGCTCCAACATCGCCTTCGGCAACCCCGACTTCGTCAAGTACGCCGAGGCGTTCGGGGCCCGCGGCTACCGGATCACCGAGGCCGGCGAACTGCTGCCCACGCTGCGCAAGGCACTCGACGACGACACCGTGTCGGTGATCGCGGTACCGGTCGACTACTCGGCCAACCTGGAGCTGACCAACAAGCTCGGCGAGCTGACCGGCCCGTTCTGAGCCCAGCCCCTAAGATCGTGCCCGATGACCGACCTCCCCGACGCGGGCGGGGCGCTGCCGGTGCTCCCCGCCGGCCAGGCGCCCCCCGTCGAGCCCGCCCGCGACCCCTACCACGTCTACCTCGCCTCGCTGACCAGCATGGAGTCGCGCCGCACCATGCGCGGCTGCCTCGACCGCATCGCCCGCCTGCTGACCGGCGAACCCGCCTCCACCGGCGCCGGCCAGCCCTGGCACCTGCTGCGTTATGAGCACACCGTCCGCATCCGCACGCTGCTCACCGAGCAGGGCTGGTCGCCTGCCTACGTCAACAAGCACCTGGTCGCGCTGCGCCGCGTGCTGAAGGAGGCCTGGCGTCTCGGCCAGACCTCGGCCGAGGACTTCGCCCGCGCCTCCGACCTCTCCCCGGTACGGCAGAGCCGCCTGCCCACCGGTCACCACGTCCCGCCCGAGGTCGTCGGCGCGGCGCTGTCGGCCTGCGACGACTCGGTGGCGGGGGTGCGCGACGCCGCCCTGATCGCCGCCCTCTACTCCACCGGCTGCCGCAGGGCCGAGATCGCCGGCCTGGAGCTGGCCGACTACGACCCGGCCGCCCGCTCGCTGCGCGTGCGCGGCAAGCGCGACAAGGAGCGCATGGTCTACCTGACCACCGACGCCATCGGCCTGCTCGAACGCTGGCTGGCGGTGCGCGGCGCCGGTCCCGGCCCGCTGTTCAGCCCGGTGAGCAAGGCCGGGCGGCTGCGTCCCCGGCCGCTGAGCGGGCAGGGCATCGCCGACATCCTGACCCGGCGGCTGGGCGAGGCGGGGGCGGCCCGCCGTACCGCGCACGACTTCCGCCGCACCTTCATCGGCGAACTGCTCGACGCGGGCGTGGACCTGGCGACGGCGCAGGCGCTGGTCGGGCACTCCTCCCCCGCCACCACCGCCCGCTATGACCGCCGCCCGGAGAAGACCCGGCGCGAGGCCGTCGACCGCATCAAGCTGCCGCGGGCGCGTCCGCTGGCGTGAGGGCGGTCAACCGGCGACCATGCCGATGACCAGGTTGATGGTGGTGGCCAGGATGCTGGTGCCGAAGACGTAGGACAGCAGGCAGTGCCGCAGCACGACCTTGCGGATCGCCCGGCTGGAGACGCCGGTGTCGGAGACCTGGTAGGTCATGCCGAGGTTGTAGCTGAAGTAGAGGAAGTCGCTGTAGGCGGGCGGCTCGCCGGAGTTGAAGTCGATGCCGCCCGGGGTCTCCTGGTAGTACAGGTAGGCGTAGCGGGTGGCGTACATCAGATGGAGGGCCGCCCAGGCCATGAACACGCCGCCGAGCGCGGTCGCGGCGGCGGCGTGGCCGGGGTCGGCGTTGCCGACCGCGAGCAGCACGACGATGGCGACCAGCCCGCACAGCGCGACCGCGACGACCACGAGCTCGTCGGCGACGGGCCGGAAGTCCTCGCGCCCGGCGTTGCGCCGGGTGGTGTGGGCGTCCATCGGCCACAGGACGGCGAGGCCCGCGACGACGAAGACGGTCTCGGTCGCGGCGATCGCGGCCAGGACGCCCAGGGGCGGGTGCGTCAGCAGGCCGACGGCCGTCCCGGCCAGCGCGCCCGCGACCGCCGCGCCGACCAGCCGGGTGACCGCGGAGCGCGGGGACCACAGGTTCATGGTGGACACTCATACACGCCCGGATCACCGGAAGCCGCACCGACACGGCCGGGTAGGCTGCGGAACGTGAGTCCTTTCGACGCGCTCGCCGACCTGGTCGCCGGCGGCGGAGTGGTCGTCCTGAGCGGCGCCGGGCTCTCCACCGAGTCCGGCATCCCCGACTACCGGGGCCCGAGCGGCCGCAGGCGCCCGTCCAGCCCGATGACCTACCAGGACTTCACCGGCTCGGCCGCCGCCCGCAGGCGCTACTGGGCCCGCAGCCACCTCGGCTGGCGGCACATCGAACGCGCCCGGCCCAACCCCGGCCACCGGGCGGTCGCCCGGCTCCAGGAACGGGGCCTGATCTCGGCGATCATCACGCAGAACGTCGACGGGCTGCACCAGGAGGCCGGCGCCGGCGGCGTGATCGAACTGCACGGCAGCCTGTACCGGGTGCGCTGCCTGTCCTGCGGCGAGCGCACCCCTCGCGCGCGCCTGGACGCGCGGCTGTCGGCCGCCAACCCCGGCTGGGCGGCCGACGCCACCCAGGTCAACCCCGACGGTGACGCCGCCGTGGCGGATTCCCTGATCGACGGCTTCGCGGTCGTGGACTGCGAGGGCTGCGGCGGGCTGCTCAAGCCCGATGTGATCTTCTTCGGCGAGAACGTGCCGCCGCCCAGGGTCGCCGAGTGCTACACGCTGTCGGAACGCGCCGGCCTGCTCCTGGTGCTCGGCTCCTCTCTGACGGTCCTTTCCGGCTACCGGTTCGTACGGCACGCCGCCCGCCACGCCGTACCGGTGGCGATCGTCAACCAGGGCGCCACCCGGGGCGACGAGCACGCCCGGCTCACCCTGGACGCACCCCTGGGCGACACCCTGACGACCCTGGCCGCGGGGCTGGCACGACGTCGCCTGTGACGTGCTTTAAGAGCGCTCGGCGATCTGCTGGAACTTGCCGAGGATGGCGCGCGGGTCACCGCTGGGCCCGACGGCGGTGCCGAGTTCCGCCGCGACCGTGCCGCGCAGCTCGGACCAGACCGGCTGCGAGGTCGGGTCGAAGCGCGCCTTGGCCACCATGTCGACGATCGGGCTGACCTTCGGGTCCTTGCGCATCAGCGTCGAGGCCGAGGCGGTCGTCGGCAGCAGGCCCTCGACCTTCAGGTACTTGGCGTAGTTGTCGGCCTGGTAGAAGTAGTTCAGGAACTCGCTGACCAGTTGCTGGTTGCCGTCCTTCTTGAAGGCCATCAGGTAGTCCTGGATGCCGTGCGTGCTCGGCTCGGCGCCGTGGTTGGTGGGGTGGGTGGTGGCGCCGTACTTGACCCCCGCCTTGTCCACCGCGTCGAGGAAGGCCCTGGTGCCGAAGGAGGCGTACACCATGCCCACCTTGCCCTGGGCGAACAACGGCCACGTGCCGTCCGGGCGGTTGGTCTGGCCCGGGTTCGGCTGGGTGTAGCCGTCCTTGGTCAGCGTCTTCAGGAACTCCAGCGTCTCGACCGCGCGATCGCCGTTGACGGTCCACTTGCCGTCGGTACGCCAGTCGGTGCCGTTGGCGCGCATCCAGGTGCCGAACTCGTAGTCGCCGGCCTCGGCGCCCAGCGCCAGCCCGTACGGCACGTAGCCGCCGGGCAGGGCCTTGATCGCCTTCACCGCGGCGCGGAACTCGTCCCAGGTGGCCGGGGGCTTCTTGAAGCCCGCCTTCTCCAGGATCGTCTTGTTGTAGTACATGCCGTTGACCGTGGCGACGAACGGCAGGCCGTACTGGGCGCCGTCGTAGGAGGCGTTCTCGGCGAAGGACGGCAGGAAGTCCGCCATCACCTCCTTGGACACCACCTCGTCGGCACGGTACAGCAGCCCGGCCTCGGCGTAGTCGGCGAAGACGTTGATGTTCAGGACGTCGGGGAACTGCTTGGTCTGCACCATGGTGTTCACCTGGCTCTGCAGGTTGCCCCAGTCGATCACCTGCAGGTCCACGTTCTTGCCGGGGTGGGCGGCCTCGAAGGACTTGATCAGCTCGTCCCAGTAGGGGCGCGTGCCCTCGGTGTACTGGGCGACGACCAGCTTGATGGACTTCTGCTCGCCGCCGGCCGTACCGCCGCCGCCGGAGCCTCCGCACGCGGTCAGCGCGAGCGTGAGTGCGGCGATCGCGGCCAGGCCCGCTCTTCTTCTGAAGGTCATGTCATAACCGATCTTTCTCGTGGTCACTTGGTGCTGCCCGCGGTCAGGCCGCTCACCAGGTGCTTCTCGATGAGCGCGAAGAGGATGACCGCCGGCACGATCGCCATCAGCGCCGCGGCGAACAGGTACTGGTAGTTGGTCTCGTACAGGCCGATGAACTGCTGGATGCCGACCGTGAGCGGCACGCGGCCGCCCGCCGGGTCGTTGAAGAGCGTCAGCGCGATGACGAACTCGTTCCACACCTGGATGAACGTGAAGATCATCACGGTGACGAGGCCGGGCGCGGCCAGCGGGAGGATCATCCGCAGCAGGATCCGGAACTTGCCGAGGCCGTCCATCATCGCGGCCTCGTCGATGTCCACGGGGATCGAGCTGAAGTGGGCGTGCAGGATCCACACCGCGAAGGCGAGGTTGAAGGCGGAGTTGATGGCGATGATGACGGCGTAGCTGTTGATCCCGTCCACGAACAGCGCCTGCCGGTAGAGCCCGATGAGAAGCGCGACCGCGGGGAACATCTGCGTCACCAGGATCACGCCGAGGAACGCCGTGCGCCCCCGGAACCGGGACCTGGCCAGCACGTACGCCGCCGGAGCGGCCACGAGCAGCACCAGCGCCGTGGAGGCCAGCGCGATGGTCAGGCTGACCCGGAAGTAGTCGGCCAGCGGGATGCGCTGCCACACGTCGGCGTAGTTGGACCACGCCCAGCTCTTGGGCAGGTAGTCGGTGGGGACGGCGAACAGTTCCGCGTCGGTCTTGAGCGAGCCGGACAGCATCGCGGCGTACGGCGCCAGGAAGAACAACGCCACCGCGAACCCGATGACCGGCAGCACCACCGGACGCACCCGCGCCCACCCCCGGCCCGCCCGCGCCAGCACCGGCCGGGCCCTGACCGGGGCCGGCCGCCATGGGGCGGCGGCCGCGGGAGGCCCGGGAGCGGCCGCGGCGACCGGCGGCGCGGGCCGCTCGTCGCTCGCCGAGGGGTTGCGATACGGCCGCAGCACCAGCACGAACGCCAGGATGAGCAGCAGCAGGAAGGCCACGTTGAGCACGCCGAGCGCGGCCGCCTCACCCGAGTCGAGCTGCGCGGTGAACGCGATCTTGTACAACCACGTCACGGTCGTGTCGGCGTGGTTGCCCGCCGTCTTGCCCATGATCACCCAGATGACGGTGAACGCGTTGAAGACGTGCAGCATGTTGAGAACCAGCGCGATCATGAGCGAGGGCCGCAGGATCGGCAGCGTCACCCGCCGCCAGGTCGCCCACGCGCTCGCGCCGTCGATCTTCGCCGCCTCCAGCACGTCGTGGGGCACCGTCTGCAGCCCTGACAGCAGCACGTAGGTGGTGAACGGCATCGAGGTGATGATCCCGACCGCCATGACCGAGTACAGGGCGGTGGCCGGGTCCTTGTACCAGTCGACGGGCGCCGAGATGATCGACAGGTCCATCAGCAGCCGGTTGAGCAGGCCGTTGCCGCCCTCGTAGATGAAGCGCCACACGGTCGCCGTCATCACCAGCGAGGCCGCCCACGGGACGACCAGCGCCAGCCTGACGAACTTCCTGCCGAAGAAGTCCTTGGACAGGAACTGCGCCAGCGCCAGCGAGAGCAGCACGGTGAGCCCGACGACGAGCACCAGCCACAGCAGCGTGTTGCCGGCCACCTGGCCGAACGCGTCCTCCTTGAGGAGCCTCGCGTAGTTGTCCAGCCCGGCGAAGCCCCTGACCAGCCCGATCCTGCTGATGTCGAGGAAGGACATCCAGACCATGTAGACGGCCGGGAAGCCGACGACACAGGCGATCAGGGCGGTGCTCGGCGTGAGCCAGCGCCACGGCACCGTGCGCTGCCACAGGTCGGCGATCCGGCTCACCGCGGGTTCCTGAGGTTCGCGGTCCAGGCGTCCAGCGTGGCCTGCCACTCCAGCGGGTCCTCGGGCCGGCCGGGCACTCCCGGGCGCGTCTGCCAGGGCATCGGGCCGGACTCGCGACGGTACTCCACCCCGATCGCCTCCAGCCGGGGCAGGTGGGCGGCCAGGCGGCGCCGGAAGTCGGCCAGGTCCCGCTCGGGTCCCGACCAGACGGTCTCGGCGAAGGCGGCCAGCCTCGGGAAGGTCATGTAGTCGACGTGCCGGCTGGAGTCGATCAGCTCGGTCCAGATCCCGCACTGGGCGCCCAGGACGCGCTCGGCGGCCGGGTCGCCGCGCAGGTCGGCGGGGACGGGTTCGAAGGAGTAGACGTCCTCGACGGTGAGCACGGTCCCGAACGGCACGGGCTCGTCCTCGCGCTGGCTCTGCCGGTAGTCGAAGTAGACGGCGGTGTTCGAGCAGTTGATGACGTCGTGCCCGGCGCGGGCGGCGGCCACCGCGCCCAGGTCGGCCCGCCAGGCGGCCACGACCGCGCCGGGGGCGAGGCCGCCCTCCAGGATCTCGTCCCAGCCGACCAGGCGCCGGCCGCGCCCGGCCAGGTACTCGTCGAACTGGTGGATGAACCAGCTCTGCAGCTCGTCCTCGTCGCGCAGGCCCAGCTCGGCGATGCGGCGCCGGGCCGACGGGCTGGTGCGCCACTGGTCCTTGGGGCACTCGTCGCCGCCCACGCACACGTACGGGCTGGGGAACAGCTCCAGCACCTCGTCGAAGACGTTCTTGAAGAATTCGATCGTGGCGTCCTCGACGTTCAGCACGTTGACGCCGACGCCCCAGGTGGTGCCCACTCCCAGCGGGGTGTCCAGGTTGCCCAGCTCGGGGTAGGCGGCGATGGCCGACTGGGTGTGTCCGGGCAGGTCGATCTCGGGCACGACCGAGATGTGGCGGCGGGCGGCGTAGGCGACGATCTCCCGGATGTCGTCCTGGGTGTAGAAGCCGCCGTGCGGGCGGCCGTCCATCTCGCCCATCCAGCCGACCTGGCTCTCCTCGCGCCAGGAGCCGATCTCGGTCAGGCGCGGGTAACGCTTGATCTCGATGCGCCAGCCCTGGTCGTCGGTGAGGTGCAGGTGCAGGACGTTCAGCTTGTGCAGGGCCATCAGGTCGATGAAGCGCAGCACGTCCGCCTTGGTCATGAAGTGCCGGGCCACGTCGAGGATCGCGCCGCGCCAGCCGAACCGCGGCCCGTCCTCCACGTGTACGGCCGGCAGCTCCAGCGCCCCGGCGCCCGGCGCGCGGCGGAAGGCGGCGGGCGGCATGAGCTGGCGCAGCGTCTGGGCGCCGTAGAAGGCCCCGGCCGGAGATCCGGCGTCCAGGGCGATCCCGTCGGGCGCGACGGTCAGCCGGTAGGCCTCGGGCGGCAGGTCGTCGAGGCCGAGGGTGATCGTTCCCGGGCCGGGGGCGGCGGGCAGCAGTTCGCCGCCGGTGACCGGGCTGAGCTCGCCACGCAGCCAGGCGGCGACCTCGCCGAGCGCGGGGTCGGCGGTGAGCGCGGTGCTCCGGTCGAGGATGAAACGGCCGGGCCCTGCCGCGTACCGCGTGGGCTTGGGGACGATCATTCGGCGGGTCTCCTAGGGAGGGGTGGCAGACTTACGAAGGAGTGCATCATTATTAACATCCAGCTCCATGAGGGTCAATGCTCATTTCTGCTCACAGCCCTGCTGCATGGACACTTTTGGACCTTGGATACGGCATAATGCATCATGACTTACAGAGGACACCTGCATTAGGACGGCGATGGCCACACTTCGGGGCGGCGACCTGTCGCGGCTCAGGCAACTCAACTCCCTGACCGCGATCGGGGCGCTGCGCGGCGCGGGCCCGCTGACGCTGTCCGCCCTGGCCAAGCGCACCGGGCTGTCGCGGCCCTCGATGAAGGAGGTCGTCGACGAGCTCATGCGGCTCGGCTGGGTGGAGGAGACCCCGCCCGCGCAGGGCACGATCGGCCGCCCCGCCCGCCGCTACCGCTTCCGGGCGAGCAGCGGCTACCTCGTGGGGCTCGACATCGGCGGCCACAACATCCGCGCCGCCCTGGCGAACCTCAACGGCGAGATCCTCGCCGAGACCCGCCAGCCCGTGCAGCCGGACACGCCCGTGGAGGAGCGGCTGGCCGCGATCGAACGCACCGTCGCGAGCTGCCTGGCGCTCGGCGGCAAGACGATCGCCGACGTGTGGATCGTCGCGGCCGGCACGATCGGCGTCATCACCCCCGAGGGCCGCATCCACTACTGCGCCGCGATCCCCGCCTGGACCGGGCTCGACCTGGCCGGGCGGCTGCGCGAGATGTTCCCCTGCGACGTCGTCGTCGAGAACGACAGCCGCCTGGCCGCCAGGGCCGAGGCCCGGCGCGGCACCGCCCGCGACGCGGACGACGTGGTGTTCCTGCACGTCGGACGCCGGATGGGGGCGGCGCTCATCATCGGCGGCAACGTCCACCGCGGCTTCGGCGCCGCGGCCGGGGAGATCGCGATGCTGCCGCAGGCCCAGTGGTTCGACGCGCCGGAGCACCTGCAGAACTGCTCGGTCATCCCCCCGGACACCTCGCCCGCCGACGCCGCCGGCTACACGCTGGCCGCGGCCCGCGCGGGCGACCCGGTCGCGCTGGCCGCCGTCGAGCGGTACGTGGACGACCTGGCGGTGGGCGCCAGCGCGATGGTCCTGCTGCTCGACCCGCAGGTGGTGGTGCTGGGGGGCGGGTTCTCCCGCTCGGCCGACGTGCTGCTGCCCCCGCTGCGCGAGCGCCTGCGCCGCACCTGCATCCGCCTGCCGGACGTGCGCGCGTCGACGCTGGGCGACGAATGCGTGGTCACCGGTGCCATCGACTACGCCGTCGCCCACCTCGGCCTGCAACTCTTCACCCCCGACGTGCCACTCCCCACGTCCTTCTGACCCTCTTTTTTTCCTGTCTGTGAAGGCTCTCCGTCTTTTTGGCTTCTCTTCCGTCCTATCCCTTACGGCAAGCCGCCCCCACCACCGCCCGCCGACGCGGGCGGCGGCCCGTCGTCTCCACGCTCATCGGGCGTGTCTCACCTCACCGTGACGTCGCCCTCTTGACCGGCGCCCGCTTGATCGGTGCCCTGCGGCGCATGGCGGGCCGCCTGGCGGGCGGGCAGGTGGGCGTGGTGAAGGTGACGCATGCTGCGCGGCCCGGCCGCGACCCCGGGGCGGCGGGCACCCGCGGGCTCAATCGTGGGCTTGGCCGTCGGGTTGGTCGTGGGCGCTGTCTTGGGCCACAGGAGGTGGGCGGTGATCGCGGCGGTTACGGCCAGGGTCGTCAGGGCTGTCGCGGCGGCGGTCATGCCGGCGCTCGTCGCCAGCCAGCCCGCCAGCGGGTAGGTGAGGAGCCAGGCGGCGTGGGACAGGGCGAACTGGGCGGCGAAGGCGGCGGGCAGGCCGGCCGGGGTCACCGAGCGACGGATCAGGCGGCCGGTCGGGGTGAGCACCGCCGCGGTGGCGGCGCCCAGGACCGCCCACGTGGACAGCATCGCCCACCAGGTCAGCGTTCCGGTGGCCAGCGTCGCGGTGATCGCGGCCAGGCCGGTGAACAGGGTGAACGATCCGGCCAGCATCACCGTGCGGTCGGACAGTCTCTCCAGGATTCCGGGCAGCAGCAGGGCCACGGCCATCGAGCCGGCACCGAAGGCGCCCAAGGCCAGGGAGACCTCGCCGGTGCTTCGCTGCAGGTGCTCGCGGGCCAGGACCACCGTGTTGACGATGACCATCGCGCCGGCCGCCGCCACGGCCAGGTTCATGGCCAGCAGGGCGCGCAGGGGCGCCGTGGTCAGGAAGTGCCTGGCGCCGGAGGCGGCCTTGGCGAAGGGGCCGGCGGCGTGGCGTACCGGCTGGGGCTTGGGCAGGGCTACGGAGAGCACGAACAGCGCGGACGCCAGGAATCCCAGAGCGGTGCCCATGAACAGCCAGTTGTAGGTGATCAGGCTGAGGAGGGCGGCGGCCAGGACCGGGCTGAGCAGGCTCTCCAGGTCGTAGGCGAGGCGGGACAGGGACAGGGCGCGGGTGTAGTCGCGCTCCTTCGGCAGGAGCTCGGGGATGGTCGCCTGGAAGGTCGGGGTGAAGGCGGCCGAGGCCAGTTGGAGCAGGAAGATGAGCACGTAGATGTGCCACACCTGGCTGACGAACGGCAGCGCGAGCGCGACCCCCGCGCGGATCAGGTCGGAACCGACCAGCAGCGCACGGCGCGGGAGGCGGTCGGCGAAGGCGCCGATCACCGGGGCTATGCCGACATAGGCCACCATCTTGATGGCCAGTGCGGTGCCGAGGATCGCGGAGGCGTCGGCTCCGGCGAGGTCGTAGGCGAGCAGGCTCAGCGCCACCGTGGCCAGTCCGGTGCCCACGAGGGCGACGACCTGGGCGGCGAACAGACGGCGGTAGGCACGATCGCGCAGTACCTGGAACATGGCCACGGTCCTCCCGGCTCGAATCAACGTATGCGTATATGCGCATGCGTTGAACCCAGAAGAGGCCGGGAAGATTCCCGCTAGGCGTGCCAGGGGTCTCCGGTCACCTTGTGCTCGGCGTGACTCAGGGCTTCGGTGACGAGGTTGCGCAGGTGGCCGTCGCGCAACGAGTACACCACGCGGCGCCCCTCCCTGCGCGACTGCACCAGACTGGCCAGCCGGAGCTTGGCCAGGTGCTGGCTGACGGCGGGCTGCGCCGCGCCGCTGGCCGCGGCGAGGTGGCTCACGTCGGCCTCCCCCTCCGACAGCAACCACAGCAGGTGCAGCCGCGTCGAGTCGGCCAGCAGGCCGAACACCCGGCTCGCGGCGTCCAGCTGCTCCCGGTCGGGCACCGGCCGGTGCCGATGAACCGTTCGGGACGAGGGCTGATCGCTCATGCAGTCATCGTAGGGCGAGCCGCGCGGGCGCGAACTTTCCCGGTCCGAGCGCTCTCCAACATGGAGTAAGCACCAGTTCCCGACGGGGGGATCACGATGGACATGTCAACCTGCCTGCGGTCGGCCGCGGTGATCGCGCTGGCCGCGGTCGGCTGCGCGGTGCCGGCCGGCGCCGCGGGGGCATCGATGCCGGGCAAGCCGCCGGCTTTACCGGAGTCCGGCGCGGGGGCCGCGGCCTTCGCCTACCTGTGTGCCGCGGGCAAGGACCTGCTGCCCACCGGCACGTGCGACACCTGGCGTGTGGTGACGCTCGACGGGCGGGTCTACTCCTTCCCGGAGGCGCTCGCGTACGAGAAGGGCAAGAAGGCCGACGACGCCGGCGAGGCGGGGGCCTTCGCCATCAGCCCGGACGGCGCCCGCGTCGCCTACCAGCGCGCTTCCGACGACCGCGTGGTGGTACGCGACCTGGGCACGGGGCAGACCTGGGACCTTCCCCACCGGGCGCCGAAGGGGTCGGTCGGCTCGCCGTTCAGCCTGAGGTTCGTGCGGGACGGCGGCGGCCTGGCGATCACCCACCCGCGCTACTCCGACCGCCCGGTCACCACCTACGTCGAGGTGGAGGCGGGCACGAGGCGGAACATGCCCAGGGGCCTGACGCTGCTGGACGTCGAGCCAGGTTCTGGACGGGTGACCTTGCTGAGCGAGCCCGGGATCGGGCAGCGGGGCTGGTTCCGCACGGTCGCGGACGGGCACACGACCAAGGCCAAGATCCCGGAGAAGGCCGGCAAGCACCTCATCTGGGGCGCCTTCGCCGCACGCGACGGCCGGGCGGCCAACCTGGTGCCCAAAGGCCCGCCCGCGTGCGGACCTGACATGACGCCGGTGTGGCTGACGGTGTACTCCACCACGACGGGCAAGATGACCAAGGTCAAGCCGAGGCTGCCGGCCGACGTGAACCGGGCCGACGCGATCGACTGGCTCGGCACGAACGAGATCGTCGCGGCGGCCAGCCGGGAACGTCCGGGCAAGAAGGAGTCCACGGTCCTGGGCGCCTACGTGTACGCGGTGAACGTCAAGTCGGGCGCCTCCCGGCTGCTGACGAAGCTGTCCACCCGTGAGCGTGTCTTCGAGGAGCGCCTGGTGGTGGGCGGCTACGCGGCGGCCAAGAGCGGCGCGGCGGCAGGCAAGATCGCCAAGCCGGGCAAGCGCGGCTGCGAGTGACCGCTTACCAGGAAGGGGGCAACCTGCCGGGTCGCCCCCTTTTTACAGACCGCGCAGGAACGCCGCGGCGACCGGGGCCGCGACCTTGCCGCCGCCACCGCCGCCCTCCACCACGACGGCGAAGGCCAGCGAGCCCTTGTAGCCCATGAACCAGGCGTGGGAGTCGAGCTTGGGGCCGCTGCCGTACTCGGCGGTGCCGGTCTTGCCGCGGGTGCCGCCGGGCAGCCCGGCCGCCTTGGCGGTGCCCTTGGTGACCACGGCCGACATCATCGAGCCCAGCTTGTCGCTCACGCCCTCGGGCAGTTCGCGCGGCTCGGCCTTCTGCTTCATGTCGGGTACGAGCGTCGGCGGGCGCCAGGTGCCGTCGGCGATCGCGGCGGCCACCGAGGCCATGGTGAGCGGGCTGGCGGTGATGCGGGCCTGGCCGAAGGACTCGGCCGCCAGCTCCGCGTCGGACTCGGCCTTGGGGAAGCTCGGCTTGGTGGCGGGCACGCCGATCGCCAGCGGCTGGTTGAAGCCGACCCGCTCGGCCGTCTCCAGCAGCTTGGCGGCGCCGAGGTGCTGCTTGGCGAGGGGGGCGAAGGTGGTGTTGCAGGAGTAGGCGAAGGAGTCGGAGAAGCTGAGCGAGCCGTACTCGGCCCGCTCGGAGTTGCGGATCTTCAGCCCGCCGACGGTGGCGTACTTGGGGCAGGTGACCCGCTCCTGCGGGCCGACGCCTCCGGCCAGCAGGCCGATGGCGGTGACCGCCTTGAACGTCGAGCCGGGCGCGTACCGTCCGTTGATGGCCCGGTCGAAGCCGCCCCGGTTGTTGACCACGGCCTTGATCTCGCCGCTGCCGCTCTCGACGGCGACGAGCGCGGCCGGCTTGTCCAGGTCCTTGACGGCGGCGACGGCGGCGTCCTGGATGCGCGGGTCCAGGGTGGTCTCCACGCTCCCGCCCTTCTCGCCGTCGATCGTCTCCAGCGTCTTGCCGCCGAGCTGGATCTCGGTGGTCGGCGTACCGGCCAGGCGCTTCTGGAAGTTCTCCTGCAGCCCGCCGCGGCCGACGGCCTGGCCGACCTTGTAGGAGGGGCCGAGCTGTTCGATGTCCTTCTTGGTCGCCTTGTCGAGGAACCCGACCAGTTGCTGCACCGACCCGCCCACCTGGCCGGTGTCGATGCGCGCGCCGGTGCTGTCGGTGATCTCGCCGCGCTCCGGCCAGCGCGTCTTGAGCGCGAACGCGGCGCCGTTGCTCATCGACGGGTGCAGGGTCTGCGGCGTCCAGTCGACCTTCCAGGTGCGGTCGGTCACCTTCACGGGGATCTGTCCTTGGTAGCTCCAGTCGCCGACGTTCTTGAGCTTCATGCTCGCCGTGTACGGCACCGCCGAGCGCCCGTCCTTCTCCGGAGCCGCCTGTCCCAGCGTGACCTTGAGCGTCTCGATGGCCAGGCCGGTGCGCATCTGCTCATAGCCGGCCAGCGACTGCGGCGCCGCGAGTTCCCTGGTCATGGCCGCGTTGTCGCCGTTCTGCCAGGCGGCGGCGAAGCGCCCGGCGGTCTCGGCCGGACTTCCCGTGGTGCGCAGCAAGAAGTAGGCGCCGGTGCCTGCGGCCCCCAGCGCCACCACCGTCACCACGGAAACGATCGCGATGGTCGTACCACGCGCCACAGCTCAGCCCCCTGCTCGTCGACGGATCCCCGAGCTTAGTAGGCGACAAATCCTGACATGTCCCACTTTCTCGGATCGCCCACCCCTACCCGGCGACCGACCGTCCCCTACCCCGATCCGACCGATTCTCCGCCCCCGGCCGCGTCCGCGCACCACGATCGCCGAAGCCCGACCACATGGTCTTCCGCGCCGCCCTCCTCGCGCCGCCGGTCGCGGCGCTGATCCTGCTGTCCGGGCCGGGGCCCCGCCGGTTCGCAAGGGACGCGCACGCTGCGTTGCCACTGTCCCTCGGACCCGCCCGGTTCGCGTAGTAACTGCGTGCCGAGGCCATCAGGCCGCCGGCGGCCGATCCCCTCGCGATTGGTCCGGCGTCACAGGGAGACCGGCGGTGGGTAGCCGGGGATCGGCCGGGGTGCGAGCCAGGGCTCGTGGATCAGCCGGGCCGGGACGTCGGCCAGTTCGGGGACGTGGCGGCGCACGTACGCGCCGTCGGGGTCGAAGCGCCTGGCCTGCCGGATCGGGTTGAACGTGCGGTTGGGGCGGGTGTCGTTGCCGGTGCCGGCGATCCACTGCCAGTTGCCGGAGTTGTTGGCCACCTCGCCGTCCAGCAGGAGTTCGAAGAAGTGCGCGGCGCCTGCCCGCCAGTCGACGCGCAGGTGCTTGACCAGGTAGGAGGCGGTGATCATGCGGGCGCGGTTGTGCATCCACCCCTCGGCGAGCAGCTGGCGCATGCCGGCGTCCACGATCGGGACGCCGGTCTGGCCCGCGGCCCATGCCTGGGTGGCCTCGGGGTCGTCGCGCCAGTGGTGGCCGCGCGGGCGGTAGTCGATGCGCGCGATGTCCGGGAAGGCGAAGGTGACCTGGTGGTGGAAGTCGCGCCAGCACAGCTGCCTGGTGAAGGGCTCGTTGCCGTGTTCGGCCAGTTCCAGGGGTGACAGGCAGCCGAAGCGCAGGTAAGGGCTCAGTTTGGAGGTACGGTCCCCGGCCAGGTCGTCGTGCCGGTCGGAATAGTCGTCGAGATGGGCGCCGATCCAGGTACGCATGCGGGCGCGGGCATGGGTCTCGCCGCCGGGCATCGCGCCCCAGCGCGGCGCGTGCGGGATCTTTCCCGGCTCCAGATCGTCCGGGACGGTGATCGTGGCCGGGACCGGCGCGAGCGCTCGCCGTTCGGCTTGGGTCCAGGCTCGCCAGTAGGGGGTGAAGATCCGGTAGTGGTCGCCTCCGGCGGGCCGCAGCCGTCCGGGCGGGACGACGGTCACGCCGGGGAAGAGGTGCGGGCCGATCCGCTCGGCCGCCAGCCGCTGCTCTCTGCGCCGGGCAAGGGCGCTGACGTCGGCGGAGGCGAAGACCGCTGCCGCGGCGACCTGCCGGGCCAGGCGCACGGTTTCGGCCACGGTGTCGCCGTGCCGTACGAACAGATCGGCGCCCTTGGCGCGCAGGCTCGCGCGCAGGTCCGTGAGGCTGTCGAGCAGGAAGCTCGTGCGGCGGCCCGCGGGCACGGCGGGATCGAGCACGAACAGCGGAACCACCGTGCGGGCCCGCTCGCAGGCGGCGGTCAGCGCGGGGTGGTCGTGCAGACGCAGGTCCCGGTTGAACAGGACGATCACAGTATCCATCACCAGCGTGTTCGCAGCCGCCACGGCGCCGGTTGCAACTTCGGGGGGCCGGCGTCCGAAAGAATGAGGGAAGATGTCGACCGAGAACGCGCCTGCCGAGGAGCCGGGATACGGCATTGGAGCCGTGGCCAGGCGGCTCGGCGTGCCCGCTCCCACGTTGCGCACCTGGAACCTGCGCTACGGCATCGGCCCGAGCCGGCGCAGCCCGGGCGGCCATCGCCGCTACGACCAGGCGGATCTGCGCCGGTTGGAGGAGATGGCCCGGCTGATCCACCAGGGGGTCGCGCCTGCGGAGGCCGCACGCGAGGCCCTGGGAATCCGGCTGGACCAGACGCCTGTGGTCGCGGGAGTCCCGCCGTCGCCGCGCGTGCGGG
>NZ_JBHYJD010000094.1:0-18678 GCF_042740555.1 Nonomuraea sp. NPDC059007 | reverse complement strand
GTCCAGCTCATGTACGACACCGCCGAGGATTTCCGCTACCTGCGCTCACGCGGCCTGCGTCGCGCCCACCTGGCCCGCGATCTCGCCCTCCATGCGAGATCGCGGCCGTGACCGCTCCGACTGGTGCGGCTTGAACTCCTACGTCTATGTCGAGGTGGCCGCCGCCGGCCGGGGTGCCTGGCTGAGGTAGTTCTTGAGGGGCGAGAATCCCGCTCACGGGGTTGGTTGAGCTGGCGTGTTGCGGGTTCGGCGGGATGAGCGTGTAGTCGTCTTCGACGGTCTGTAGTTGTCCGGCTCGGAGGGCTGCGATGGGGTCTCTGCTGGATGAGCTTGGTCGGCGGGAGGAAGCGGCTCGGGTACGGGCGGAGGAGTTGCGGGAGCAGATCGCGGAGCTGAACCAGCGGTTGGCGGCGGCCGAGGCGGTGGTCGCCGGGTTGGTGACCGCGCGGGAGGTGGTTGGGGAGATCCTGGCCGAGGCGGGACAGCCGATCGGAGGGGAGACCGCGGGCCTTGTCATGGACGGTGACGACGCCGAGGTGGCTGGGGTGGCACCGGCGAACTCGCCGGGGGCCGCGTCGGCGGGGCGCTCGGGTGGGTCACCGATCGGGGTGTTGACGGTGCCGCCGTGGCGGGTGGGGATGGATGGTTCGGCGTTGCCGCAGGCGTGATCGATGCGGGCCGGCCGTTGCGGGCCGGGCATCTGGCCGCCGCGCTGGGGTTGGGAGAACGGTCGGGGAAGATCGAGGGGCTGCGGGGCAAGCTCAAGAGGATGGTAGCCCGTGGGTGGCTGACCGAGGACACTCCGGGCATGTTCGAGGCGAGCGGGCAGGTCATCGAGTCGCAGACCGGTGTGGGCGGGGGTGGTTCGGGTGGGTAAGGGTGTGTCGGTCAGGGTTCTTGTCGTGAGGGCTCTTCTCTCTCAGATTCGGTAGTGCCACCGATCGGAACCGGCAGAAAGAAGAGCTCGGTGGAACCGTACGACACCGCGTCGAGAGCTTCCGCAGAGGCTGGAGCACGCGCCACCCAAAAGCCCCGCACTCAGGGACTTTGCGCTCCTACCAGTGGTCGTGTACAGGTACGTCAGGCGGCGGCGCGGTCGCCGGTGCGGCGGCGGCGCAAGTCGGCTTGCTCGAGTGCGGGTGGTACGTAGGCGATGTCGAGCGTGCCCGGGTTCACCCCGGGCGGGACCACCTTGTCGATCTGGTCGAGGGTGTCGTCGTCGAGGGTGGTGCTAGCGCCGACGAGCAGGTCGCCGAGCTGCGCCATGGTGCGGGGGCCGATGATCGCCGAGGTGACCGCGGGATGGCTGATGACGAAGGCCAGGGCCAGATGGGTGAGCGACAGACCGGCCTGCTTGGCGATCGGGACGAGTTCTTCGACGGCATCGTGGTTGCGCTTGTCGGTCATGTGCTTCGGCACCCAGTGCATGCGGGCGCTCGAGACTTGTTCGTTGCCGTCCTTGCGGTAGCGGCCGGTGAGCAGACCCGAGGCCAGCGGGCTCCAGACCAGCGTGCCCAGCCCGTAACGCTCGCAGACCGGGAGGACGTCGCGCTCGATACCGCGATTCAGGATCGAGTACGGAGGCTGTTCGGTGCGGAAGCGGGCCAGCCCGCGCCGTTCGGAAGCCCATTGGGCCTCGACGATCTCCGCGGCCGGCAGGCTGGAATGGCCGATCGCGCGTACCTTACCCGCCTGCATCAGGTCGGTCAGGGCGGCGAGGGTTTCCTCGATATCGGTGCCGGGCTCGGGGTGGTGGGCCTGGTAGAGGTCGATGTGGTCGACGCCGAGACGCCGCAGCGAGTTCTCGACCGCGGTGACGATCCAGCGGCGGGAGCTGCCGCGATGGTTGGGGTCGGTGCCCATGGGGCCGTTGAACTTGGTGGCGAGCACCACGTCGTCGCGTCGGCCGCGCAGCGCCTTGCCCACGATCCGTTCGGTTTCGCCGTCACCGCCGTAGACGTCGGCGGTGTCGATGAAGTTGATGCCGGCGTCGAGGGCCCGGTGGATGATGGCGACGCAGTCGTCGG
Organism: Nonomuraea sp. NPDC059007; assembly: GCF_042740555.1. Lineage (NCBI taxonomy): Bacteria > Bacillati > Actinomycetota > Actinomycetes > Streptosporangiales > Streptosporangiaceae > Nonomuraea > Nonomuraea sp. NPDC059007. The sequence goes on along the minus strand of NZ_JBHYJD010000094.1, from coordinate 16,651 downwards.
GGTCGGGGTTGCCGAACGGGCCGAACATCATGGTGCCGAGGCAGTAGGGACTGACCTTGATGCCGGTACGGCCCAGGGGGCGAGTGCGCATGATCTGTTCCTTCGAAAGGCGGAGAGCCGGGTGGTCCGAGGCGGCCTGCGAAGGCCGCCTCGGACCGGATGAGTGCGTTGGTGGTCAGCCGGTGTACGGAGCGGCGACGTCGAGGATCCAGGTGACACCGAAGCGGTCGGTCAGCATCCCGAAGCCCGGAGCCCACTGCGACGGGCCGTACTTCTCGATGATGTCGGCGCCGTCGGTGAGCTTGTCCCACAGCGCGCCGACTTCCTCGGTGGTTTCGCCGCGGACGGACACGAAGAACCGCTCTCCGGTCAGCGTCATGCCGTGCTCGCGAGTGGTGGCGGCGGGCGCGGCGGCGGCCGGTGCCTGGCTGGGCACGTCGTAAGCCATGATGCTGAAGCCGTTGTCGGCCGTGACCTGGCCGAAGACGATCTTGTCGGCGTCTGGCAGTTCCTTCGGCATGCCGAAGTCGCCGTAGGCGATGGTGGTGAGGTGGCCGCCGAACACGGTCTGGTAGAACTCCAGCGCTGCGCGAGCGTCGCCGCGGAAGTTCAGGTGGGTGGTGGTGGAGATGGCCATGCTGGTGACTCCTTATTGATGTTCCGGGCGCGGTACGCCCGGTATGGACTGGTAAGTCTCGTTAGAGAGCCAGGGAAGGGGGTGTCGGACGGCCGAATCGGCGAGTCCCCACGGTGCTGCCGGTCTCAGATGGCCAGCAGAATGGCGCTGACAATCAGGCTGCCGACGATGTTGTAGCTGCCGGAGATCGCCGCGTAGAGCAGCGGTCGCGGGAAGTTGGGGTTGATGGCAATGGTGACGGTGTTGGCCGTGAGGTAGCCGAGGCCGACGATGAGGCCGAACAGCAGCGCATCGCCGTAGGTGTCGATCTTCAACGCAGCCATCAGGATCGCGCTCGTGAGGGTGATGACCAGGCTGGTCAGTGGCGGCCCGGCGAGAAAAAGCGGCGAGCTCGGCGCCTTGGCGCCGACCTCGCGGCCGAGGGAGCGGTTGTACGCCTCGGGGAACAGGCCGGCGAACCAGACGCCGCCGAGCAGGGTCAAGGCGATGAAGCCGAGCAGGATCCCGAACCAGTTCAGATTGCCCAGAACATCAAACATGGTGCTGACTCCGTCAGAGTTAAAGGGGGGCCGTCCGGGTCGCGTGGCTGACCGGCTCGATACGAAGGTTCGCAGGGGTAGGTGACAGGATGTGGCACCTACTTCGGGCAGAATGAGGTTCATGCAGAAAACTTCTGCCCGACTGCTGGCTCTGCTGTCGCTGCTGCAGACGCGCCGGGACTGGCCCGGCACGGTACTGGCCGATCGCCTGGACATCAGCCTGCGCACTGTGCGCCGCGATGTCGACCGGCTCCGCGAGCTCGGCTACCCCATCGCCGCCGTAAAAGGCCCCGACGGCGGCTACCGGCTCAGCGCCGGCACCGAACTACCCCCGCTGCTGTTCGACGACGAACAGGCCGTCGCCCTCACCATCGCCTTGCAGATCGTCGCCACCAACCCCGGCAACGGCCTCGCCGAACCCGCCGAGCGGGCACTGAACACCATCCGGCAGATCATGCCCTCCCGACTCCGGCACCGCATCGACGCGCTGCGCGTCACCACCGTTGAACGACCCATCACCCGGCCGGCCACCCCGGTCGACGGCGACGTGCTCCTGACTATCAGCGCCGCCGTCCACGCCCGCGAGACCTTGCGCTTCGACTACGGTGCCGAGGTCACGGCCAAACCCCCGCGCCGCGTCGAACCCCACCACGTCATCACCTGGGACGGGCGCTGGTACCTCATCGCCTGGGACCTTGACCGCGACGACTGGCGCACCTTTCGCGCCGACCGGATCACCCCGCGCACCCCCAACGGGCCCCGGTTCACTCCACGCGCACTGCCCGGAGGAGACGCCGCCACCTTCGTCACCAGCACGTTCCGCGGCTCTGGCGACGCCTCGGGCAACTGGCCCTGCCAAGGCACAGTGATCCTCGACCTGCCCGCCGCCACCGTGGCCCTCTACACCCGCGAGGGACTCGTCGAGGAGACCAGCCCTGAGCGCTGCCGGCTCACCCTCGGATCCTGGTCCTGGCCCAGCCTCGCCGCCGCCATCGCCCACTACGACGCCGACATCGAAGTCATCGGCCCCGACGAACTCACCGACGCCTTCGAACACCTCGCCAGCCGATTCACCAGAACCGCAACCGGCCACGGCATCGCATCACCGACATTGTGAGTTGCCATGACCCGAAGCCCGGCTGCCGGGATGTCGGCGCTCGGCGCGGGGAAAAAGACGACCGCCACAGCAGCTGCTACATGTCGATGCGACACATAGTGCATAGCACCGGTCACAGCGGATCCAACCTCGACCCACCATGATGTCCGTTGCCGCCGGTGCCCTTACTGATCGCAGCCGGAGTGCTGGCTCCGCCCCCTATGAACTTCTCGCGGGCTGGCGCCTGCGCGTGTCCCGGCAGTCGGCGCGGCACACTGAGAGTCAGTTGTTTAGCTCCGGCACTAGCGCCACGATTTTTACGGTGCGAATTTCAGGACGCACTAGAAGCTCGAGCACTTCACGGCTGCCCGTCCTCGTGTCCATGAAGCCGTAGACACGCCCAACGGCTGCCGCTCTCTTCATGGCGTGCAGATCCAGTCCGACCTTCGCAAGATTAATGCTGTCATTTTCCGTGAACTGATGCACCCATTTGCGAAAATCTGCGACTACCGAGCGAGCGCCACAATTGTTATCCCATTTGCTGAGAGCCGAGCATCCGTTCCATCCCGGCCACCAATAGAGTGGTTTTCCGGACCCCTGGATACCAGACAGGAAGAAGCGCTTCATTTCACTGTTGCTGTAAGCGACCACTGACCGGCTCAGTTCTTCTTCGGACAGCGGTTTGGCCAACTCGGCGAGTACGATCACTTGCTGATGGGCGGGAAGGCTTCTCGCTCTCTCTTCAACCGCACGTTTACCTGCGGCGTCATCGCCGGCGCCTCCATTGAAGTCTGCGATATATGGGTGAAGCGGCGAGGCTGGTAGGGCGGGAAAGGTGACGTCGCCGAGAATGCTTTGTGTCACCTCAACGACAGCGCTGGGCTTCTCCGAGGCTGCGGCGTTGACATGCGTATCTATCTCTAGAGCCGTCACCGCTTCAAGCAGGCCGCGTGTGGTGTAGTCATTGCCCCGGTGATATATACGATACTCGGGATTCGCCACCTGCAGGGCGTTACCCCAGACATAGGGAAGGTTTTTGACTACACCTAGCTGAGGTTTCGTCGTCAGCCAGATGGTTGCGCCCAGCAGTGCCGCCAATAAGATGGCGATGCACTTGTGGCTAGTTTTGGTAAAAATCGCTGCCTCCCTTAGTGTAACCATACCTACATGCCCCAGCGGGTCATGAAGACCCTGCCCGCCGGGCCATCGGCGTGGGCAGCCTCCCCTCACCGTCGGTCAGCGTCGCCGCTCACGAACTGGGTCATGCGGTTGATGACATCGACGCCAAAGCGTCGCAGGAGACGTTCTGGCCAGCGTTGCACGCCCTGCGCGCTGCGCAACTGGCTCCCCCTTAGTGCTCTCCGCGCACGGGCGTGGGGACGAGACGATCCAGGAACGCGGCGACCGCGTGGAGATCGGATCACCCCCACTGGCGTGGCGACGAGCAACGCGGCTGGAGGCGAGCGGCCGCCACCGACGGCCCGTGCACTCTGGGGTTGGGTTCGACGACGTCGGGTAACAGCGCGTCGCCCCGCGGTGAAGTAACGAGGGGACGACGAAGGGTGTCAATCCCCAGAAAGCGTGGAGACGGTTCTATGCCACAGCGGTCCTCAGCAGAGCCGATGAGGCTGTCCTCTTCTCGATCATGTGGCGTTCGAATGTGATGGGCGGATCAGCCCGGCCGTACGCAAGATCTTCAGGGGGTGGGAGATCGTCGGTGCGGTCAGGTCGAAGGCGCCGGTCAGGTCGCACACGCACGCCTCGCCGCCCTCATGCGAGCCGATCATCGACAGCAGGCACAGCCGTACCGGGTCGACCACGGCCTTGAGCAGGACCGCCAGGTCGGCCGCGTCGCTCTCAGTCAGTGGCTCGCGGGCGATCGGAGCGCAGCAATGGATCGTCACCGCGGCCATCTCGGCAACTCCCTGATTAGACAGCTATCTAAACTATATGCGATGGTAGGCGACCAGCGCGAACGCGCTCAGCGTGCAGGCCAGGGCCACCAGCACCATGACCGTCAGAGAGGACGATGCTCTTCGGGTTCGGCCCAGCGCTCGCTGAAGATTCGGCGCTTCAACGGTGGTACGGCCTGGCAGACGCGGAAGAACGTCCGGGCGAAGACGCGCTGGGTCCTGCTGGCCGAGATGCCCATCTTGGCGTTGGCCAGGGCCTTCTTGGTGGCGGCGAAGCCGTACTCGCACATCTGCCGCTCGTAGGCCGCGATGGTCTCCAACAGCGGTTGCTCACCGCGGGCGGCCGCAGACAGGCGGGTGGTGAGCAGCTGGGCGTCACGCATCGCGGTGTTGCCGCCCTCGCCTCCTGTCGGCAGCATGCTGTGGATCGCGTCTCCCAGCAGCGTGACGGTGGAGCTCGGCCACGGTTTGACCGGCGTGGAGGTCTTGAAGTCGAACAGCTCGATGTCCCCCGGACGCGATTCGCCAACCATGCGCAGCAGGCCGGGATGCCAGCCGCCGATCATCCGCTCGACCATCGCGCGCAGCCCGCCACCGTCCAGTGCGGCGGCTCCTGCCGGGTAGGCGTCGCGGTGGGCGACCATGGCCCACAGGACGTAGTCGGAGTCGGACGCGTCACGCAGGAACGTCTCCGGGTCGAGGCCGATCTCGCGAAGCTGCTCGCCGAGCGACTCCAGCGCCTGATCGGCACGCATCCTGCGGTTGAAGACGGCGGTGAACATCGCGTGCCTGGGTGGGCCGAAGATGATGTTCATCCCGGCAGGGACGCGCTCAGGCAGCCACTGCCTGGACTCCGGCGTGAGGTAGAACTTCCCGCCGACCGCCACCGCGCCGCTGTCCACGCGCTCGGCCTGAGGCAGCCGCTGTCGCCGTACACGAGAGTTGGCGCCGTCGGCGCCGACCAGCACGTCGCCCTCGGCGGTGCTCCCGTCCGAGAAGCGGGCCAGGACCCGGCCGTCGTCCTTGACGTCGTAGCCGACGAACTGCTTGCCGAACTGTACGGCGTCGCCGAGCCCCGCCAGTAACAGGCGGCGAAGGGTGATGCGGCTGACCGCGTGGTGACCCTCTTCTGGAGCGGTACGACCTCCGGTGACCAGGTCGGCCTCGATCAGCGCCAGCGAGTCGAGGTGGTAGGTGAGGAAGGCCATGCCCTCGCCGGGGTCGCCCGCGGTGGCGACGAAGGCGTTCCAGACGGCGGGCGGCAGGCAGGCGTGCAGTGCCATGCTGCCCACGGTGTTGACGTGGATGCGGTACCCCTGGGTGCGGTCGGTGGGGCTGTGGTCGCGTTCGTAGACCGCGACGCTCACCCCCTCGCGCATCAGGCCGTTGGCCAGGCACAGGCCGCCGATGCCGCCGCCGATGACGATCACGTGCATGATCAGGTCCCTTCGAGGAGGTTTTCGAGTCGGGAGAGCACGTCCTGCGGGTCGTCGGGGATCAGGGTCAGACCCTTGACGACGGCGATGATGAGCGCCGCGTGTTCCGGTGCGGTGCGGGTGGCCAGCGCGTGCCGCCAGCCCATCTCACCGCGGTCGACGATGGCCCTGATCTCCGGCTCGCGCAGCGCCCGCAGGTCGATCTCGCGCAGCACGACGAACAGCTCAGGCTGCTCTCGCATCGCCCGCCCGAGCAGGTTCAGGTGCTCGGCGAGGGTGGAGCCCGGCAGCCTCAGGCGGCCCGTGGCGTACTCCACGACCGCCGCGATCAGGTCCTTCTTGGTCGGGAAGTGGTGGTGGAGCGTCGAGTGGTCGATGCCGACCTCGGCGGCGACCGCGCGCAGGCGCAGCCCCTCGAAGCCGGTGGCGGAGATGCAGCGGAACGCCGCCTCGACCAGTTCCTGCCTGCGTTCCTCCGCCATACTCCACCTCTCTACCAACCAGTTGGTGGAGAGCCAATCATGGATGTACGACGAGGGTCAATCGACAGCCCGCGCGACAGCGTGATCGCCTTCGACCTGGTCGACGGTCTCATCGCAGCGCTGGGTCACTGATGCCGCTCCGACCTCCGGTCTCGGCGGGGCGGGAAGCTCGCGGCGCAATGCCGCCTCGGCCTGGACCTCCGTCGCCATCTCGCCCTCGTATGGGCGATCATCGAGCTGCCTGTGACCAGATCAGGCGCAGGGGGTGGCCGTCTTGACTTCCTTTTTGCCACTGGCCTGGGCCGGGACGTCGTGGTGACGGCGAGCTCTGAAGCCGGTGGACGGGGCGATCAACGATGCGGGGCGCTGTCCCGATCGAACAGGTCCCTGGCCGGCACCCGCAGCGCATCTGCGATCTGGAAGACCTTATCGAGATGCGGGCTGAACATGCTCTTGCGGAAGTCCAGTTCACGGTTCACCCCCACGCCCGTGGGGGTGAACCGTCTCGCGCTGAGGGCGAGTATCGAGACGTTCCCTCGTCCCCACGCCCGTGGGGGTGATCCGTGTAGGACCAGCTAAACCTGCTGCCTGCGTGCTCGTCTCCACGCCGTGGGGGCGATTCAGCACGCGCGCTGGTCAGAGTCGCAGGTGTCAGCCTCGTTCTCCTGCCGGATGACTTTCCCCGCAACGCCTACCGGGTAGGTCACCGTGCTCGGCCCGTGCTCGTCCGTCCCGGCACTGCGCCTGCCGAAAACTACGTCCGTGCAGTTCAAGCGGCGTGTGAGTACTCGTGGAGGATTCCTCCGAGTCGGTCGTGTCGGCGGATGTTCAGGGCTGTGATGCGCGTCGGGTCGGTGATCGGGTCGGGTGCGGCGCGGAGTGGGGCGGCCTGGTCGAGGGCTTGATGGGCGCGATGTTCGTAGTAGAAGCGTTCGTACTCGGCCAGGGCGTGGCGTAGGTGGTGTTCGTTCCAGATCAGGCAGCGGTCCAGGAGTTCGCGGCGGCAGGTCTGCACCCACCGCTCCATGATGGAGTTCATCCGCGGCATTCGGATGCCGGTGAGCACGGTCTGGATGCCGACGTCGGCGAGGATCTCGTCCATGAGAGCGGGGAACTTGCCGTCCCGGTCTCGAATCAGGAACCGTGCCCGACAGCCAGAGTCCTCCAGGTCCATGACGAGGTTCCTGATCGTCTGGGTGACCCAGGCCGCGGTTGGGTGGGTGGTGGTGCCGAGCACGCGGATGCGTCTGGTGGCGTGCTCGATGACGGCCAGGATGTACTGGCGTTGCCCGGTAGGGGTGACGGTCTCGATGAAATCGCAGGCCAAGAGCGCGTCGGCTTGCGAGCGCAGGAAGTTAGCCCAGGTGATGGATGCCCGCTCGGGCGCCGGGTCGATGCCTTCCTGCTGGAGGATCTCCCAGACCGTGGATGACGCGACCTTGCGGCCGAGCGTGGCGAGCTCGCCGTGCACCCGCCGATATCCCCATGCCGGGTTCTCCCGGACCAGACGCAGGACGAATGCGCGGATGGAGCGGACCGTGGGCGGGCGCCCTCGCCGCTTCGGCCGGCAGGTCCGGGCATGGTGCCGTTTCACGATCTGGCGGTGCCGGCGCAGGATGGTGTCCGGGCGGACAACAAGCCGCAACCTGCGCAGGACCGCACGCGGCAGTGGGGTTAGGAGCGCCGCCAGGAAGAAGCGGTCCTCAGGAGCGAACCTCACCCGCACATTCCGCGCCCAACTGCCGCTCCAAGACCATGACCTGGTGACGTAGAGCGAGAATCTCGACATCCTTATCCCGATCACTCATTGGCAGAAGCCGTAGCGCTGCGAAGGCGTTCGTGACGGTCAGATAGGCCAAACGAAGAAGCACGAACGATCATCATGCCGCACCGGTGCTCCTCCACAGACGAGTGAGGAGCGCCTACACACCCCGGGGCTTCGCAAGGCCATGACCTGGCCGGACGGGATTTTCGGCAGGCGCAGTGCCGGTCACACCGGATCAAGCCCGGGGATCACCGGCAGGATCAGCCGGGAGGGACGCTCCGGACCGTGCCAGATCTCGTTGTGAGCCACCCGCGGCTCGGTGCCGTGGACGATCGATCCGCCGGTGTTCTGGTTCCGGTCGTACTTCGGGAAGGCACTCGACGAGATCTCCAGCCCTACCCTGTGCCCGACGCTGAACTCGTGCGCGGTGCTCCACATGTCGACCTCGACGCGGTACACCACGCCCGGCCGCAGAGTGCGCTCCGTGGCGAAGCCCTCCCGGTAACGTGCGCGGACGATGCCGTCGCAGAGCCGGCGCCGTACACCGTCGGGCGCGACGTCGACGAGCTTCGCGGTGAAGTCGGTGTCGGGCGCGTCGCTGCCGACGAACAGCTCGGCGCGTACGGGACCGATCACCGTCAGCGGCTCCCCGAGCTCCGGCCCGAGATAGACGAGCACATCGTCGCGATCTTCGACCTCGGCGTAGTCGTCGGGACCGCCGATCTGCATCGACGTCGGCTCGGTGAGGAACGGCACCGGATCGGCGGGGTCGTAACGGTACGTGTCCGTCGGCTCCTCCGACGCAGGGGCGTCGGTGGTCAGTCGCCCGCCGCCGCCACGCGTATTGGCGTCACCCGCGCTGCGCAGGTACAGCGATGTCCACACGGTTTCCGGCAGCGGCCATTCATCGGCGTCACGCCACTCCCCGCGACCCATCAGGAACAACCGTGCGCGCGCCTCCCGGTCGACGCCGTTGTCGATACCCCGCAGGTGGTGGTCCAGGAAACGCAACTCGAATTCCGTTACTTCGACGTCCTCGGCATGGTCGCCGAAGTCGACGTCGCCGATCTTCCGGCCGCCCGCGCGACCGGCGTCGTGCCCCCAGGGGCCCATCACCAGCCGTTGCGCGCGCCGCGCCTTCTCCGTGGGTGCCTTCGAGACCATGGCCGCGAAGTTCCGCAGCGTTCCCGGTTGGACGTCGTCGTACCACCCGGTGATGTGCAGCGCCGGAACGTCCACTACGGACAGTTTCTGCTGATAGGCGAGCGGGGCCCAGTACTCGGTGTCGCCAGGGGCGTGTCCGATGTCCGCCCGCCAGGCGGCGCTGACGAATCCGGCGGCCTCGTCCATGGTGTACAGCGGAAGGTGGCTGTAGACGGCGTTCCAATCGATTCCGGTCACGTTCTGCAGGGCACGACGATCGACCATCCGGTACCAGCAGACCTCCTGCGGAAGCCGCGTTCCGGTCGGGAAGTCCACGAAAGGATCCGAGGGTGTCGCGTACGCGACGATCGCCCGCAGATGCGGAGGCTTCTCCAGCGCGGTCAGCCATTGGGCGTGGCCGGAGTAGGAACCACCCCAGCTCGCGACGCTGCCATCGCACCAGTCCTGCGCGGCCACCCACTCGATCACGTCATAGCCATCCCGGCCTTCGTTCCGGTACGGCTCGAACACGCCGTCGGAATCGCCGCGGCCGCGGACGTCGTAGATCAGGACCGCGTAGCCCCGCTCCGCCATGAGCGCCGCCTGCGCGGGCCGCCTCGGGTCGTTCTTGCCGTAAGGCGTGCCGAGAACGATCGCGGGCGCCGGTGCGTCGCCGGCCGGGCCGTACCGGTCGGCCGCGAGGGTGATGCCGTCACGCAGCGGGACCGTCAGGTTGTACAGGTTCTTCACGTGAGCTCCCCGAGTACTCGGACCAGGCTCCCGCCGACGTGGTGAAGGCCGGTCATCTCGCCTCCTTCAGAATCCGCCGCAGGGCGACCAGTCCGGCGCCCACCTGCACGGCGACCACCTCGCGCAACGGAAAGGGATTCCCCTCCGACACCATGCCCGCGGCGTGGCACGCCTGGTCGAACAACGCATCGGCTTTCCGGACGGTCGCCCGGAGGACCGGCGCCTGGTTGCCGGTGGCGAGTTCGGCCCGGAGCAGCCGTCGCAACTGCCCGAGACCGCGCATCCGGATCATGTACGGGGTTATCGCGCCGACGAAGGCTTCGCCGACCGCGGCGGGCCGCTCGTCCATCGCTTCGGCCGCGGCCCGCATCCCCTGCCCCAGCAAGGGAGCGAGCCGGACGAGTGACTCGGCCGAGGCGGCGAGGGGTGACCCGCAGCGCAGCGCCGGGCGGACCGCCGCCATCAGGCCGGCGAGTACGTCCGACGCTTCGGCCATCTCCGTGGCCGCCTGACCGAACACCTCACCCACCGTCCGGCCGGAATCGGCATCATCCGCCGCACACGGGTCGTTCCACATCGGAATCTCGGTGACCAGGGTGGTGGTCCCGTACTGGGCGGCCCAGTGCCCGCTGGTCGCGCCGACTTCGGCGATCCCGCCATCGATCAACTCCGCGGGCGGGAGGAGGTAGACCCCCTTACCGGGGCTGTCGAGCCCCGCCACGGCCGCGGAGTCCATCGCCAGAGGAACGGCGGTCTGGCCGGTGAACGCCAGCAGGTCCTCGGCGAGCCCCGGTACGTCATGGTCGAGGACGTAGAAGACGCCACCGAAATCGCAGTTGTGCAGGGAGTACTGGAACACCGGACGCAGGTCTTCCAGGATCCGCATCACCGCCTGGGTTTCCGGCAACGGCCTGTCGTAGTAACCATTCTCGGAGAAATTGGGGAACGTGAAGTCGACGTCGTCCACCGGCGCCGGGCGGTGGAGATGCTCGTGATAGTCCCGAATGGAGCGTGGCCCGGCGAACCACCCTTCGTTCATCCTGGCGGCGTCGGGGTTGGCCCAGGGCAGGAAATGCCACGTCAGGTCGTCGCGCAGTTCGGCGTGCTCGATCACGAGCCGGGCGAGGTGGCTGACCGTCAGAGCGCCATACGGCTCGTTCGCGTGCGGGCCGCCCAGGATGAGGACATTCCGCTCACCGTGCCCGATCGACAGGACGCGGAGTGGATCGCCCAAACGGCTCGTCCCGTAACGGCGCCACCGGCACAGGTCCCCGTTCGCGGCCCCCAGCGTCTCGAGTTCGTCAATCAGGTCGTCGACCGTGGGGATCTCCGTCCAGTCCGGGATCGTGGTGAGGTATTTCGTGAGGTCGTCGGGGATCATGTGTCTCCCTGTGAATGTTGGTGGTCCAGGAGGGCTGAGGGTGGCTGCGCCTCGGGGAGATAGAAGGTCACAGAATGCGGGACGACGTGCCGGCGTTGCCTTGCCACGCGGGCGCCAGAAGCCGCGCGACGATCCGGCCGGTGGCCGGGGCGAGGGTCATTCCGAGCGTTCCGTGGCCGGTCGCCACGACGACGTTGCCCGAGTCACCGCCGAAGCGACGGATCACGGGCAGCCCGCTCGGGGTCATCGGGCGTGCGCCGCGCCACGCGGTGTCCACTTGATTCGAACCCATGCCCCACCTCACTTGGCGTTGCGGGTTAGGTGTAATACCTTACACCTCAAGTGTCAAGCGTTTACGCGACCTTCGGCAGCTCCACGACGAGAAGGGAAATCGGTGACGAGCACTTCAGAAGGGGTCCTGAGCGCGGAGGACGTACGGCACCGGAGCCCATGCCCCGGGCCAGATCCGGGCCGTACCCGCCGTCGGGCCGCTGACCGCGTTGACCGTGTGCGACCTCGTCAGTAAGGCAACGCGATACCTTATACCTCAGACAGACGGCTTCGACGATCAGGGAGTCTTCTATGTCCCGTCCCGGCCCCACGGTCGCACCCGGCACCGGGTTGCGGCGACAAAGTCTTCGCGACGATGCCGGCCAGGTGATCCGCGCCCAGATCGTAGCGGGCGAAATCCGCCCGGGGGCGCTGTACGCGATCGGCCAGCTGGCCGAACAGCTACAGGTGTCGATCACCCCGGTGCGGGAGGCGCTGCTCGACCTGGCCAAGGAAGGCTTGATCGAAATGGTGCGCAACCGGGGCTTCAGGATCCGAGTCATGACCGAAGCCGATCTCGATCAGATCATCCAGATCCGGTTGATGCTCGAGGTCCCGGCCGTCCGTGAGATCGCCGCTCGCGGGCTCGTCGACGACTTCGCTCCCCTGCGCGACCTGGCCGCGCGTACCGAAGAGGCCGCGATGACAGGGGACTGGGTCGGTTTCCTCGGTACCGACCGGGAACTCCACCTCACCCTGCTCGGCCACCTGGGAAATCCCCGGCTGGTCGACATCGTCGCCCAGCTACGCGACCAAGGCCGCCTGTACGGCCTGGACCACGTCGCAGGCACGCAGGACTTCATCGAGTCCACACGAGAACACGATGCGTTGCTCGACGCCGTCGAGTCCGGAAAGGCGGACGAGGCGGCCGAGCTGATGAGCACGCACCTCAAACATGCGCGGGGGATCTGGGCGGGCATCGCGGAAGCACGCTCGGAGCACTAGGAGTACTTCGTCGGTTCGCCATGGCGACGTTCTGGGCAGGTGGCCCAACCGCACCCGGTCGCTGTTGGGCTGGTCAAGCGCAGCTCGGTAGGGCGCCGTGAACGATGCCGACCGGTCTTGAGTTCGCGTTGATGGCTGTCAATGCTCATGTGCTGAGCAGGAAGCCGGTCAGCAGTGGCGCCAGCACCTGCGGTGCGGCGACGTGGGGCTGGCCCGGCATGACGTGATGGCGTCCGTCGGGCATGGCGGTGGCGAGTTGGGCGCCGGTTTCGATCATCCATGGGAAGCTGTCGCCGCCGCACAGCAGCAGGGTGGGGATGGCCACGGTGGCGGCCTGTTCTGCCGGGGTGGCGCCGCCTCTGCTGCTCGCGCTGACCACCTCGAACGGGTCGTGCGGCAGAGTGTGGGCGACGGCCTGCGCGGCGGGGTCGTGGCTCATCTGCTCGACCATCTGCTGCGGCATCCCGGTGGGCGTCAGGAACGCGGCGATGGCCTCGGCTTTGCGGTCCTGGGCGAGCAGGGCGCGGATGGTTTCGGCCTGTTCGCGTCCGGCCCGCTCTTCGGCGGCCTGCCGTTCGCGCTGGTCTTCGCCGGCGTGTGCGGGGGTGAAGGGCGGCTCGTGCAGGATGAGCTTGGTGATGGGCAGGCCGGCGGTGGCCGCGTGCAGGGCGAGGGCCGCTCCGGAGGAGTGGCCGTAGACCGCGGCGATGTCCTCGATCTCCCGCTGGACGCTCCAACCGGCGATGCCGCCGCTGTCGCCGCGCCCTCGCCGGTCGTAGGCGATCGCGGGAAGGCGGGGCGCGAGCTGCTCGGCCAGCGCGGTGAGCGAGGTGCGGTCGCACAGCGCCGCGGTGATCAGGATGAGCGGCGGGCCGTTGCCGCCGAAGCGCTGGTAGGCGATGGGTGTGCCGTCTGCCGAGATCACCTTGGTCATCATGATCCTCTGGTGTCGATGGGGGTTCGGGACATGGGGAGGCACTGATCAGGAGCGCTGTCACTGCGAACGGTCGCCGGCGCCCAACGTTCCGGCCGGCCTGCTGGGTCGGCTCACGCCGTAGGCGGCCAGGAACACCCGGGTTCCCTCGTCGGCGTAGTGCTTGAGGTCGGCGGGGGTGAGCTGGTCGTCGCCCGCGTGGAACATGGCCTGGTTCAGCGGGATCGAAAGGATCAGCCAGTTGAAGTGCTTGCCAGGTCGGGGAAGCGCTCGGCCTCGCCGATGACCAGGCGGCGCAGCCGCATGATGTGAGGCTGGGTGACGTTCACGACGTGCCGGCGGGCGAAGGCGCGCAGATCCGTGGCGAGGTCCTGACTGGCCGCCAGCGCCTCGACGCTGTCGTGCGAGCGGTGTTCGGCGGCCTCGATGTCCTCGGTGAACAGCCCCTTCTTGTCACCGAAGAACCCATAGACGGTGCGTTTGGAGGTGGAGGCGAGCGCCGCCACCTCGTCCACACTGGCCCCGGCGAAACCGCCCGCGAGGAACACCGACCGCGCGGCCTCGATGATCGCCTGACGTTTGCCGGCCGACCTGAGCTCCGCCCACTACACGCACCTGCTGATCCACGCCGAGCCCGGCCGCAGGAACGGACCACCGAACGACAAGATCCCGCCTGACCATCGAGATCAGACGGGATATCTCGACTTCAGCCCGGCCGGCTCAAGAACGGCCGGCATACGGCGCTGCGGGGCTTCACTGCGCGCGGCAGGCGTCACCTTCTGCGGGGTCCTGCCGGCCTGGGCGCTTCGCCGGCTCCGGACCCGCCCAGATCCGCACCTCGCCAAGGGCATGCGGCATGACGTCCTGGACGAACCAGTTGTCCGGCACCTGCGTAGCCGTGACCTTCCGGGACTCCCCGCCGGCCATGATCCTGAAGTCGGTGATCGAGCCGTCGCGCTTGGCCAGCGCCTTCCGCAGTTCGCCGACCGTGATGTTCTCGAAGGCGACACAGTGCAGCAGCTCGCCGGGAGCGTTCACGAAGCCCATCGTGTCGTACTCCTCGCCCGGCTTGGCAGGCCGCGCCAATACGATGGCCGCCTTTTCCGACAGCTTCGCGGGGATGCGCAGCGAGATCGTGCAGCCTGTCGGGTCTGTCGCGCACGCATTCGTCAGAGAGACGATTTCCGTGGTCGACAGGTAGACGACTGACCCGACCACGCTGGGCGAGCCAGGGGTGAAAGACAGCTCGATGTCCAATCCTCGTGCGCGGAACTCCTCCCGATACCGTTCAGGATCGACGTAGAGGTCGCTGACGGTGACGAGCCAGTCGTCGCCCGACCGCTGGAACGCCAGCGCGGCACTGGGGGCGATCGGCGCCTTCTTCGGCAGGAACGCCACCCCGACGACGGCGGCCAACGCGATGACCGCGGCCAGGGGCAGCAGGACGGGCCAGCTCCACCGCCTGCGTACCTCGGCGGGCGTCGCCACGATCTCCTCCATGAGCTCCCGCGCGCCCCGCCCCTCCTGCGGCGCGCTAGGAGCGGGATCGATGGTCCTCAGCATGCGGTCGATCTTGCTCACAGGTTCTCTCCCCTCAGTTCCGCGGTCGGGTTTCCCTCTTCGGCCACGCCCAGCTCTCTGGCCAGCCGTTTGCGTGCCCGGTGCAGGCGGATGCGGACGGCTGTCGCCGTACAGCCGAGGACCTTGCCGATCTGCTGCCCGGTCAGGCCTTCCCAGCAGGTCAGCGCGAGCACTTCACGGTCACGCGCGGACAGGCGGTCGAACACGTCCCTCACGTGGTCGAGATCCGCGGGGGCCGCGCGGCGCTCGGCTGCCAGTTCCTCACGAAGCCGCTCGGCCAGTACGGCCCGGCGGGAGGCGCCGCGGCGCTGGTTGGACAGCACGCGGCGGGCCACGCCGTACAGCCACAGGCGCGCCTCATCGCCCTCGGGCACGTCGCCGATGCGCCGCCACGCGGTGAGGAACGTCTCGGAGATGGCGTCCGCGGTGTCGTCAGGTGAGTCGGTACGGCGGGCGACGTATTGATGGATGGCCGGGTAATACGCATGGTAGATCGTCTCGAAACGATCCCGCGCCCCCAGTGAACGGGTCACGGATGGGTCTCCTCAAAGCCGAAGGTGCCAGACATAGGAGTACATGTCCGGCCCCAGTGGCGACTGTTTCACCCCTGACCCTTCACCGGTACGCCATCCACCGGCCGGAGCAGGCCGCCCACCCAACCGCAAACTCCGGCCCGCCGTGGGACATACCTGGCGGTCCGCTTCACCGAGCAGCCGGCGACGCCTGTCAAGTGACGGACTCGCCCGCCGGGAGCTCGTCCTGCCGTGCCGCGCGGACACCACCTCCACTTTCCGGGGGCACCGTCAGCGCACGCGGTTCCGCTCAGTCCATCCTGCGGTGCTTGGTGTACTCGACCTTGGCCGGTCCCTCCGCCTCCAGCCGTCGGCCAGGTGACCAGCCGCATGCCTCGTAGAAGGAGTTGGCCGCGGTGTTGCCGGCGAAGCTCTCCAGCCGGATGGCGGCATGATGCGCGAACAAGGTCGACTCCGCTTGCCGGAGCAGGGCTCGGCCCAGCCCTCGACGGTGATGGTCGGGGTCGATCATCATCACGTCGATGGTGGGGCCGTCGAGGATGGAAACTCCGGCGATCTGCCCATCGTGGCTCAGGTGGTACACCTTGCCCTGCTCCAGATAGGTCTTCACGTGGGCGTCCGACGCACCGCTATCGAGGAACCAGTCCACCGCCTCATCTCCCAGAAACGCGCGGTAACAGGCGTCGATCGTCCGGCGGGCAAGGGCCTGAAGGGCGTCAAGGTCCTCTACGGCGGCGACTCGGATGAGGTGCTGATGTCCTGCTGGCATGGTGGTTCCCGGTGCGGAAAAAGGGGTGTGTCCTTCACCTTAGCCGCTCCACAGGTCCTTGCCCGCCGGCCACGGCGCCCCTGCTCAAGGCCACGCTCGCCGACGGCGGTCAGTTGCTGAGGATGGCTGATGTGCCGGCCGTAGGGTGCAGGGGCTAAAACCTGACCGGCTTCGGCGGCTAGCTGTATTGCCCCGAGAGGTTGGCGCGGGCCCAAGTCCTGCTCCTGCCAGGACCCGCCGGACCGTCCCCTCCCCAACCCGGAACCCAAGGCCGAGCAGCTCGCCCCGGATGCGTCGGAGCCCCCATCGTGGATTCTCCCGCGCGGTCACGTCCACGGACGTGGTGTATGAATCGATCTTCGCGTGATCCTGTTTCTGCAGGTTAAGCGGTAAGTGTCCGCGGGAGCGGGTTCTGGG
>NZ_JBHYJD010000093.1:0-19683 GCF_042740555.1 Nonomuraea sp. NPDC059007 | reverse complement strand
AGGTGTTGCATGAAATACTTCATGCACTGGCTTTTAACACACTGTTGAGTTCTCAAGAAACGGACGCGTTCTCGGCGTTCATTTCGTATTTCTATAGTTTCACCCGGTCTGCGTCCTGTCAAATCCGAAGAATTCGACGTTTCACAAATTCCGAGCAGCAAGAAACCCTCAAAAACGTACCGTGCCATCATGGGCGTGTCGAATCAACGGAGTTTTCCGGTGGCTCTACGCGTACCCGAGACGGAGTCTCAAGGGGCTTGTGCCCTGGGGCCCGTCCGCCTGACACGGCGTCCGGATCGCTCCCGGGGCGAAAACAAAGACTAGGTCGCGATCGGCCTGACGTCAAATCACCACGTCGGCGCGGCGCCGACCAGCTTCCTGACCTGCGCGGCCGACGTGAACACCTCGGCCCCCATCCCCACCTCCCGCGCCGCCCGCACGTTCGCCTCGCTGTCGTCGAGGAACAGGATCCGCTCCATGGGCACCCCGAGCTGCCCGGCCGCGACCTCGTAGGCACGCGGGTCCGGCTTGGCCACGCCGATCCGGCACGAGAAGGTCCGTGCGGCGAACCGCCGCAGCCAGTCGGTGCGCTCCCACACCGGCACCAGGTCCTCGATGATGTTCGACAGCAGGCCGAGCGTGCGGCCCTCGTCGGCCAGTTCGTTCACCAGCGCCACCATCTCGGGGTCGGACTGCGACCAGCTCTCCAGGTCCGCGGCGGTCAGCGCGGGCACGTCGGCGAAGGTGGTCCCGAGGCGCGCGGCCACGTTCTCCCAGTACGCCGCGCTGCTGAGCCCCGCGTCGTAGTCCGGCCGGCAATCCCAGTAGGCCGCCCAGAACCGCTCCCCCGGCACCCCCGCGAGTTCCACGAGCCGCTCGCGCGCCTGCTCAGTCTGCGTGCGGGCGATAACCCCATATAGGTCGAACAGAATCACGTCGCTCATCTTTCGAGCGTATTCTTCCCCGGTGACTGCCACGATCATCCGCCCAGCCCCGCCGGCGACCCGTTCGTACGCCTGGCTCCCCTGGCCGATGGCCGCACTGGCAGCCGCGGTGGCGCTGTCCGGCTCCGGAGTGGCCTCGCTCAACGGCGACGAACTCGCCACGGTCAGCGCGGCCAGACGCTCCATCTCCGGATTGTGGGAGCTGTCGCAGCACATCGACGGCCATTTCCTGCCGTACTACGTCTTCATGCACCTGTGGGTGAAGCTCGGCACGGCGGAGCTGTGGCTGCGCCTCCCCTCGGCGCTGGCCATCGGCGTCGCCGCCTGGTTCCTGACCGATCTGGGCCGCCGCCTGCACGGCATGACCGCGGGCGTGACGGCCGCGGTGATCTTCACGGCGCTACCCTCCGTGTCCTATTACGGCGCCTTCGCCCGCTCGTACGCGTTCGCCGCCGCCGCGGTGGTCTTCGCCTTCTGGGCACTGCACCGGGCGATCGAGGAGCCGCGCCGTACCGGCCGCTGGGTCCTTTACGGCGGGGCGGTCGCCCTGGTCTGCTGCACCCATCTGTTCGCCGTGCTCACGCTGCCCGCGCATCTGCTGCTCGCGCGCCGCGCGACCTGGTCGCGCATGCTGGCGGCGCTCGCCATAGGCGGCCTGCCCGCCGTCGCCCTCGGCCTGATCGGGTACGGCGAGCGCCACGCGATCAGCTGGATCCCGCAACGCGGCCCCGACGTGCTGCTGAAGTTCCCCAAGATGGCGGCGGACTCGATGGAGGTCGGCCTGCTGCTGTTCGCGGTCGCCCTGCTCGGGGCGGGACTGACCTGGCGCCTGAAGGAGAGCCCCGCGCTGCTGGCCTGGCTGGTGCTGCCGCCGGTCCTGTTGCTGGCGGTCTCCCATCTGGTGACACCTGTGTACGTCGACCGCTACCTCTTTGTCACCACTCCGGCGCTGGCCCTCCTGGCGGGCCTGGCCGCGGCCAGCGTGCCGCGCCTGCCCGTCGTCGCGGGCGCCGTGCTGGCCGGGGTGACGATCGCGCTGGCCGTACCGGCGCATCTGGACGTGCGCGACTACAACGGGCGGTACGCCGACTTCCCCGGAGCCCTCGCCAGGATCAAGACACGGCCCGGCGACGCCCTCGTCTACGGCCAGAGCTCCGAACGCAAGGGCGTCCTGTACTACGCCACCAAGCCCCTGCCCGACGACGTGCTCCTGGCCTCGCGGGAGCCGGAGGCGCACGGCTTCGCCTGGCCCGAGCGCGACGACGTCACCGCCGCGCTGGAAGGGCGCGAACGCGTCTGGATGTTGTGGCGCGGGGCGAAGACGGCGAAACTCCCGCGGATCGCGGCGGTACGGGCGGCGGGCTTCGAACAGGCCACCGTCTGGCATTCGGCCGAGATCCCCGGCATCACCGTCGCACTGTTCACGCGTCGCTGAACACCGCCGAACTCGCGCCCGACCGGCGCGACGCGCCGTTCCAGCTCTTCGAGGCCACGCAGCCCGCGGCACGTGCCATGGGACTGAAGGGCGCGAAGTCACCGGAAGTTTCGCGATTGTTGGCACGAACGGTGGTTTCGGTCCTTACCATAATCGCCGCGGTGATCGACCGGTGAGAGTCTCCGGCGATGGCGCCGCAGGGAGTTCCACGTGCGAAAGATCGCAGCGACCACGCTCGCCGTCCTGACCCCTCTCACCGGAGCGGGAGCGAGCGCGGCCACCGCCGCCGACCACCGTCCCGAGCGTTCGCAGGTCGTCGTCATCGGCCACCGCGGCTCGGCCGGGCACCGCCCCGAGCACACCCAGGGCAGCTACGAGCTGGCGGTGGCCATGGGCGCCGACTGGATCGAGCCCGACCTGGTGCCGACCAAGGACCACGTGCTGGTCGTGCGGCACGAGAACGAGATCTCCGGCACCACCGACGTCTCGGCACGGCCGGAGTTCGCCGGGCGCAGGACCACCAAGGTCGTCGACGGGCGCAACGTCACCGGCTGGTTCACCGAGGATTTCACACTGGCCGAGCTCAAGACGCTGCGCGCCGTGGAACGGCTGCCGGCCGTCCGCCAGCGCAACACCGTCTACAACGGCTACTACCAGGTCATGACCTTCCAGGAGGTGCTCGACCTGGCGAAGAAGCTCTCCAAGAGGTACGACCGGGAGGTCGGCGTCTTCCCCGAGACCAAGCATCCGACCTATTTCCGCTCGATCGGCCTGCCGCTGGAGGAGAAGCTGATCGAGACGGTCCGGCGCAACGGCCTGAACCGGCCCCGCGGGCCCGTGGTGGTGCAGTCGTTCGAGCCGTCGAGCCTGAAGCGGGTGGCCGGCGCGCTGCGGGTGCCGTTGTGGCAGGCGCTGGGGACGACGGGCCAGCCGTACGACCTGAAGGCGGCGGGCGACCCGACCACCTACGCCGACATGATGAAGCCCGAGGGACTGGCGAAGATCGCCGGCTACGCGCAGTGGATCGGCCCGGACAAGTCCTCGGCCATCCCCCTGAACCCGGACGGCAGCACCGGCGCGCCCACCTCGCTCGTCTCCGACGCGCACAAGGCCGGGCTCAAGATCGGCGTCTACACGTTCCGGAGCGAGAACCAGTACCTGCCGCTGCAGCTACGGCGCGGGAGCGTGCCGACCGAGCACGGTGACGCGCTGGCGGAGTACCGGGCGCACATCGAGCTGGGCGTGGACGCGTTCGTCACGGACTACCCGGACACGGCGGTATTGGCGCGCGGGGAGCGTACCCGCCCGAACGGGCAGACGCCGGCCGACCAGCTCGCCCCGCTCAACGCCGACGAGCCCGAGGAGGGCCGGCACTAGGCGCGGCGAAAGGCGGGCCCTTCCGCGAAGGAAGGGCCCGCCCGCGTTCAGCCGACCTCGACGCCGCCGATCGCCTTCTTGCCGCGGCGCAGCACCAGGAAGCGCCCCTGCAGCAGGTCCTTGGCCTCGGGCACGTACGCCTCGTCGGTGATCTTCACGTTGTTGAGGTACGCGCCGCCCTCCTTGACCGCGCGCCGCGCCGCCGACTTCGACTCCACCAGCCCGCTCTCGGCCAGCAGGTCGATGAACGGGGCCCCGAGCGCCGGCACGGCCGCCTTGGGCACCTCCGCCAGCGCCGAGCCGAGGGTGGCCGCGTCGAGCTCCTCCAGCGAGCCCTGCCCGAACAGCGCCTTGGACGCCGCCTGCACCTTGACCAGTTCCCCGGCCCCGTGCAGCAGCGTGGTGAACTCCTCGGCCAGCGCCCGCTGCGCCTCGCGGGCGAAGGGCCGCTCGGCGACGGACTTCTCCAGCTCCTCGATCTCCTCGCGCCCGCGGAAGCTGAAGATCTTGAGGAACTTCACGATGTCGCGGTCGTCGGAGTTGAGCCAGAACTGGTAGAAGGCGTACGGCGAGGTCATCTCGGGGTTGAGCCACACCGCGCCGCCGGCCGTCTTGCCGAACTTGGTGCCGTCGGCCTTGGTGATCAGCGGCACGGTCAGGGCGTGCACGTGCGAGCCCTCGACCCGCCTGATGAAGTCGACGCCCGCGGTGATGTTGCCCCACTGGTCGCTGCCGCCGAGCTGCAGCGTGCAGCCGAAACGGCGGTAGAGCTCCAGGTAGTCGTTGGACTGCAGCAGCTGGTAGCTGAACTCGGTGTAGCTGAGCCCCTCACCGGCCAGGCGGGCGGCGACCACCTCGCGCGCCAGCATGCGGTTGACCGGGAAGTGCTTGCCCACGTCGCGCAGGAAGTCGATCGCCGACAGCTCGGCCGTCCAGTCGAGGTTGCTGACCATGACGCCGCGCGCCTCGTCGGACAGGTCGAGGAAGCGCTCCACCTGCACCCGGATCTTCGCCACCCACTCGGCCACGACCTCGGCCGGGTTGAGCGCCCGCTCGGTGCTGCGCCCTCCCGGGTCGCCGATCAGGCCGGTGGCGCCGCCGACCAGGCCGATCGCCCGGTGGCCCGCCTGCTGGATCCTGGCCAGCGTGAACAGCGGGACCAGGTTGCCCACGTGTAGGGAGGGCGCGGTCGGGTCGAACCCGCAATAGGCCGTGATCGGACCGGTCGCCAGCGACGCGCGCAGGGCGTCGAGGTCGGTGGACTGCGCGATCAGGCCGCGCCAGGCGAGGTCATCGAGAATGTCGGTCACGATCTCGGCTTTCCGGGTAGTGGATGTCGGTCCCAGCCTGCCCGATCCATACGGATGAGCGCCACTTGGATACGCTCGGTCTCCATGTGGAAGGTCCGTCGCGAGCTGGCCGCTCTCAAGATCCTAGGGGCTGTCGTGTGTGCGGCTCTCGCCGTGTACTGGTGGCTGGCGGGAGACACCCGCGGGGTGATCCTCGCCGTCCCCGCGACACTGCTGGTCGGCGCCATGGCGCTCCGCGATCTCCTGGTCCCGGTACGGCTGCGCGCCGACGAGAGCGGCATCACCGTCGTCCACGGCTACGCCGGCCACCGGCACGTGCCGTGGGAGCGGATCCAGGACGTCAAGGTGGATGTGCGCACCCGGTTCGGCCTGCGCAGCGAGATGCTGGAGATCGACACAGGCGACGGCCTGCACATCTTCAGCCCTCACGAGCTGGGCGCCTCCCCCACCGAGGTGGCCGCCGCGCTGCGCCGCCGGGGGACGTGAGCCTTGTAGGGCGAGACGGTCGGGTCGCCGTCGATCCAGAACCGCCACGGCACCTCTTTGGCGGTGGAGATCCCGGTGCGGGGCCCTGACCGGATGAGGGTGCGATCGGGCGGTTCGCCCGCCAGCACGGCGAGGGTGCCGGATCCGGTGCGGATCGCGTCGAGCCCGTTGTGCTCGCGGTGCAGGCCGAGCGCGACCGCGAGCCGGGCGGGGCCGCGCGCGAGGTCGCGGTCGGGCATCCGCCTGGCGGCCGGGCCGGTGGCGCCGCGCCGGGCTCGCGAGATCTCCGTGCCGTCCACGATCTCGCCCGCGCGCAGCAGCACCGCCGAGCCGTCCTCCTCCGGCAGGCAGACCAGGTTGGCGCAGTAGTGCATGCCGTAGGTGAAGTACACGTACAGGTGGCCGGGCGGGCCGAACATGACCGCGTTGCGCGGCGTCTTGCCGCGGTAGGTGTGGGCCGCCGGGTCCTCGCCCGGCCCGCCGTACGCCTCGACCTCGGTCAGGCGCAGGGAGACGGGGCCGTGCACGAGGACGCGCCCGAGCAGGTCGGGCGCGACCTCGTGGGAGGGCCGGTCGAAGAAGGAGCGCGGCAGCGGCTTCAGGATCCGGCCGCCCATGCCGCCTGCGCGTCGACCGCCTCCCGCAGCGCGACGAGCTGGTCGCGCACCCGGTCGGGCGCGGTGCCGCCGGGCGCCTTGCGGGCGGCCAGGGCGCCGGGGACGCTGAGGACGTCGCGCACGTCGGGGGTCAGGTGCGGCGAGACCTTGAGCAGGTCCTCGTCGCTGACGTCACCGAGCTCGACGTCGTTGACCTGGCAGTAGACGACCAGGTGGCCGACGGCCTCGTGCGCCTCGCGGAACGCGACGCCCTTGCGGACCAGCAGCTCGGCCAGGTCGGTGGCCAGGGCGAAGCCGTCGGAGGCGGTGGCCTGCAGCCGGGCGGTGTTGACCCGCATGGTGGCCACGAGCCCGGCCATCGCGGGCAGCACGAGCAGGAGCGTGTCGACGGAGTCGAAGACCGGCTCCTTGTCCTCCTGCAGGTCGCGGTTGTAGGTGAGCGGCAAGCCCTTCAGCACGGTCAGAAGGGAGACGAGGTTGCCGATCAGGCGGCCGGACTTGCCGCGGGCCAGCTCCGCCACGTCGGGGTTCTTCTTCTGCGGCATGATCGAGGAGCCGGTGGAGTAGGCGTCGTCCATCTCGATCCAGCGGAACTCCTGCGAGGCCCACAGGACGATCTCCTCGCCCAGCCGCGACAGGTGCATGCCGATCATGGCCGCGTCGAAGAGGAACTCGGCGGCGAAGTCGCGCTCGGCGACGGCGTCCATCGAGTTGGGGGCGGCGGAGGAGAAGCCGAGCTCGTCGGCGACCGCCTCGGGGTCGAGCGGGAGCGAGGAGCCGGCCAGGGCTCCGGCGCCGAGCGGGGAGACGGCGGCGCGCTTGTCCCAGTCGGTGAGGCGGTCGATGTCGCGGGCGAAGGCGTGCACGTGGGCGAGCAGCTGGTGGCCGAAGGAGACCGGCTGGGCGTGCTGCAGGTGCGTCATGCCCGGGGCGGCGGTCTCGGCGTGCTGCTCGGCCTGCGCCATGAGCGCCGTCTCCAGCTCCACGAGCCTGAAGACGATCGTGCGCGCGTGGTCGCGCAGGTAGAGCCGCAGGTCGGTGGCGATCTGGTCGTTGCGCGAGCGTCCGGCGCGCAGCTTGCCGCCGAGGGCGCCGAGCCGTTCCAGCAGGCCGCGCTCCAGGGCGGTGTGCACGTCCTCGTCGGCGACGGTCGGCCGGAACTCGCCCGACTTGCAGGCGCGCTCCAGGTCGTCGATCGCGCCGATCATGCGCTCGAGCTCGTCCTGCGTGAGCAGCCCCGCCTTGTGCAGGACCCGCGCGTGCGCCCTGGACGCGGCCAGGTCGTACGGCACGAGCCGCCAGTCGAAGTGCACGCTCACCGACAGCCGGGTCAGCGCGTCGGCCGGACCACCTTCGAAGCGTCCGCCCCACAGCCTCATCGGCTTACCATCACTCACCGTCAGCTCCTCAATCTCCACAGCGAAGTCCTCCGCGACCATAGTGCACCTCAGGCCCGCTCGGCGTCCCGGGCGGCCGCGATCTTCGCGGGCAGCGAGAACAGCTGGACGAACCCCTTGGCCAGGGACTGGTCGAAGGTGTCGCCGGTGTCGTAGGTGGCCAGGGAGAAGTCGTACAGCGACTTCTCCGAACGCCGGCCGGTGACCACGGCCTTGCCGGCGTGCAGCGTCATCCGGATGTCGCCGGTGACGTACTTCTGTGCGTCGTCGATGAGCGACTCCAGTGCGTCCTTGAGCGGCGAGAACCACAGGCCGTCGTAGACGAGTTCGCTCCAGCGCTGGTCCACGCCCCGCTTGAAGCGCGCCAGGTCCCGCTCGACGGTGACGTTCTCCAGCTCCATGTGCGCGGCGATGAGCGCGAGGGCGCCGGGCGCCTCGTAGACCTCGCGCGACTTGATGCCGACGAGCCGGTCCTCGACCATGTCGATGCGGCCCACGCCCTGCGCGCCGGCGCGCGCGTTCATCTCCGCGACGATCTGGTACGGCGTCAGCGCCCGCCCGTCGAGCTTGACCGGCACGCCCGCCTCGAACGTGATGACGACCTCGTCGGCCGCGCGCGGCTGGGCCGGGTCGGCGGTGTAGGAGTAGACGTCCTCGGTGGGGCCGTTCCAGATGTCCTCCAGGAAGCCGGTCTCGACGGCGCGGCCCCACAGGTTCTGGTCGATGGAGAACGGGTTCTTCTTGCTGGTCTCGATCGGCAGGTTCTTCGATTCGGCGTACTCGATGGCCTTGTCGCGGGTCCAGGCGAAGTCGCGGGCGGGCGCGACGACGCGCAGGTCCGGGGCGAGGGCGGCGAGGCCGGCCTCGAAGCGGACCTGGTCGTTGCCCTTGCCGGTGCAGCCGTGGGAGACGATCGTGCCGTTGAAGCGCTGGGCGGCGCTCACCAGGTGCTTGACGATGAGCGGGCGCGAGAGCGCGGAGACCAGCGGGTAGCGGTCCATGTAGAGGGCGTTGGCGCGCAGCGCGGGCAGGCAGAAGTCGGCGGCGAACTCCTCCTTGGCGTCGACCACGACGGACTCGGCCGCGCCGCAGTCGATGGCCCGCTTCTGGATGACGTCCATGTCCTCGCCGCCCTGGCCGAGGTCGACCGCGACGGCGATCACCTCGGCGTTCATCTTCTCGGCGAGGTACGGGATGGCGACGGAGGTGTCGAGGCCGCCGGAATATGCGAGAACTACTCTCTCGGTCATGGTGTTTTCTCCGATTCGGTGACTGATGGTGGCGCGAAGAGCCCGCGGTCAAGCGGGCTAGCTTCGTCGGTCGGCCACCTTCAGCAGCGACTGCGCGACGCCGGCGCCGCCCTGCGGGTCGCGGGCGATGACGAGGACGGTGTCGTCCCCGGCCACGCAGCCGAGGATCGACTCCCAGTCGGCGTGGTCGATCGCCGAGGCGAGGAACTGGGCCGCGCCGGGCGGGGTCTTCACGATGACCAGGTTCGCGCTGGCCTCGGCCGAGACCAGGAGCTCCTCGGCGATGCGGTGGAGCCTGGCGGCCGGCGTCTCGCCGGTGCCGAGCCTGGCCAGCGGGATGCGGCCGCCGCCCTCGCCGGGCAGCGCGTACACCAGGGAACCGTCCTCTGCACGCAACTTGAGCGCCCCCAGCTCGTCGAGGTCGCGCGAGAGCGTCGCCTGGGTGACCTCGACGCCGCTCTCGGCCAGCAGTTTGGCCAGCTCGGGCTGCGAGCGGACCGCCTGCCGCTGGAGCAGCTCGGTGATCTTCGCCTGGCGGGCGACCTTGGTCATCGGGATGGTCATGTCAGTTGTTCACCAGCCAGTGCAGCAGCGCCTTCTGGGCGTGCAGCCGGTTCTCCGCCTGGTCCCACACGGCGCTCTTCGGGCCGTCGAGCACGTCGGCGGTGATCTCGTAGCCCCGGTAGGCGGGCAGGCAGTGCAGCACGATCGCGTCGCCCGCGGCGTGGGCCAGCAGTTCGGCGTTGACCTGGAAGGGCATGAGCGCGGCGACGCGCTTCTCCTTGCCGTCCTGGCCCATGGAGACCCAGGTGTCGGTGGCGATCACGTGCGCGCCCCGGACTGCGGCGGCCGGGTCGCTCAGCGAGACCACCGAGCCGCCGGTCCGGGCGGCGATGGCGGCGGCCCGGTCGAGGATGACGGCGTCCGGCTGGTAGCCGTTCGGGGCGCCGACACGTACGTGCATGCCGGCGGTGGCGCCGCCCAGCAGGTAGGAGTGGGCCATGTTGTTGGCGCCGTCGCCGACGTAGGTGAGGGTCAGGCCCTTCGTGGTGCCGAAGCGCTCACGGACGGTCTGCAGGTCGGCGAGGATCTGGCAGGGGTGGTACTCGTCGGTCAGCGCGTTGACGACCGGGACCGTGGTGCCCTCGGCCATCGCCTCGATGCGCTCCTGGCCCGCGGTGCGCCAGACGATGGCGGCGCACTGGCGCTCCAGGACGCGGGCGCTGTCCTCGATGGGCTCGCCGCGGCCCATCTGGGAGGCGCCGCCGTCGATGACCAGTGGCAGGCCGCCCAGCTCGCCGACGCCGACGGCGAAGGAGACGCGGGTCCTGGTCGAGGGCTTGTCGAACAGGACGGCGACGGTCTTGGGCCCCTCGAAGGGGCGGTAGCCGTAACGGTCCTTCTTCATCGCGGCGGCCAGTTCCAGCACCTCGGCCTGCTCGGCCGGGCTCAGGTCGTCGTCCTTGAGGAAGTGTCGCGTGGTCATGGTGCGGCCTCGGTGAGGATCTTGGGGAAGGCGTCCACGAAGGACTGCACCTCGGAGTCGGTGACCACCAGCGGGGGCGCGAGCCGTACCGCGTCGGGCTGCAGGGCGTTGATCAGGAACCCCGCGTCGGCGGCGGCCTGCTGCACGGCGGCCGAGACGTCGGAGGTGAGGACGGCGCCCAGCCACAGGCCGCGGCCGCGCACGCCCTTCAGCAGCGGGTGCTCGATCCCCTCCAGGCCGGTGCGCAGCTGCACGGCGACCTTCTGCACGTGTTCGAGATCCACGTTCTCCAGTACGGCCAGCGCCGCCGCGCACGAGACCGGGTTGCCGCCGAACGTCGAGCCGTGGTCGCCCTTGGCGAACAGCGTGCCGGCCTCGCCGAAGCCGACGCAGGCGCCGATCGGCAGCCCGCCGCCCAGGCCCTTGGCCAGCGTGAGGATGTCGGGGACGACGCCGTCGGCCTGGTGGGCGAACCAGTGGCCGGTGCGTCCGATCGCCGACTGGATCTCGTCGGCGACCATGAGCGCGCCGGTGGAGTCGCAGATCTCCCTGACGGCCTGGAAGTAGCCGTCCGGCGGCGGGACGACGCCGGCCTCACCCTGGGTGGGCTCCAGGAAGACCGCGACGCACTCGCCGCCGACCTCCTCGCGCAGGGCCTCGGCGTCGCCGTAGGGGACGAACCTGACCTCGACCGGGAACGGTCCGAACTGGTCGCGGATGGCCTTCTTGCCGGTCAGCGACAGGGAGCCGATGGTGCGGCCGTGGAAGCCGTTCTCGGCGGCGACGAAGTAGCGGCGGCCTTCGCGCCGGCCGTACTTGAGCGCGAGCTTGTACGCGGCCTCGTTGGCCTCGGTGCCGGAGTTGGCCAGGAAGATCTTGGCCGGTTCCTTGAGCAGGCCGAGCAGCTTCTCGGCGAGCAGGACCTCGGGCTCGTGCACGAACAGGTTGGAGGTGTGGGCCAGCGTGGCCACCTGCCGGGAGACCGCCTCGACCAGCGCGGGGTGGGCGTGGCCGAGCGAGCTGACCGCGATGCCGCCGATGAAGTCGAGGTAGCGCCTGCCGTCGACGTCCCACACCGCGCTGCCCTCGCCGCGGATCAGGGCGACCGGCGGGGTGCCGTAGTTCGGCATGAACGACTTCTCGAACCTCTCGAACAGGCTCATCAGGGCATCACCATGGTTCCGATTCCTTCGTCGGTGAAGATCTCTAGCAGCAGGGAGTGCGGGACGCGGCCGTCGAGGACGTGGGCGTGGTTGACGCCGCCCTGGACCGCGGTCAGGCAGGCGCCCATCTTGGGCACCATGCCGCTGGACAGGGTGGGCATCAGCTCTTCGAGCTCGGCGGCCTTGAGCTTGCCGATGACGTCGCTGTCGTCGGGCCAGTTGGCGTACAGGCCTTCGACGTCGGTCAGGACGATGAGCTTCTCGGCCTTGAGCGCCACGGCCAGCGCGGCGGCGGCGGTGTCGGCGTTGACGTTGTAGATCTGGCCGTCCTCGCCGCGGGCGATGCTGGAGACGACCGGGATGCGGCCGTCGTCCATGAGCGTGTGCAGGGCGCCGGGGTCGACGTGGACGATCTCGCCGACCTGGCCGATGTCGAGCTTCTCGCCGTCGACGACGGCGTGCTTGCGCTCGGCGGTGAACAGGTTGGCGTCCTCGCCCGACAGCCCGACGGCGAACGGGCCGTGCCGGTTGACCAGGCCGACGACCTCGCGGTTGACCTGGCCGACCAGGACCATCCTGACGACCTCCATGGCCTCGGGCGAGGTCACGCGCAGCCCGGCGGTGAAGGTCGACTCGATCCCGTGCAGGTCGAGCGCCTTGCTGATCTGCGGGCCGCCGCCGTGGACGACGACCGGCTTGAGACCGGCGTAGCGCAGGAAGACGATGTCCTCGGCGAATCCCGCCTTGAGCGACTCTTCGGTCATAGCGTTGCCACCGTACTTGATGACGACGGTGGCGCCCTGGAAGCGGGCCAGCCAGGGCAGCGCCTCGATCAGCGTGGCCGCTTTCGTGAGCGCGGAGGCCGACCTCATGAGGAGTAGGCCGAGTTCTCGTGGACGTAGTCCGCGGTCAGGTCGGTGGTGTGGATGGTGGCCGAGTTGGTGCCCGCCGACAGGTCGATGGTGATGGTGACGTCGCGGGGGCGCATGTCGACCTTGTCGCGGTCGTCGCCGACGGCGCCGCCCCGGCAGATCCACACGCCGTTGATGGCGACGTTGAGGCGCTCGGGCTCGAAGACGGCGTCGGTGGTGCCGACCGCGGCCAGGACGCGGCCCCAGTTGGGGTCCTCGCCGTGGATGGCGCACTTGAGCAGGTTGGAGCGGGCGACCGTCCGGCCGACCTTGACCGCGTCGTCCTCGGAGGCGGCGCCGACCACCTCGATGGCGATCGCCTTGGAGGCGCCCTCGGCGTCCACGAGCAGTTGCCTGGCCAGGTCCGCGCAGACCTCGGTGACCTTCTCCTCGAACTCCTTCAGCGCCGGCTTCACCCCGGCGGCGCCGGAGGCGAGCAGGAGCACGGTGTCGTTGGTCGACATGCAGCCGTCGGCGTCGAGCCGGTCGAAGGTCTTCGCGGTGGCCTTGCGCAGGACCGCGTCGAGCTCCTCGCTGGTCAGGTCGGCGTCGGTGGTCAGCACGACGAGCATGGTGGCCAGGGCCGGGGCGAGCATCCCGGCGCCCTTGGCCATGCCGCCGACCATGTAGCCCTCGCCGCGCTTGAAGGAGATCTTCGAGACGGTGTCGGTCGTCCTGATGGCGTCGGCGGCGGCCAGGCCGCCGTCGCGGGAGAGCTGCTCGGCGGCCGTCTCGACGCCGCCGAGCAGCGCGTCCATGGGCAGCCGCTCGCCGATCAGGCCGGTCGAGCAGACCGCGATCTCGCCCGCGGAGTCCTGGAGCGAGGCGGCCACCTGTTCCGCGGTGGCGTGGGTGTCCTGGAATCCCTCGGGGCCGGTGCAGGCGTTGGCGCCGCCGGAGTTGAGCACGACCGCCCGGACCCGGCCGCCGCGCAGGACCTGCTGCGACCAGAGCACGGGGGCGGCCTTCACGCGGTTGGCGGTGAAGACGCCCGCGGCGGCGCGCGAGGGTCCTTCGTTGACGACGAGGGCCAGGTCGCGGTTGCCGCTGGCCTTGATGCCCGCGGCGATACCTGCGGCCTTGAAGCCGAGCGGGGCGGTCACACTCATGGAGCAACTCCTGTCAGGGGGAGGCCGAGCTCTTCCGGCAGGCCGAGGGCGAGGTTGACGCTCTGGATCGCGCCTCCGGCGGTGCCCTTGGTGAGGTTGTCGATGGCGATGACGGCGATCAGGCGCCCGGCGCGCTCGTCGAGCGTCACCTGCAGGGCGGCGGTGTTGGCGCCGTAGGTCATCGCGGTGGCGGGCCAGGCGCCCTCCGGCAGCAGGCTCACGAACGGTTCGGTGGCGTACGCCTCGTGGTAGGCGTCGCGCAGTGCCTTCTTGGTCAGCCCGGGTACGGCGGGAGCCGTACAGGTGGCCAGGATGCCGCGGCTCATCGGGGCCAGCGTCGGGGTGAAGGAGACCCGGACCCCGGTTCCGGCGACGGCGCCGAGGGTCTGCTCCATTTCGGGGGTGTGCCGGTGGCCGCCGCCGACGCCGTAGGCGCTGACCGAGCCCATGACCTCGCTGCCGAGCAGGTTCGCCTTGAGCGACTTGCCGGCGCCGCTGGTGCCGGAGGCGGCGACCACGACGACGTCGGGTTCGGCCAGGCCGGCGGCGAAGGCGGGGAACAGGGCGAGGGTCACGGCGGTCGGGTAGCAGCCGGGTACGGCGATGCGCCGGGCGCCCTTGAGCACCTCGCGCTGGCCGGGCAGCTCCGGCAGCCCGTACGGCCAGCTTCCCGCGTGGGCGCCGCCGTAGAACTCCCGCCACGCGGCGGGGTCGGTGAGCCGGTGATCGGCGCCGCAGTCGACGACAATGGTGTCGGGCCCGAGTCCGGCGGCGACGGCGGCCGAATGGCCATGCGGCAGGGCCAGGAAGACGACGTCGTGGCCGGCGAGGGTCTGGGGGCTGGTCTCCTCGATGACCCGGCCGGCGAGCTGGGGCAGGTGCGGCTGGTGGGCGCCGAGCGTGGTGCCCGCGCTGGCGGCCGCGGTGAGCGCGCCGATCCGCAGCTTGGGGTGGCCGAGCAGCAGGCGGAGCAGCTCTCCGCCGGCGTAGCCGCTGGCACCGGCGATCGCCGCCCTCATCGAACCTCCTGCATGTTCATGCACTGTAACTCATGTTCTTGCTTAGAAAGATGATGCACAACAGAGGATGAACATGCAAGTGAGACCGCCCTTCCCGTCCACATGGTGAGATCGGACAAATCACCCATTTGATGCATAACTACTCACAGAACAAGGCTCTAGCGTCACGTACCTACTGGTCGGTACTGTGATTTATCCGGATCGCCGAGCCACGCGGGAGTTCTGCGCATGACCATCAGCCACGCCCAGGTCCAGGCCCAGCTCACCGGCCCCGGCCAGCTCTTCGAGACCGAGGAGATCGGCGACACGGGCGTCCGTACGTGGAAGCACGCGCCCGGTCACTTCAGGGCGCTGCTGGAGATGAGCCGCTTCCACGGGGAGAAGGTGTTCCTCGTCTACGAGGACGAGCACATCACCTTCGAGGAGCACTTCCGCCGCGCCGCCACGCTCGCCAACCGGCTCGTCACGGACTACGGCGTGGCCAAGGGCGACCGGGTGGCCATCGCCATGCGCAACTACCCGGAATGGGTGGTCTCCTTCTCGGCGGCGCTGGCCGCCGGGGCGATAGCCGTACCCCTGAACGCGTGGTGGACCGAGCAGGAGCTCGCCTACGGCGTGAAGGACTCCGGTGCGAAGGTGCTCATCGCCGACGGCGAGCGCGCGGTACGGCTGGCGGGCACGGGTGTCCCGCTGATCGTCACCCGCGGCCAGGCGCCCGCGGGCGCGCGCTCCTTCGACGAGGTCATGGGCGAGGTCGCCGCCGGCGTCACGCTGCCCGCCGTCGAGCTGGCCCCCGAGGACCCGGCCACGATCTTCTACACCTCCGGCACGACCGGGCGGCCCAAGGGCGCGCTCGGCAGCCACCGCAACCTGGGCCAGTCGCCGATGACCGTCGCCTACGGGCTGCTGCGCGCGGTCGCGCTGGCCGGGAAGGACATCGGCGCCGCGGCGGGCGTGCGCAGGGTGACGCTGCTGACGGTGCCGCTGTTCCACGTGACGGGATGCTTCTCCGCGCTGACCACGACCATGTTCACCGGCGGCGGCCTCGTGCTCATGTACAAGTGGGACGCCGGGCAGGCCCTGCAGCTCATCGAGCGCGAGAAGGTCACCG
This sequence comes from Nonomuraea sp. NPDC059007, assembly GCF_042740555.1. Lineage (NCBI taxonomy): Bacteria > Bacillati > Actinomycetota > Actinomycetes > Streptosporangiales > Streptosporangiaceae > Nonomuraea > Nonomuraea sp. NPDC059007. The sequence goes on along the minus strand of NZ_JBHYJD010000093.1, from coordinate 4,068 downwards.
CGATGATCGGCGTGCCGACCAACGCGTGGCAGCTGATGTCCCACGCCGACTTCGGCAAGCGCGACCTGTCCTCGCTGACCACGCTCGGCTACGGCGGCGCCCCCGCCCCGCCCAAGCTGCTGGAGCGCATCAACGAGAACATGCCCGAGCGCTCGGCCTCCAACGGCTACGGCATGACCGAGACCACCGCGCTGGCCGTCGGCAACGGCGGCCCCGACTACCAGGCCAGGCCCGACAGCATCGGCCTGCCCTCCGCGGTCGTGGACGTCAGGGTCGTCGACCCGATGGGCCAGGTGCTGGCCGCCGGCGAGGTCGGCGAGCTGTGCGTACGCGGGCCCAACGTCATCATGGGCTACTGGAACAAGCCGCAGGCCACCGCCGAGACCTTCGTCGGCGGCTGGCTCCACACCGGCGACCTGGCCAGGATCGACGAGGAGGGCTTCGTCTACATCGTCGACCGGGCCAAGGACATGGTCATCAGGGGCGGGGAGAACGTCTACTGCGCCGAGGTCGAGTCCGCGCTCTTCGAGCACCCGGCGGTGGACGACGCGGCGGTCATCGGCGTGCCCCACGACGAGCTGGGCGAGGAGGTCGGCGCCGTGCTGCGCCTCAGGCCGGGCACCGCGACCACCGCCGAGGAAGTCCGCTCGTTCCTGGCCGAGCGCATCGCCAAGTTCAAGATCCCGGCCCACTTCTGGTTCCGCGACGACGAACTGCCCCGCAACCCCGGCGGCAAGATCCTCAAGACGCACCTGCGGCGCGAGGTCCTAGGCGGGTAGCAGGCGTACCTCCGCCTGCGGGAGCTTGTCCCACCAGTGGGTGTAGCGGCGGTAGACGGCGGGGTCGCGGGCGGCCAGGAACTTCACCAGCGACCGGGCCTCGGCCGCCAGTCCCGCCCAGTCCCGCTCGGACAGCGGCCGGAAGGCGCTCGCCTCGATGCCGCCGCCGGCGGGCCGCCAGACTCCGGCGACCTGCCCGTCGACGAGCAGGGTGGGCAGGACGTCGCCGTTCTGGCGGGTGACCAGGCGCCGGAGATCCGGCGGGATCACCCGGCTGCGGTCGGCGTAGGCCAGCAGGACGCTGTCCCACATGGGCAGCAGCCTGGGCGGCGCCGGGGTGTCCTCCTCCGGGATGGGGCCGTCCGGCACGTCGTACAGGAGGGTGCCGTCCGGTCCTTCGAGCTGGTCGAAGCCGGTCACCGCCTCGCGCAGCACCGGCCTGGTCAGCAGGCTGAACTGGGCGATGTCGGCCACCGACGCCGGTCCGAACGCCTCCAGATAGCGGTGGACCAGGTGGCGTACCGACTCCTGCCGCTCGTCATGGCCCCTCCGCCGCAGGCGGGTCACGGTGAAGGCGCCCCGCGCGCCGAACGACCAGGGGCCGCCGGTCGGGACGTGGTGCAGCGGCGCGAACGTGCGCAGCGCCCACCACATGCGCGGCTGATGCGCGCCCAGCCGCTCGCGGATCAGCTCCTCGATCTCGGCCTTGGTTCGCGGCCCGGCCGCGAACTCCAGCAGGTGGGGCAGCAACGCGTCGGCGTCGGCGACGCTCAGCCCCGCCCCGGTGAAGCGCCGGTCCCCCAGCCGGGCCGCGCGCAAGCTCGCCACCATCGCGTTGTGGAAGGCCGGGTAGTCGCCGGCGTGGACGGCGTGCAGAGTGATGCGCATCAGCGTGGACTTGACCACCTCATGGGTGGCGAAGGCGGCGTCGAGATCCGCCGGGTCGAACCCCTCCAGCCTGTTCCACAGCGCCAGGTACGGCGAGGCCGCCTCCTGGGCCTGCAGCGCGACGACCCGGCGCACTCCCTCGGCCGCGGGCAGGCGTTCACGCCGCAGGAGCAGTTGCCGGGCCAGCGTCGCCCGGTTCAGGCGTCTCATCGTCAGCCGCACGCCCCGCAGCCTACGACGCTCAGCCGCCGGCGTGCTCAGTCGCCGGCGTGCTCGGCGACCGCGCGCGTGGGCGGCACGACCGTGGGCAGGCGCGGGCCGTCGAAGTAGCCGGGCTTGTGCGTGCGCAGCAGCGCCTGCCCGCTGCGCTCCCACAGGAAGCCGGGCCGGCCCAGCAGCCCGGCGAACAGCTCTCCGGCCTTGGCGTGGTCGCGCTCGGCCAGGCGGACGATCGGCACCGGTGAGACCGCGTCGCCCTTGAGGTAGGAGGTCACCAGGTCACGGCCCTCGCGCCGGACGACCAGGCCGGGCCGGTCGAAGATCTCGGCCAGCCGGGCGAACTCGGCGTAGTAGCCCAGGCCGTCGGTCTCGTCGAAGATCAGGGCGACGCTCCCGGCCCGCGACACGTGCTCGGGGATCTCCGCGTTGACCCGCCCGCCGAGCCGTTCGGCCTGGTAGCCGAGATAGCCCCGCATCTTCTCCGCCACCTCCGTGCCCGCCACCACGACCTGGTCGGAGCCGAAGTAGGCGATGAAGCAGCGGCGCTGCTCGGCCTGCGTACGCCGGGCCGCGGCCAGCAGGCCGGGATTGCGGTAGGCGGCGGCCGGATTCTCCAGCGCCACGTGCGCGGCCGCCGCGATCAGCCGCTCGCGCGCCTGCGCGGTGTGCACCGACGGGGTGGCGCTGATCAGCCGGTCGCGGCCGAGCGGGATGAGCCTGCCGACCACGAACATGCCCTCGGCCAGCGGCGCGAACGCCTCCTCGCCCAGGTTGGACAGCGTGCGGTAGGTCAGCTCGTCCACGTGGTTGAACAGGATGAGCGCCGGGCCGTCGAACCCGGTCACCTCGAAGACGCCCTCGACCACGTCCTTCCAGCTGAGCAGCAGCTCGCGGTCGGCCGCGTCGAGGCCCGGGTGCTCCTCCACGAACCGGTCGACGACCGTGCCGCCGCCGCCGAGCTCGTGCTGGTGCACGAAGTAGTCGACCGGCAGGAAGGCGTTCGCCTCGTCCTGCGGCTGCCCGCCGGCGTAGAAGCGGTCGAGCACGGCGGTCAGCTCGCGCTGGAACCTGCCGGACGTCGCGTAGTGCACCAGCTCGGGCTTGAGCTCCCGCGCGCGGGCCAGCAGATCCATCGACTCACTCCTCGTGTTCGCGTGATTGCAAAGAGACAGTAACGAGGCGAACGGCGCCGCGGGCCGCTTTCCCTATTTCTCCCGAGAAGTCGCCGCAGGTCAGGGGGTGCATAGCCGCCTCCATTACCTGGCGCGTAATCGCACCGGCTATGCCCCCGATGACACGGTTCGTGTGTCGGAAACAACCGCCATCGGAAACCACCGTGAGGAGAACCGAGATGACCGCCGTACCCGTCACCGCCGACCGGACCAGGTTCCTGCGCACCGTGCTCGTCGCCGACGCCCTCGTCACCGGCGCCAACGGCCTGGCCTACCTGGTCGCCGCACCGCTGCTCAGCGATCTCCTGGGTCCCGGCTCGGGGATGCTGCGGGCGCTCGGCGCCTTCTTGCTCGCGTACGGCGCCGCCGTGGCCGTCCTGGGCACCCGGCGCGAGATCAGCCTCGGCGGCACCAAGGCCGTCGTCGCCATCAACATCGCCTGGACGCTGGGCAGCGTGGCCGCCGTGGTGTTCGGGCTGGTGGAGTTCACCACGATCGGCGCCGTGTGGGCCATCGCCCAGGCGCTGGTGGTCGGCCTGCTGGCCGAACTGCAGATCATGGGCCTGCGCAAGGCCCGCCGCTAATCCGGGAGAGGAAGAGACATCATGGAAAACCTGGTCGAGCGTTATGTGGCCGCCTGGAACGAGACCGACGCCGATGCCCGCGCCAAGGCCGTCGCCGGGCTGTGGGCCGAGGACGGCGCCTACACCGACCCGCTGGCCGCCGTCACCGGCCATGAGGCGATCGCCGCGGTGATCGCCGGGGCGCAGGGGATGTTCCCCGGCATGGTCTTCACCCCGGGCGAGGTGTTCGAGACCCACCACAACGTGGCCCGCTTCACCTGGCACCTCGGCGCGCCCGGCGGTGAGCCGATCGTGGTCGGGTTCGACGTGGCGGAGCTGGCCGAGGACGGCAGGATCCAGCGGGTTCTGGGCTTCCTCGACAAGGTCCCCGCCTGAGCCCCGCGGGGAAGGGCACCCCCCGCCGCCGGGGGGGCCAGACCCCCCGCG
>NZ_JBHYJD010000092.1:0-20360 GCF_042740555.1 Nonomuraea sp. NPDC059007 | reverse complement strand
CCCGCACATCCCGATCTTGCCTCTCCAGGCTCAGCAGCGCGCTCAGCCCCTGGCGTAACGGGAGTGCCTACTCAGAAAGGTAGGGCGGCATGACCAGGATCCTCGTCGTCGACGACGAGCCGCAGATCCTGCGGGCGCTGCGCATCAACCTGGTCGCCCGTCACTACGAGGTGGCGGTGGCCCACGACGGCGGCTCGGCCCTGCGCGAGGCCGCCGACTGGCACCCCGACCTGGTCATCCTCGACCTGGGCCTGCCCGACCTGGACGGCGTGGACGTCATCCACGGCCTGCGCGGCTGGACCACCGTCCCGATCATCGTGCTGTCCGGCCGGGCCGGCAACCAGGACAAGGTCGACGCCCTGGACGCCGGCGCCGACGACTACGTCACCAAGCCCTTCGGCATCGACGAACTCCTGGCCCGCATCAGGGCCGTCACCCGCCGCACCACGCTGCACGAGTCGGAACTGGCCCGCGTCAAGGTGGGCGAGCATCTGGTCGACCTGACCAGCAAAACCATCTCGGGCGAGGTACGGCTGACGCCGACGGAGTGGCACATACTCGAACTCCTGCTGCGCAACCCCGGCAAGCTGGTCAGCCAGCGGCAGATCCTCACCGAGGTCTGGGGCGTGAAGTACGTCAAGGAGACCCACTACCTGCGCCAGTACATGGCCCAGCTGCGGCGCAAGCTGGAGCCCGACGCCGCCCACCCCGCGCACCTGATCACCGAACCCGGCATGGGCTACCGCTTCCAGCCCTGAACACGCCGGAGCCGCGCTCGTTAATTCACGAGCGCGGCTCCGGTATTGCTAAGGAAGAACCTCCACAAGGAGGGTGATCGCCGCGGCTATGGCGATCAGTACGAGGAGCCCAAGCGTTTCGGGGCGCGGCTTCTGCGACCGCATCATGCTCCTTCCGACACGGGTGGGTAGATAATCCGATATGCCCATCAGAGCCCCACTTCACGCAGGAACAGGTCTTCCGGCTCCTCGCGTCTGACGACCAGGCGGGCTCGCCTGGCCGACACCGCGACGACGGGGAGCCGGCCGGTGGCGTTGTAGGTGGAGGCCATCGAGTGGTGGTAGGCGCCGGTGGCGGCCACGGCGAGCAGGTCGCCGGGGCGTACGTCGGCGGGCAGCGGGACGTCCTCGGCCAGGACGTCGCCGGTCTCGCAGTGGTGGCCGACGACCGTGGCCGGGCGCGAGGCCTCGCGGGAGCGCCGGCCGACCATCCTGACGGTGTAGCGCGCGCCGTACAGGGAGGGGCGGGGGTTGTCGCTCATCCCGCCGTCGACCGCGACGAACACGCGCCCGCCGCCGCGCTTGACCGCGATGACGCGGTAGAGCGTCATCCCCGCCGGGCCGCTGATCGACCGGCCCGGCTCCACGATCAGCCGCGGCACCGGCAGGCCGAGCCCGGCGCAGCGGTCCTCCAGCGCGGCGGTGAGTGCCGCGGCGAAGGACCGGGGGTCGAGCCCGCGTTCGGAGTCCAGGTAGGCGATCGCCTGGCCGCCGCCGAGGTCCAGCTCGGGCAGGACCACGCCGTGGGCGTCGCGGATGAGCGCGAGCTGCTCGGCCAGCGCCCGCACCGCCTCCTCGTACGGCCGCGCCGTCTCGATCTGCGAACCGAGGTGGCAGTGCAGGCCGACGAGCTCCAGCTCGGGCTGGCCGAGCACCCGCGCGACCGCCACGCCCGCCTCGCCGGTGGCGATGGACAGCCCGAACTTCTGGCTGGGCACGGCGTCACCGGTGTCGGGGATGACGCGGATGAGGATCTTCTGCCGCCGCCCCTCCGGGACCAGCGCCGCGACCCGATGCACCTCGGCGAGGTTGTCGATCACGAGGCGGCCGACGCCGGCCTCCACCGCGTCCCGCAGTTCCCTGGGGGTCTTGGCGTTGCCGTGGAAGATGACGCGCTCGGCGGGGAAGCCGACGGAGCGCGCGATGGCCAGCTCGCCGCCCGAGCAGACGTCCAGGCTGAGCCCTTCCTCGCGGACCCAGCCGGCCATCGCCCGGCACAGGAACGCCTTGGCCGCGTAGGCGACGGTGCCGCCGGGCAGGGCGTCGGCGTACTCGCGGCAGCGGCGGCGCACGTCGGCCTCGTCCACCACGTAGGCGGGGGTGCCGTAGAGGCGGGCGATCTCCATGAGGGAGACGCCGGCGGTCGTGGCGTCGCCGTCCTCGCGGAAGAGCGTCGTCGACGGCCAGGGGGTCCGGGTCTCGGTCGCTGCGGCCAGGTCCTGGCCGAGGGCGCACATCAGGCCGCTCCGGCGGTGGCGCGGGCCATGACGCCCGCGGGGTCGACGACGACGCCGGTGACCTCGAGGTCGCGGAGCATGCCGCGCAGGGCGGGCTCGGTGAGCCGTACCCAGGCCTGCTCGCTGCCCAGCACCGCGGCCACGCGCAGCGGAGAGCTGAAGGCCACCGCCGTACGCTTGCCCGCGGCCGTGCGGAACAGCCGGAGCGAAGAGCTGAACCGGCCCTGGTGCACCGGGACAAATAGCGGCACGTCTGACATTTCGTGATCCTCCTGGGAGAAGTCGTACGAATGTGACGCTAGGCCGGAGAAGGGCGCCGGTGACCGCTTCGCTACGGGATCCAGACGCGTTCGGCCGCAACGATGACGCCGGGTTGACATCGGGCCCCGGGTGGCCGGTCTGGCGTCAACACGGTGAAGGAATCGGGGGAAATATCGTGATGATCCCGTCAAGGGGGGTTGTGCGGCCGACGCGGGGAAAGCTGCCATGAGCGCGTGAGTCTCGAAAACCTCGTGGGGCTGCTGATCTCGGTGGCCCTGCTCGTGTACCTCCTCCTGGCCATCCGATATCCAGGCAAGTTCTGATGGCCGGATGGCTGTGGCTCACGGTCGTCTTCGGGAACCCGTCGGAGGCGGTGGCCGAGAGCCGGGGCAAGGCTCAGGCGGACACGCTGCGCCGTACGCGGCAGGGGACCAGCGCGCACCGGCTGGTCGGCTGGGCGCCGGGCTGCTCGGTTGGACGTACGGGCCTCGGGAGTGCTGCCCGAGGCCCGTACCTTTCGTGTATTAATCCGCCCTAAAGACATCAATAACGCACATATATCCGACTATGTGGGTCTGGTTTGGGCTGACTATGGGGCTGTCATCCCCACTTCTGGAGGACTTCGATGTCCGCAGTACAAGCCCCCGGTGACCGGCATCGGCTGAGTGTCATCGGCGGGCTGGCCGCGCTGTCGCTGGACGCGATGGCGTCGGTCGCCTACGGTCCCGAGGCGATCGTGCTCGTCCTGGCCCTCGCCGGCGGCGCCGGCCTCGGATTCACCATCCCGGTCACGCTGACCATCGCGGCGCTGCTGGCCGTGCTGACCTTCTCCTATCGGCAGGTCATCGCCGCCTTCCCCCAGGGCGGCGGCGCGTACGGCGTGGCCAAGGCCTACCTGGGCCGCAGGGCCGGTCTGGTGGCCGGGGCCTCGCTCATCATCGACTACGTGCTCAACGTGGCCGTTTCCGTGGCGGCCGGCGTCGCCGCGCTCACCTCGGCCTTCCCCGGGCTGCTGCCGTACACCGTGTGGCTGTGCCTGGGGGTGCTGGCGCTCATCACCGCGATCAACCTCAAGGGCATCGCCCACAGCGCCCGCGCGTTCATCGTGCCCACGCTGATCTACATCGGCTCGATCATGCTCGTGATCGTGGCCGGGCTGATCCGTGGCGAGGCCGCCGTCGACCCGGGCCACACCGCCACGAGCCTGCAGACGGTCGGCGTGCTCCTGCTGCTGAAGGCGTTCGCGAACGGCTGCGCCTCGCTGACCGGCGTCGAGGCGATCGCCAACGCGGTGCCCTCCTTCAAGCAGCCCAGGGTCAGGCGGGCGCAGAACGCCGAGGTCGCGCTGGGCGCGCTGCTGGCGGTCATGCTGATCGGCATCGCGGCGCTGATCGAGAAGTTCTCGATCGCCCCGGTCGAGGGAGTGACGGTGCTCGCGCAGGTCACGCAGGCGGCGCTGGGCGACGGGTGGCTGTTCTACCTGGTGCAGTTCTCCACGGTCGTGCTGCTCGCGCTGGCCGCCAACACCTCCTTCGGCGGCCTGCCCGTGCTGGCCCAGTTGCTGGCCGCCGACAACAACCTGCCGCACCTGTTCGCGCTGCGCGCCGACCGCCAGGTCCACCGGTACGGCATCGCCTTCCTCACCGTCACCAGCGCCCTCCTGCTGATCGTCGCCCAGGGCGACATGAACCTGCTCGTGCCCCTGTTCGCCATCGGCGTCTTCGTCGGCTTCACGCTCTCCCAGACCGGCATGGTCCGGCACTGGCTGGCCGAACGCCCGGCGGGCTGGCAATGGCGGGTGGCGTTGAACGGCTTCGGCGCCCTGCTGACGTTCGTGGCCGCGATCGTGGTGACGGTCTCGAAGTTCACCGAGGGCGGCTGGCTCATCGTGGTCGCCCTGCCGCTGATGGTGGCGGCGATGACGTGGGTCAACCGCTCGTACGCGCGGATCGGCGAGCGGCTCGAACTCGGCCGCACGCCCACCCCGCCGCGCCCGCGCCGCTCGCTGGTCGTGGTGCCGGTCCACGCGGTCAACCGGCTCAGCCGCGACGCGCTGGCCGCCGCCCTCTCGCTCGGCGACCGCGTGGTGGCCGTCAACATCGCCCACCCCGAGGACGAGGGCGCCGCCCGCGGTTTCGTCGCCGACTGGGAGCTCTGGCACCCCGACGTCGAGCTGGTCCAGCTCTTCGGCGCCCGGCGCCGCCTCGACGACCCCCTGGTCACCTACCTCAAGCAGGTGCCGGAGGCGCACGTGTTCGTGCTGATCGCTGAGGTGGAGCCGGAGCACGCCTGGCAGCGGCTGTTGCAGAACCAGCGCGGGGCCGTCCTGGCCAGGGCGCTGCGCAGGCGTACCGACGCGGTGGTGTGCCGGATGCGCTTCCGCCTGACCGAGCCGGTCGAGGGCCAGTACGTTTAGCCGAAGAAGGCGCGGAGGTCGGCGATGAGCAGGTCCGGCTGCTCCAGCGCCAGGTACGCGCCGCCGCGGTCGAACTCGGTCCAGCGGGCCACGTTCGTCTCCTGCTCGGCCAGGCCGCGTACGGTCACGTCGCTCGCCGCCACCGCGAACGCGGTCGGCACCGTGATCGGCGCCTTCGGGCCCCAGGCGTTCGGGTCCTCGGAGACGTCGCGGTAGCTCTGCGAGATCGAGCCCTGGGTGCCGGTGAACCACTGGGTGCTGACCTCGGTCAGGATGCGGTCGCGGGAGAAGGCGTCCTCGGGCAGCTCGGCGCTGCCGTCGGTCCACTCCTTGAACTTCTCCACGATCCACGCGGCCTGGCCGACCGGGGAGTCGTGCAGGCCGTGCGAGATCGTCTGCGGCCGCGTGGTCATGATGATGTTGAAGCCCATCCCGTCCTGCATGAAGCGCTGGATGAGGCCCAGCCGCCGCTGCTCGTCCTCGTTCAGCTCGGGCAGGTCCCCGGCCGGGATCGTGACGTAGGCGTTGACGTGGATCCCGGCCAGCCGCTCCGGAACCTGGCGGCCCAGCTCCATGGACAGGTTGGCGCCGCCGCCTCCGCCGTGGGCGCCGTAGCGCTCGTAGCCGAGACTCGCCATCAGCTCCGCGAACACCCCGGCGGTACGCGGGACCGTCCAGCCGGTACTGGCCACCGGCGTGGAGAAGCCGAAGCCCGGCATGGTCGGCGCGACGATGTGGAAGTCGCGCGAGAGCGGGGTGAGGACGTCGAGCAGGCCGATGATGCCGCCGGGGTTGTCGTGCAGGAGCAGCAGCGGCAGCGCGTCCTCGCGCTCGGCGCGCAGGTGCCGGAAGTGCACCGTCTGGCCGCCGATCTCGGTCCGGTACTGCGGCCACTGGTTCAGCTCGGCCTCGGCCTTGCGCCAGTCGAAGTCGTTGGCCCAGTAGTCGGCCAGGCCCTTGAGGTAGTCGACGGGTACGCCGCGTTCCCAGCCGGCGCCGGGCAGCTCGGGCGACCACCGCGTACGGAGAAGGCGTTCGCGCAGGTCATCGAGGGCTTCTTGCGGGATCTCGATCTGGAAGGGCGTCATGACCGCGACATTAGACCCGGGGCGAAACGTGGTGAATGAGTCATCTCATAGGTAATAGGCTGCGACACGTGCTGTGGGGGCGCGACGGCGAGCAGGCCGCGTTGAGCCAGTTGCTGGCGGAGGCCCGCGAGGGCGCCGGCGGCGCTCTGGTGCTGCGCGGCGACCCCGGCATCGGCAAGACCTCCCTCCTCGACCACGCCGCCTCCGTCGCGGGCCCGATGCGCGTGCTGCGCGGCGCCGGCGTCGAGGCCGAGGCCGAACTGCCCTACGCCGGGCTGCACCTGCTGCTGCAGCCCGTGCTCGGCCACCTGCCGTACCTGCCGCCGCCCCAGGCCGACGCGCTGCGCGGCGCCTTCGGCCTCGGTCCAGCCGCCGCCGACCGCTTCCTCGTCGGGCTCGGCGTGCTGTCCCTGCTGTCGGAACTGGCCGCGGACGGCGGCCTGCTCTGCCTGGTCGACGACGCCCATTGGCTCGACCACGCCTCCGCCGACGCGCTGCTCGTGGCCGCCAGGCGCCTGGACGCCGATGGCGTCTTCCTCCTGTTCGCCGCCCGCGAGCCCGGCTTCCCCGCGCCCGGCCTGTCCGAGGTCAGGCTCGGCGCCCTGCTGCCCGCCGACGCCGCCGGTCTGCTCGACGCCACCGCCGGCGACCTGCCGTCCGAGCTGCGCCATCGCGTGCTCGCCGAAGCGGGCGGCAACCCGCTGGCCCTCGTCGAGCTGCCCAAGTCGCTCGGCCTGCACCCGCTGACCGGGCGGCTGCGGGAGGCGTTCCAGCACCGGGCGGACGCGCTGCCCGCCGCCGCCAGGACGCTGCTGACCGTGGCCGCCCTCGACGGCACCGGCCACCTCGACGTCGTGCTGGCCGCCGGTCGCGAGCTGGGTGGCACCGCCGCCGACCTGGCGGTGATCAGGGAGAGCGGGCTGATCACGGTCGAGGGGCGCCGCCTGGGGTTCCGGCATCCGCTCGTGCGGGCCGCCGTTCAGGGCGCCGCCGGTGACGAGGTACGGCTGGCCGTACACGCTGCCCTGGCCGGAGCCCTGACCGACCCGCGCGACGCCGACCGCCGGGCCTGGCACCAGGCAGCCGCCGCGACCGCGCCCGACGAGAAGCTCGCCGACGAGCTGGAGGGCACGGCCAAACGGGCGGCCGAGCGCGGCGGCGGAGCGGCCGCCTCCGCCGCCTACCAGCGGGCCGCCGAGCTCAGCGCCGGCGCGCACGACCGCGCCAGGCGGCTCACCCTGGCCGCCGAGGCGGCCGAGTACGGCGGGCGATTCGACCACGCCCGCGCCATCGCCGAGCACGCCACCGGCGCCTACGCCGACCCGGAACTGGCCGCCCGCCTGATCCGGGTGCGCGCCTGCGCCGACTACGGGCTGGGACTGCTGCCGAGCGCCCACGCACAGCTGTCGATCGGCATCGACCGCCTCGCCGGCGACGATCCTCGGGCCGCGGTCTGGCTGCTGCTCGACGCCTCCTCGCTCGTCTGGCTCGACGGCGACCGCGACATGGCCGCCAGGACCGACCGGCAGCTCGCCGGCCTGCGGCTGCCGGAGGATGATCCGGTGACGCCGGTGTACCTGCTGTGCCGGTGGTTCGCCGCGCTCGCCCTGCGCCGTCCCGTGGAAGGGCTGCCGCCGCTGCCCGAGGTGGTGGCCGCCGGGCGCGAGCTGGCCGCGCTCGACCGGCGGGGACTGCTGCTGGTCGGCGCGCTGGGCCTGGCCCAGCCTGACCGGCAGACCCACGACCTGGCCACCCGGGCCACCGCCCAGGCCAGGGAGGAGAGCCGGGTCGGCCTGTTGCCGCAGTCCTTGACGTACCTGGCGAGCACTCAGCTCGCGCTCGGCTGGCACGCCGACGCCCGCGCCCACGCCGGTGAGGCGGTGCGGATCGCCCGCGACACCGCCCAGCCGCAGTGGGCGACGCAGGCCGGCGCGCTGCTGGCGTACCTGGGCGCGATTGAGGGCGACGAGAGCGCGTGCGCGGGTTTCGGCGAGGCGCGGGCGCTGCTGGACCTCGGTCTCGGCCGCGCCGAGGCGGCGCTGCTCGCCTTCGAGGACCTCCTGTACGGCAGGGCCCGCAACCAGATCTCCGCCATGCGCGTCGTCCCCGACCTGGTGGAGGCGGCGGTGCGCTGCGGCCGGCCGAGCCGGGCGGTCGAGCCGCTGGCCAGGTTCGCCGAGTGGACGGCCATCCTCGACCAGCCGTGGGCGCACGCGCTCGCCCACCGCTGCCGCGCCCTGGCCGAACCGGCGGAGGAGCACTTCACGAACGCGCTGGCGCTGCACACGCGCCCGTTCGAGCAGGCGCGCACCCAGTTGCTCTACGGCGAGTGGCTCCGCCGGGCCCGCCGCCGCGTGGACGCCCGCCCGCCGCTGACCTCGGCGCTGCAGACCTTCGAGCGGCTCGGCGCCCACCCGTGGTCGGCGCGGGCCAGGGCCGAGCTCGACGCGGCCGGATGGTCCACCTCGCGCTCCGGCGCGCGCGACCCGCTGGCCGCGCTCACCCCGCAGGAACGGCAGATCGTGCAGCTCGCGGCGCAGGGACTGGCCAACCGGGAGATCGCCGCCCGGCTCTTCCTCAGCCCGCGGACCGTGGGCCAGCACCTCTACAAGGCCTTTCCCAAGCTGGGCGTGAGCTCGCGTACCGAACTGGCCGCGCTGCCGGAGTTCAGTCCTGCCAGGGACGCACCCTGACCCAGCCGGACGCGTCGCCGGTGGCCAGCAGCCCGTCCGGGCTCATGACCAGGCGCCGGTACCCGCCGCCGCCGGGCAGGAAGGGCGTGTCGCCGCGGCGGTTGACGTCGAGCTGGAGCACCCGGCCCTTGCTCATGTGCAGCAGCCGCCCGCGCGGGGTGCACACCAGGCTCATCGCCTCGGGGAAGAACTGGCTCCACAGGTCCCCGCCGCCCGACCTCGGCATGATCGGCACGCCCCGCTCGACGTCGAAGACGCCGGCCCAGCGCGCGGTCATGCCGCCGAGCATGGCGCCGTCGGGGGACAGCGCGATCTGCAGGGCCATGCCGGCCGCCTGGTGCAGCTCGATCGGCGGCCCGGTGGGCACGGGCTCCTGGCCGGGCCGCAGCCGGTAGACCTGGACGTTCCTGCCACCGCTGACCAGGCCCTTCGCGACGGCCAGCGTGCTCTCGTCGGCTGAGATCGAGGCGGCGACGGCGGTGAAGGAGAGCAGGTCGGCGCCGGTCGCCGTCGAACGGAGGCGGAAGATCGTGGCCCAGGACAGCAGGGCGTAGGAGGCGGTGCTGGCGAAGTAGAGGTCGCCGGGGTAGGTGACGCTGCCCAGGGAGACCGGCGGGTGATCCGGCTCGTCCGGGCGCAGGGCGCGCAACTGGTAGCCGTCGCGGACCACGACCGGGCCGCCGCCGGGGGAGGCGGCCACGCGCACGCCGTAGCGCGGTGGCATCCAGGTGGCCGCGTGGATCGGGGGCAGTTCCTCGCCGTCGTCCAGCCGCCAGCGGCGGATCGGGCCGCTCAGCGCGGCGGCCAGCAGCGTACGGCCCGGCCCGAAGCACAGGCTGTTGACCGCGCCGCCGAGCCTGGCCGCCAGGATCTCCCCGCCGAGGTGGCCGGGCACGGTCGTGGCCTTCTTGGCCTTCTTGCGCGTGGCGGCGAAGGCGGCGATGAGAGCGACGGCGAAGGCGGCGGCGTTGTCGGCGGCGCGCTCCTGCGAGCCGCCCGCGTCGGCCGCCTGCTTGAGCTCGTCGGCGCGGTCGCTGATGCCGCGGATGGCCAGCGCGTTGGTCTCGCGCTGCTGCGCGCTGATGGCCATGCCCGCACCCTCCATCTCGATGGCCACCGCGTCCTCGAAGCGCTCGTTCAGCAGGGTGGAGAGCGAGCCGCTGCGACTGGCCAGCAGCGTGTCGCCGGAGGCGATCGGCTTGTGGTGCACCCGCGGCGGCTCGCCCGGCCAGTCGACGTCGAGGTCGTAGGTGAGGGCGAGGAGCCGGTACCCCGCGTCCCACGTGCGCGGGCGCGACAGGAGCCCCTCCGCGGTCTCCTTGCCGCCGGCGTAGCAGTGCACGCGCTTGGCCACGACGACGTCGCCGAGCCCGACGCTGTCCTTGAGCGAGCCGGCCACGCCCACCAGCAGGACGGCGGCGGGCCGGAACGTCTCGATAGCCCGCTCGGTGATGATCGCCGCCTCTTTGGTGCCGTCGCCGGTGACCACGAGCACGACCTCGGTCCGCACACCGGGCAACTCGCCGACGTCGAAGAGCGTGCCCGACGGGTGCGGGCGGCGTTCCACGTTGCGCATCCGCCGGCGGACCGCCTCGGCCTCCAGGGGCAGCGCCGTCAGCACGACCACCAGGTCGCGCGGGGACCCGTCCTCGCCCAGCCACCACGTCATCGGCTCACCCCTCACCTTAAAGGTCACCTTGACCTTATCGTACGGCATTCCTTATAGTCGAACTGACCTAAAACGGGAAGGAGGCTGTATGCGGGACGACTCGGGCCTGCTGCTCCTGGAGTACGAGCACCTCAAAGAAGAGCAACGGCTGCGCATCTCCACCCGCGACAACCTCGTCTACACCTCGCTCGGCGCGTTCGCCCTGGTGATCGCGGGGGCCATCGAGACGGGCGCGTCCGCCATGCTCACCCTGCTCCCGCCGGTCTGCATGATCCTCGGCTGGACCTATCTCATCAACGACGACCGCATCACCGCCATCGGACGGCACATCCAGCACGCGATCACGCCCGAACTGGTACGGCTCGGCCACCCGCCCGACGGCGTGTTCACCTGGGAACACCGCCACCGCGGCGACCCGCGCCGGGGACAACGCAAGATCCTCCAGCTAGCCGTGGACCTCACCCTGTTCTGCCTCACCGCCTTCATAGCACTCTCGGTCGCCTGGATGAACGCCCCGCACTCCGCCGGACTCATGATGCTCATCGCGGTCGAGGCGAGCGGAACCCTGATCCTGGGCGCGCACTTCATCAGAAACACCATGAGCGGGCAGGTCTGATGCCTACGATCGACCATGTCCGCGGACCACGCTGACCCCGGCCGCGCCTACACGCCCGCCGTGACCTTCGCCCAGGCACGGGCCGCCGCCCGAGCCGCCCGCACCGCCGAACACGGCCGTCAGGTCCGGCGCACCGCCCGGCCGCGCGGCGTCTTCGGCGCCATCCGCTCCCGCGCTCCGCTCTCACTCCAGCTGTACGGCGCCGCCCTCGAAGGCCGCCTCGTCTGGCGCGGCGAGAACGAGTTCGCGATGCTGGAACCCCCACTCCGCCGCCGCCCGCCTCGCGGGACCAGAGGCGCAGGGCCACGCCTGGCCGACCGGTTCTGGGACGTGTTCGTCGCCTTCACCCCGCCGGCCCTCCTGCTCCTGCTCAGCCTGGCGCTCATCCCGCTCGCGCTGGTCCGGCGAGAGTGGCTGGTCGTGGTGCTCACTCTGCCCGTCCTGGGCGTCTTCCACGTGGCCGGGGTCCTGGTCGCCATGGCGCTCAACCTGGTGTGGCAGGTCCTGCGCCCAGTCGTGGAACGCGGGCGCGACCACCGCGTCACCACTGAGGAACTGCGCGGCGAGCACTGGTCCGTCGCCGTCTGCCACCAGGCGCGGTTCGAGCGCGCCGAGCCGCT
The DNA here is from genome assembly GCF_042740555.1 of Nonomuraea sp. NPDC059007. NCBI lineage: Bacteria > Bacillati > Actinomycetota > Actinomycetes > Streptosporangiales > Streptosporangiaceae > Nonomuraea > Nonomuraea sp. NPDC059007. Next base: position 8,743 of record NZ_JBHYJD010000092.1, on the reverse strand, counting down.
GATCAAGGCGATCGTGGACCGGCTGGCGGCGCTGCCCGGAGGCTGGGGGGAGGACCGGGGCAGCCTCGTGTGCGTGCTGAACGGCGTCACCACGGAGGCCATGCGCACCGCCTTCCTCGCGCGGGCCAGGCACGCCCGACTGGACGACCAGGGAGACGGCCTGGCCTTTCTCGTCTCCCTGCCCCGGGCGCACCCGCGGGAGCCCAGCGAACGCGAAGCCGTCTCCGGCCTCCTGCTGTACCTGTTCGCCGGTGCCACCCTCGTGTTCGTCGAAGCGGCGCTGGTCGCCGACTCCGAGGCCGAAGCCTGCGGGAACGACTGCGCGGGCCGCCCCGCCACCTACTGGACGGCCCTGCGCTGGCTCTCCCAGCGCCTCCTGCTGACCGACCCGCCCCACCTGAGCCCCGCGACGCCGGAAGTCGTCGTCACCGGCTGGTTCACCAGCATCGTGGCCCTCACCGGCGTCCTGGTCGTGCTGACCGCGGGCCGCTGGTACCTGGCGGCCCGCCGCCGTCGCCGCGCCAACCTCGACAAGGAGCTGACCGCGATGGACGCCACGACGAAGGTACTGCTCCTGGTGGCCACCAGCGTGGAGTACGAGCAGGTCAAGGCCGTGGTGCGCGCACACACCGAACACGCGCCCGAGGTGGACTTCCGTGGCCCGCACGTCGTCTTCAACCTCGGCGTGGTCAGTAAGGCCACCATCCTGCTCGCCCGATCCGAACCCGGCACCACCGCCACCGCCGGCGCCATGCTCACCGCCCAGACCCTCATCGAGGACCTGCGGCCGGACTACGTCATCCTCACCGGCATCTGTTACGGGCTGCGCAAGGGCCCGCAGCGGATCGGCGACGTACTGGTCGCCGGCCAGCTCCGGGTCCTGGACCTCAAGAAGATCGTCGACGGCGAGTCGGGCCCGGTCGAGATCCCGAGGGGCGCCCGCGCGGAGCCGTCGGTCAAACTGCTCAACGCCTGCTACGCGGTGGACGCCATGAAGCCCCACATAGGGGTCATGCTCTCCGGCAACACGCTGCTCAACTCCGAGGAGGAGCGGAACCGCCTGATCGCCGCCCACCCCGACGCGCTGGGCGGCGAGATGGAAGGCGCCGGGGTGTACGCCGCCGCCGCGAAACACCGGGCCGACTGGATCGTCATCAAGGCGATCAGCGACTGGGGAGTGGGCAAGACCAAGCGCCACCAGGCAAGGGCGGCCCGCAACGCCGCCGAGTTCGTCCTCCACCTGATCACCCTGGGCGCCCTGGACACCCCACCCACCCCCACCTGACCCGGGCGGCGGCAGGCAGAGGGGCGCTGGCCGGAGTGGGGGGTCAGGTGGGGGTGGTGGTGCGGACCATGGGGGGATAGAGGAGTTCGGCTCGGCCGCGGCGGTACAGTTCGGCGGGCCGGCCCACCTCCGGAGCTCGGAACGCCCCGGTAGGCACCACGAAGTCGTCAGCCTTCAGGACCTTGCGCCGGAAGTTGCTCGGGTCGAGGTCCAGGTCCCACACCACCTCGTACACATGCCGCAGGTCGGCCAGCGTGAACGGCTCCTGGCAGAAGGCCGCCGCCACGGTCGTGTACTCCAGCTTGCCCCGCGCCCGGTCGAGCCCTTCCCGCAGGATCGCCCGGTGGTCGAAGGCCAGCTCGACCGAGGGCGACAGCGCCTGGGCCACGGGCATCCAGCGGGCGTGGGCGGCGTCGGTGCCGGCCACGGGGGCGGGGAGGTCGGGGCCGAGGGCCAGGTAGGCGACGGTGAAGGTGCGGACCCTCGGGTCGCGGCCCGGGGTGCCGAAGGTGCGGAGCTGCTCCAGGTGGAGCTTGCCGCCGTCGACCCCGGTCTCCTCGCCCAGTTCGCGCAGGGCGGCCCCGCGCAGGTCCTCGTGGTCGCGGACGAACCCGCCCGGCAACGCGAGCCCGCCCATGAAAGGTGGCTTGCCGCGCTCGATGAGCAGGACCTGCAGGGCGGATTCGCGGAGCGTGAAGATCACCAGATCGACCGTCACCGCGACCGGCGCCGTCCCGTCGTACTTGGACACTCCTAGAGAATACCTAAGGTCATCTTGACCTAAACATCGCCCCCTTGATAAGGTCACATCGACCTAAAGTTAGAGAAAAGCCTGATGGGTGATCTAGGTGACACGGCGAGCTGGGCAGGCCCTCCCGAGGAAGCCATCCCCTACCCGCCGGAAACACGGCGCGCCGACCAGTCCGCGGGAAGGCGCGACGGCCGGCGCAAGCTTCTGGCCGACCTCCTGCGCCACGTGGCCGAGGAGGGCGAGGACGGCGCGCCCGCACCCGAGACCGCCTACCTGGCCATGCTGACCAGCGAGGCACTCGAACGCATCGCCGCCGAGCGGGTCGCCAGGGACGACGAGCTGGCCAGGCTCGGCGAGCTGCACGGCCAGGCCGTGGCCGCCGAGGACGCGCTGGCCAGGGAGCTGGAAGAGGCCGGGCACCGGCTGCGCCTGGCCGAGGAGGAGTGCGCGCGGCCCTTGACCAAGGACGACCTGCGCAGGGGACCGGCCGAGCTCGACCCGCTCACCCATCCGGACGCGCTGATCGAACGGCGCCGCCGTACCGCCAGAGAGAACGCCCGGCTACGGGCGCTGCGCGCCTTCGAGGACCTGCACGCCCGCCTCGACGAGCAGAGAGAGCGGGCCGTCTCGCTCGCCGAGCGGCAGGAGCTGCGGCCGCGGGTGGCGCGGGCACGGGCGCTGCGCGTGCACGAGCACTTCCGGCGGCGGCGCGCGGTGTACCTGACCGGGCTGCTGGCCCGGCATCCCGATCCCGGGCCGCTCAACCTGCTGTTCAAGCTGAGCGCGCCCGAACTGCCCCGATGGATCCGCGACGAACCGACGGAGAGCGCATGAGGGTGTTCCAGGCGTTCAGGCGGTGGTGGCTGCGCAGGCGGGACCTGCGCATCACCGGCCTGGGCGGCATGCCGTTCCAGGAGGCGCACGCGCCGCCACCGTCCCGCAACACCTTCCGGCCGACGCCGGTCGACCGGGCCGGACATCTGGTGCTGACCCAGTCGTACGCCGACCGGCTCGCGCCCGGCACCGACGAGCTCACCGCGGGATCACTCGACAACCTGATCAACGCCTGGCACGAGACCTGGCAGCACCAGGCCGCCGCCGAGTACGCGGGCTTCCAGGTGGAGAGCGTGGCCAGGATCAACACGATCGAGCCGGCCCTCGCCCAGTACGAGAAGAGCGACGCCTACCTCCAGCGCCGCCTGGCCGACGCCAGGACCGCGGTGGACTCGGCCAGGGACCGCCTGACCGGCCAGGATCCGGCGCGGCCGGGGTTCGCCGACCCGCCGCTGCTGGCCGGGCGCTCACCGGCGACGTTCCTGCACGTGGTGGCGCTGGTGCTGGCGGCGGGCGCGGACGCCGCCGCGTTCTGGCAGGTCATGCAGATCCTGCTGGCCGACCTGCCCCCGGTGGCCGGGGCGCTGATCGTGGCCGGGCTGACCAGCACCGCCCTGTACCTGAGCCACCAGATCGGCGTCCAGGCCCGCGAGGCGAGCGCCGGGACCAAGCGGCGGATCCGATGGGTCGTGCTCTGCTTCCTGGTCTGGCTGGTGCTGGGCGTGGGCGCCGCCGCGCTGCGCTACTTCTTCGGCGACGCCGGCGAGCCGCCCGCGATCGTCATCGGCGGCCCCGCCGCCGCCCCCGACCTGCCGGCCGCCCTCGGGATGGCCGGCGTCTTCCTCGCGCTCTACCTGGCGACCGGCCTGGTCGCCGCGCTCGGCGGCTACCTGACCACGCATCCGGCCCGCTCCGACTACGCCCGCGCGATGCGCAACCTGCGCACCGTCACCGAGGCCGCCGCGGCCTCCAGCGCCCGGCTGAGCAGGGCGCAGAGCGAGCGCATCCAGTACGCCGAGGAGCTGCGCGAGGCCAGGCAGCGGCATCTGGCCGAGATGGGCACCCGTGCCGCGCTCGCCGAGGAGCTGAAGCAGATGGTCCGGGTCCACCACGCGGCGTACCACCAGGACCCCAGCGCCACCAACGCGATGTTCCAGTCCGACCACCGCCCGCACTGGAAGAAGGACCCATGAGAAGAACCGCGCTCGCGGGCGTCGCGCTGACGGTCGCGCTGACCGCGTGCGGCGTGGACCAGCCGCCCGCCAAACCGCTGGCCTGCGTCGGCGACGGCGGCTCGCTGGCGCTGGTGATCGGCGCCCGGTCGAACTCGCCCGCGCCCGTGATCTCCCCCGAGCTCAACGCCCTCATCAGGAAGGTCCTCATGGCGCGCCACAGCGTGTACGCCGTCCGGCTCGACGGGGACCCGCAGCCGATCTACTCCACCCGGTTCGCCTCCTCCGCCGCCAACACGCCCGCGCTGGAGGCGAGCGTGAACCGGCACGTCACCGACATCTCCGCCGCGATCAACGCGCAGGCCAAGGCCGTGAAGGCGGAGGCGGACGTGCTCAAGGCGCTGGAGGTGGCCGCCCGCATGGCGGGGGAGGGCGGCAGCATCGTCGTGGTCGACTCCGCGCTGGCCACTGAGGGCGACCTGGACTTCACGCAAGACGGCGTGCTGGACGCCGACCCCGACGACCTCACCGACCACCTCGTCGGCGGAAAGCTGCTGCCCGACCTGACCGGGCGGCGCGTGCTGTTCGACGGGCTGGGACTGGCCGCCGACCCGCAGGTGGACCTGCCGCCGAGGGTGAGCGAGAACCTGGGCGCGATCTGGACCAAGGCCGCCACGGCCGCGGGCGCCGCCTGCGCCGAGATCACGACGGGCCCGGGCCAGCCCTCGGCCATGCCGGGACTGCCCCCGGTCGCGACGATCGCCATGCCCACGCCGACGCCGATTCGGCCCTGCGGCGACCTCGTCCTGCGGAACGCCGGAGACGTCGGCTTCATCCGCGGCAAAGCGGACTTCCGCCACCCCGCCGCGGCCACGGCCACGCTGCGTGAGCTCGCCCCCGACCTCGCCGACGCCGGCCGGCCCGTCGAGCTGATCGGCATCACCTCCTCCGAGGGCGGCGACGCGATCAACCGCCCGCTCTCCCAGGCCAGGGCGGACAAGGTCAAGCAGATCCTCGTCTCCCTGGGCGTGCCGGAGAACAAGATCACCGCCAGGGGCGTCGGCACCGACTGGGATGACCGTGTCGACGACACCCTGCCCGACGGCCGGCTCGACCCGGCCAAGGCCAACCAGAACCGCAAGGTCGTCATCCGGCGGGAACGATGCCCGAAACCATAAAACCGCTCGCCTACGACGTGCGTACCCGCTGGAGCGACTGGTGGCACGGCCTGCGCGACGGCCTGCGCCAGATCCCCGACCGGCCCAAGACCCCGCGTCCCCAGCCGATCAGCTCGCCGCACCGCGACGTCATCATCGGCGAGGCGCAGCAGGTCTACCACCAGGAGTACATTCGCCACCAGCGCCAGATCGCGCCCCTGCCCGGTCTGATCGCCGAGGCCGGTTCCCGCGAGGCGGCCGCCCGCGAGATCAGCCGACTGGCCGACGCAAGGGTGGCCGCGCTCGCACGCCCGCTCACCGCCGAGGAGGAGGGCGAGCGGCGTCCCGGCGACACCGGGCTCGACGACGTCGTCGTGCGCGCGCGCCGCCGCCGCCACCGCGCCCGCCGGCTCGCCGCCGCCCGCGAGGTGGCCGCGCGCGCCAAGACCGCGCTCGACGCGGCCACCGCCGACCGGGTGCGGACCGAGGCGCTGCGCGAGCAGTCGCTGGAGGTCGCCTCGGCCCGGGTACGGCTGGCCGAACGCCTGTACGGCCGCAGGCTCGACGCCTACCTGCGTTCCCTGCTGCGCTTCCACCCGGACAAGGCGTGGGTCGCCGACCAGCTCCGCTTCGGCGGGCAGGCGCCGGCCTGGGTCAGGCGGGCGGCCACGGTGGCGCCGCCGGTCGAGGTGGAGCCGGTACGCCCGCCGGCCTTCCGCATCGCCCTGGGGCCGGGGGAGAACGTGTTCGGGGCCGACTCGGCGGAGCCGTACCGGCTGGGGGAGCCTTATGCGGCACCCCGGCACTTCCGCCTCGCCCGCGACGGCGAGCACCTGCGGCTGCGCGACTTCGGCCGGGGCAACGGCCCCTACATCGGCGGCGGCGCGGTACGCGAGGCGCTGCTCGCGCCGGGCGACCACTTCGACTTCGGCGAGTACCGCTACTACGTGCTGCCCGGTCTCGACGCGCTCGACGTCAGCAGGCTCGGCGAACGCAAGGTCGTCGCCTTCGGGCTGGAGGCGAGCACCGACCAGTACTACCGGATCAGGGACATGTCGTTCGTGCAGCCGGAGAGCACGCTGCTGGCGATACTCGGGCCGTCGGGGGCGGGCAAGAGCTCGTTGTTCAGCGCGCTGCTGGGCGAGCTGCCGCTGAGCGCGGGCGAGCTGTACTTCGAGGGGCTGTCGCTGGCCGCGCACGGGCCGCAGATCAGGGAGCGGCTCGGGTTCGTGCCGCAGGGCACGGACCTGCTGGCCACGCTCACCGTCGACCAGCTCCTGCGTTACGCCTACCGCCTGCGCGGGCCGGGCCGCCGCACCGGGACGCGCGTGGGCGAGGTCTGCCGCGACCTCAAGCTCGACGAACGCCGCCACTACCGCGTCAGCGCCCTGTCGGGTGGCCAGCAGCGCCGCGTGTCGATCGCGATGGAGCTGCTGAACAAACCGACGCTCCTGCTCCTCGACGAGCCGACCTCGGGCCTCGACCCCGGGCTCGACCACGAGGTGATGACCTTCCTTCGCGAATACGCCGAGACCCACGAGGCCACCGTCATGATCGTCACACACGCCGTCGAACACCTCGGCCAGGCCCACCAGGTCCTCGTCGTGGTCAAACAGGGCAGGCCCGTCTTCTACGGCCCGCCCGAGCGGGTCCTGCCCGACCTCGAGCGCGAGCGTTGGGCCGCGCTGATGAAGGACCTCGACGTCCAGGCCGACAGCTTCGCCATCCGGTACGGCAGCCGCCAGGCCGACGCCGAAGCCCGCGACGCGGCCGCCCACATCCGGGCAGGCGGCGCCGACGCCCGGCCGGGCCCGCGGGTCAAGCGCAGACGGCCGCCGGCCACGTTCACCCGCCAGTGGCGCGTGCTGCTGTCGCGCCAGGTCGCCTTGCTGGCCACCCGCGGCGTACGGGCGGGTTCGACCGGGCCGGTCAGGAGATGGGCGGTGGCGTTGATGCCGTTCCTGGTCGCGGCCGGTTCCGCGGCGCTGGCCGCCTGGGTCACCGGCCCCGACGGCCTCGGCAAGGGCGCCTCGGGCGACGCGGTCACCGCGATCAGCCTGCTCACCACGCTGGCGATGCTCAGCGGGCAGGCGCTCACCTACAGCGACATCGTCGCCGAGATGGGCACGATCACCCGCGAACACCGCACCGGCGTCCTGGTCACCGCCGTGCTCGCGGCGAAATGGCAGGTCTTCGCCGCCGTGGCGATCCTGCAGGCGCTGATCATGGCGCTGGTCTTCACCTGGATCCGCCCGGGACCGGCCGCGTCCCTGTGGACGACACCAACGCTGGACCTTTTCCTGGTGCTGGCGGTGTTGTCGGTGTCGGCCATGTCACTCGGGCTGCTCATCTCGGTCTCGGTGCGCAAGCTGGAACAGGCCGTGCTCGCCGTCACCCTCACCTCGGTCGCCCAGATCGCCCTGAACGGCTCCACCGCGGATCTGTCCGGCGGCGGCGCGCTCGCCGTGACCGCCGCGCTGCTGCCCGACCGGTGGGGCCTGGCCGCCGCCGCCTCCCTCACCGGCCTGCCCGGCGAGCGGGAGGCCCTGTGGGCGCACACCTCCGGGCAGTGGTTCTTCGACCTGGCCATGTGCGCCGCGCTGGCGGTCGCGTACTCCCTGATCGCGGTCGCGGTGCTCTCGTCCCGCCTCACCCCCGGACGCGGCGTCGGCTGGGGGTGAGCTCATCTGGCGGTCCGCCGCCTGAACAGGACGGCCGCGATCGGGATGCTGACCGCGACCGCGCCCCCGAGCCAGGCGGCCGCCAGCGCCGCCGACGAGCCCATCGGCTGGTCCAGGAGCAGCGCGCGCAGCGTGTCCACCACGGACGTGACCGGCTGGTGGGTGGCGAAGGCGCGCAGCACCGGCGGCATCGTCTCGGCCGGGACCACCCCGTTGGACAGGTACGGCAGGAAGAGCACGACGAAGCTGAACGCCCCGGCCGCCTGCGTCGAGCGCACGGCCAGCCCCCAGATCACCGCCAGCGACGACATCGCCAGGAGGTACGCCGCCACCAGCGCCAGCACCAGGGCCCACTCGGCGAGCGAGGCCGAGGGCCGGAAGCCGAGCGCGACCGCCGCTGCCAGCGCGATCGCGGACGCCACCATGTTGCGCACCACCGAGGCCACCACGTGCCCGGCCGGCACCGTCCAGCCGCTGATCGGGAGCGTGCGGAAGCGGTCGATCATGCCGCCGGTCATGTCGTCGGCTATGGCCACGGCGGTGAGGGCGGAGCCGTACCCGCCGGACATCAGCAGGACGGAGGGCACGACGAAGTCGATGTAGTCCAGCCCGCTCGACCCCGTGGTGATCGCGCCGCCGAACACGTACACGAACAACAGCATGATGATCACCGGCAGCGCGAGGTTGACGATCAGGCTGTCCGGGGTGCGCAGCTCGCGGCGCAGGTCGCGGCCGACCAGGCGGCGCAGGTCGGCCGCGGCGGTCAGCGCGCTCATGCCGCCCTACCTTTCTGAGTAGGCACTCCCGTTACGCCAGGGGCTGAGCGCGCTGCTGAGCCTGGAGAGGCAAGATCGGGATGTGCG